>DASZQG010000134.1:0-2346 GCA_035550075.1 Hyphomicrobiaceae bacterium | reverse complement strand
CGCACCTGCAACGGCGCGTCGACGCGGCCGCGCGGGTCGTACCCCTAGACCAGCTCGCCATCTCCACGCAATGCGGTTTTGCCAGCGTCGCCGGCGGTAACCAGCTTTCGGAAGACGACCAGTGGGCGAAGCTCGCCCTCGTCGTCGAGGCGGCCCAGCGCGTCTGGGGCAGCCCTTAGGCCGCGCTGGCGCTCGCTCTCGTGCCTGCCATTTTACGCCGTGGCGCGGGGGGCGGCTCTGCACTAACATGCTCGCAACCGCCGGATGGTTCGCCAATCATCCCAAAAAATGACAACGGATTGGCGCCGCATACCTCACGGCAGGGTTGGGAGGAAAACGATGTGGGCCGACCGGCCTGACACCGAGCGCGCATCGAGTCCGTTCGAATTGCCCCTCTCGCGGGGCGGGCGATGAATTTCTCCGAAACGGCCGGCCGCATTGCAGCGGATCCAGCCCTGCTGGCGGTCCGCTCGGTCAGCAAGCGTTTCGGCGGCGTGACGGCCATCGACGACGTGTCGCTCGACGTGCCCCGCGGCCGCATCGTCTCGATCATCGGACCGAACGGCGCCGGCAAGACTTCCCTGCTCAACACCATCTCGGGGTTTTACAGGCCCGACGGCGGGCAGATCCGGCTCGAAGGCCGCGACATCGTCGGCAAGCGGCCGAGCGCGGTCGCTGCACTGGGTGTGGCACGCACCTTCCAGAACATTGCGCTGTTCAGCGGCTTGACGGTACTCGACAATCTCATGCTCGGCCGACACGTGCGCATGCGCTCGGGCGTGCTGGGAAGTGTCATCTACTGGGGATTTGGCCGGCGAGAGGAAATTCGGCACCGCAAGGTGTGCGAGGAAGTCATCGAGTTCCTCAAGCTGCAGGACGTGCGCAAGGTGCCGACGGCGACCCTGCCTTATGGCTTGCGCAAGCGCGTCGAGTTGGGCCGGGCGCTGGCGCTGGACCCGAAGGTCCTGCTGCTCGACGAGCCGATGGGCGGCATGAACCAGGACGAGAAGGAGGACATGGCGCGCTACATCCTCGACGTCAATCAGGAGCGCGGCATCACGGTCGTCCTCATCGAGCATGACATGGGGGTGGTGATGGACATTTCCGACGAGGTCGTCGTTCTCGATCACGGGCGGCGCATTGCTGCCGGAACGCCGGTGGAGGTGCAAAACAACCCCGACGTCATTGCGGCCTACCTTGGCGCCGGTGCGGGCGCCGTACGGCAAACGGTGAGCGCATGACCACCCAGACCCTTCCCAAGCTTCTGAAACGCAACGCCCAGACCATGGGCCGCCAGCCGGGCATGCGCGAAAAGGATCGCGGCATCTGGCAAACCTATAGCTGGCGCGATTGCCAGGCGCACGTGCGCGACTTTGCCCTCGGCCTGGCGGCGCACGGCTTCAGGCGCGGCGACAAGCTTGCGGTGCTCGGCGACAATCGCGCCCGGTTGTACTGGGCCCAGCTCGCCGCTCAGGCGCTGGGCGGCATGGCCGTGCCGCTGTATCAGGATTCCATCGCCAGCGAGCTGGCGCACGTGATCGGCCATGCGGAGGTCTCGATCGTCGTGGCCGAGGATCAGGAGCAGGTCGACAAGGTCCTCTCCCTCAAGCCGCAGACGCCGCTGCTGCGGCTCGTGATTTACGAAGACCCGCGCGGGATGAAGTTCTATACCGAGCCCTTCCTGAAATCATTCGAGGATGTCGAAGCCGACGGACGCAGCTTCGCCAAGGCGAACCCAGACTACTACGAGAGGGAACTGGAGCAGGGCCGGCCTGAGGACATCGCCGTCATCTCCTACACGTCCGGCACCACCGGCCGCTCGAAGGGCGTGCTGCTCAGCCACGGCAATATGATCGACACCTCGGAGGGCTTCGCCAAGGTAGAGTCCGTGCAGCGCGGCGACAACTGGCTCTGCTACCTGCCGATGGGCTGGGTCGGCGATGTGATGTTCTCGCTCAGCACCAGCCTGGTGGTCGGCGCCACCTGCAATTGTCCCGAGGGGCCGGAAACGGTGCAGCGCGACCTGCGCGAGCTGGGGCCGAGCGCGCTGGTGGCACCGCCGCGCATCTGGGAAAATATGCTCACCGACCTGCAGGTGAAGGCGTCCGACGCCTCCCTGCTGAAGCGGCTCATTTATTCCTATTTTCGGCGCCTCGCCGAGCGCCGCGAGCTGCTGAAGAGCGATGGCAAGCAGATCCCCTGGGCGACGCGCCTGGGGTATTGGCTTGGCGAATTCCTGGTGTACGGCCCGGTGCGCGACCAGCTCGGCCTCAGGCGCGCCAAGTGGTGCCTGACGGGCGGGGCGCCGCTGGGGCCGGATGCGTTCCGCTTCCTGCGCTCGTTCGG
>DASZQG010000133.1:0-15165 GCA_035550075.1 Hyphomicrobiaceae bacterium | reverse complement strand
GGACTGGGCCGCGCACCTCAAACAGGGCGGTTGAGCCCGTCCGCCGGGGTCCTGGGGATAACGGGGACAGCCACGACGCCGCCCGGCTTGCACGGGGCGAATCTCTCTACCAACGGCCCATGCGGTACCGGTTTGGGGTGGAGGATTGCATGGCGCGCTCGGTTTGCATCGGCCCAGGAAAGACCGGCTGGAGCGCCCTGACGGCGCTGTGCCTGACGCTGGTGCTGGGGGCGTGCGCCGGCTCCGGCCTGGAACAGACCGCAGCCCTAGTGAAGCAGGACGACCCGCCCGCACCCGCAAAGGCGGCCACGCGAGGCAGCGACCTGGAGGCACTGGCGGCGGCCAACAAGGCCGACCCCAAGAATGTGACAACGGCGCTGGCCTATGCGCGCGGACTGCGCGCGACGGGTGCCAAGGCGCAGGCGCTGGCCGTGCTCGATGCGGCAGCAGCCGACAAGACCAAGGATCACCGCCTGCAGCTCGAGCGCGGACTGCTTGCACTCGATCTCGGCCAGGCGGCCAAGGCGGAAGTCCTCCTGCGCCAAGCCGTAGATCCCAAGGCGCCGGACTGGCGCCTGCGGTCGGCGCTGGGTGCGGCGCTGGCGAGCCAAGGCAAGCAGCAGGAGGCCCAGGCGCAGTTCGCGAAGGCGCTGGCCCTGGCGCCGGATAACCCGCGCGTTCTCAACAACCTCGCGCTGTCCTATGCGCTCGACGGCAAGGCCGGCGAAGCGGTGGCGCTGCTGCGCAAAGCCCAGCGCGCTGCCCCGCATGATCCGCAGGTGCAGCAGAACCTCGCGCTGGTGCTCGGCTTGACGGGCAAGTACGAGGAGGCGCGCACGGCCGCGCAGGCCGCGCTGCCGCCGGCCAAGGCCAGCGAGAACGTGTCCTATTTGAAGACTCTCGTGGGTACGCGCACCGCCGACGGCTCTGCGAGCGCCAACGCCGGCCTGTCGCAGCCGGTTTACCGCCTCGGCGGCCCGGCCGCGGGCAGCAGCGACTGACGTGCGGGCGATGCAGACAACGATGCGGCGCATCCTGTTCGGCGCCGCCCCGCCTATTTCTTGTTGGTAGGCTTGCCCATGGCTTCGGGGAACACCCACATCGCCACCACGGCAAAGACGCCGAAGGCGATAACGAACCAGAACAGGTGCCCGTTGCCGTCCGCCCGCTCCCAGTAGGCGAACGCGACCGCAACCAGCAACGTGATGGCCGACAGGATGGCTTTGACGTCGGTCGGCATGGCGCGCTCCGCGACTAGTAGTTGCCGAGCGGCTGGGCGGCCGCAATGTCGGGCGGCTTTGGCGTGCTGCGCAGGTTCTTTTTGAGGTGGCCGGCGTCGTAGCCGTTGAAAAGGTGCCCGAGCAGGCCGCGGTCGAGATCGGAGGTGCCGAACATCCAGTCGGCGATCGGGAACGTCAGGTTCATGTTGGTTTCCATCATCAGGCGCGCGTTGTGGTGCGCTGTGTGATGGCGGCGCAGCGTGTTGACGAACGGGCAGGTGCGCACGAACCAGTTCTCGTCCACGTGGCAGCAGAAGTGCATGAACTCGTAGATCAGGTACATGCCGGTGGTCGTGCACATGAACAGCCAGCCGACGTTGGGGGTGAACAGGTTGCCGAGCACGATGCCGAGCGGCATCGACATCAGGATGAAAACCACCAGTGCATACGGCGGAAACACGGTGACCCGCCAGTCCTTGTGGTCGCGGAAGCGCATCTCCTCATCGGTGAAGAACTGGTGATGGTTGAGGGTGTGCCGCTCGTAGATGGCGCGCAGGCCCTTGATGTTGACCGGGCGGTGCATGATGTAGCGGTGGACCGCCCATTCGAACACGTTGGTGAACAGGAAGGTGACCGGTACCGCCAGCCACTCCCACGGCTGCACGTTGCCAATGTGCTGGAGGTAGATGTAGAACGCCGCGGCCCCCATCGCGTAGATGATGGCGATGTGGAGATAGCCGTCGTACCAGCCCATGATGCGCGACCGGTATTCCTGTCGGAATGCCTTCTGCCGTTCCGTGACCATCGCTCATAGCCTCCCGACGCGAGTTATCTGAGCTCCCGCACGACGCGCTCGATCTCCTCGCCTGTCAGCGTCCAGTCGTTGTCGAGATTGGCAACGACCCGTTTCATGAAGGGCTCCGAAAGCCGCACAGCGCGCTCGGCGTCGCCCGTGTAGTCATAGAGGATGGCGAGCGCAAGCTGCTGCGGGCTGGTCCCTTCATAGGTCCACTCGAATCCCCATTTGGTGAAGCGCTTCACCTCGTAGTGTTCGGCAAGGCGGGCCCCGTCCACGGTGACGACGAGCCCGTCGATGCTGCGCTTCCCCTCGTAGGTCTTCATCGCTCCGTATGAATCCGAGTGCCCCTGCTGCGCCATGCTACTGAGGCCGCGGCGGGGTGTAAAGAAAGGGGCGGTAGACCGGCCCGCTCGGGATCGCGCCGGAGAGCCTGCTGCCGGCGCGCGGCGCCATGGCTGCCTAGACCTGCCGCCGACTGGCCACCATGCGGGTGAACTTCTCAAGTTCCTCTGGCTTCACCGAGTAGGAGTGCTCATCGTCCGGGAAGGTCCCTTCCTTCACCTCCTTGACGTATTGCCGGATGCCGGCCACGGCGACCTCGGTCAGCTTGGCGAAGCGCTTGGTGAACTTCGGCTTGAAGTCGGTGAACACGCCGAGCAGGTCGTGACACAGCAGGATCTGCCCGTCGGTGCCGACGCCGGCGCCGATGCCGATGGTAGGTATGGTGAGTTGCTCGGAAATCAGCTTGGCGATGGCCGCCGGTACTGCCTCGAACTCCAGCATGAAGCAGCCGGCGTCCTCGATGGCCAAGGCGTCCTCCAGGATCTTCATGGCGGCTTCCGCGGTGCGGCCCTGGATCTTGAAGCCACCGAACATGGCGATGGTGTGCGGGGTGAGACCGATGTGGGAGGCGGTGGGAATGCCCGCATCGACCAGCGCTTTGAGAATATGCGCCTGCGATTTGCCGCCCTGGGGTTTGACGGCATCGCTGCCGGCTTCCTGCATGAAGCGGGTGGCGTTAACGAGCGCGCGGTCCACCGTGTTGTAGCTCTGGTAAGGCATGCACCCGAGCACGAACGTGTTCGGTGCACCGCGGCGGATCGCCTGCGCGTGCATGATCATCATGTCCATGGTGGCCGGAATGGTGGAGGGATGCCCGTGGGCGATCATGGCCAGGCTGTCGCCCACCACCGCCACGTCGACGCCCGCCATTTCCGCCCACTTTGCAGATGTGTAGTCCGGCACCGACATGTACACCATCTTCTCGCCGGTGTTCTTGGAGTGTCGGATTTCGGAGATGGTGCGCTTCTCGCGCTTTTTCTCGCCTGCCGCGCTTGCGGCGGCCGGAGCTTGTGGCATCGTTTCCCCCCTGGCGTCCTGAAACAGGTCTTATCGTATGCTGGGCGGGTGTGCCCGCGCGGTCAAGCCGCGGCCGGGTGTCCGGCATCGAAAGAAAGAACTGCCGATGTTGCCCTCCTGGTCCACCCTGCTTCTGTTCATGGGCGCGGTGCTGTTCTGCGCGCTCTATGGCCTGGCGGTCAGCGGGCAGTTTCCGGGGGAATATCGGGCGCCGAGCCTCAAGGGCACCGCCGGGGCCTGCATCTTATGGGGTAGCATGCTGGCGACGGTGCTGGCGGTCGTAGCAGCGGTAGGCGGCGCATGGGCACTGGTGCCGTGGTACGCGGCGGTGATCGGAGGGGGCGTGATGCTGCTGTTCGCGCCGCTGCTGCTGCGGCCCCTGCCGGATTCCTTCGTCAATGGACGAAGCGGGCTGCTGGTTCTGAGCGCGGCCGCGCTAAGCTTGGCGGCTGCGCTATGGTGCCTGGCCTAGCGGGCGCCGTCACATGCCCAGAAGGACGCGCATCAACGCTGGCAGGCGCCGCGAGGTGCGGGGGCGGACGGGCGCCGTCTTCGTTCGGTCAAGCCCGGCGATGCAGGCAAGAATGCGCGCCTCTTCCAGTTTGACGCCCTGCGCGCGCGCCACTGCAAGCGCACGGATGAATTCGGTTTCGGCTTCGTCACGGCGGTTGGCGGCCAGCAGCAATTCGCCCAGCAGCCGGTGCAGGCTCGGTTCAACCTGACGTTCGCCCGTCTTTTCAGCGGTTGCGATGGCTTCCCGCACCAGGCGCCGCGCCTCGTCCAGCCGGCCCAGCCTCGCATATGCTCCGCCCAGGGTCGCAAGCTGCGTCGGCCGGAACAGCCGCGACTGGATCGCCTCGTTCGCCGCCATGGCGGCATGCATCTGCTCGATGCCCCGCGCCGGGTCGCCGCGACGCGCGGTGATGGCGCCGCGGGCAAAGTTCGCCCAGGCCTCGAAATTGCGAAAGCCGTGCCGCTTGCAGAATTCGGCGGCTTCATCCGCGCGCGCCGCCAGGACGTCGACGGAATCTCCGCACGGCGTCAGGAGCCGCGTGACCAGGGCCAGCGCGAGCGACAGCGGGTGCTCGAGCCTGTGCGCGCGGGAAATGGACTCGGCTGTGTTCACCGAGGTTTGCCCCGGATCGCCAAGCGCGTAGTGGACGCCCGCGATCAGGGCATGGGCCACGACCCGCTGGTCGGCGAACACCCCCCATTGCTGCGGCGGCTCCTCACCGGCGCGGAAAAGATCGATCGCCGTCTGCAGATGGTGCCGCGCATCCGCAAAGCGGCCCATCGACGAGTAGGTCTGCCCGATCAGGCAGTGTGCGCGCGCCTCATGCCGGCCGTGCCGCCGCGCGTAGTCCAGGTGCTGCCGCGCGACGGCCAGCGCGTGCTCCATCTCGGCGCGCCCATAGTAGACGTTGAAGAGGCCGAGCAGCACGTCGAGGTGCTCGGAGGGCCTGCCCACGCGGCTAACGAGGCGCTCTGCGCGGGAGAAGATGCTGAGCGCTTCCTGTGACGCGTAGCCGTTGAGCGCCATGGTCGCGGGGCCAAGCGCGAGGTGCAGGTCGAGCTCCAGGCGCATGCGCTCGGAGGAGGGCGGCAGCAGCCGGGTCTGCTCCAGGCCCGCGGTGAAGTGCTTGCCGGCTTCAGTAAGCGCGGAGCGTCCAACCGCCCGCTCGCCTGCCGCCAGCCAGAAACGGGCGGACTCGCGCGGCATCTCGGCGCTGGCATAGTGGCCCGCAACGATCTCGGGCTGCATGGCCACCGTCTCGGGAAACTGCTCGCACAACACGCCGGCAATGCGGCCGTGCAGGGTTTTGCGCGTGCTGCGAAGCAGCATGCCGTGGGCGGCATCCTGGATCAGCGCGTGGCGGAAGCAGAACGTTCGCCAGGGTGGCGGGCCCACCGGCAGGATGATCTCGGCCGCAATCAATTGTTCCAGCGAAGTTTGCAACGCCTGGGCGCTGCTCAACGGCAACAGGGCTTGCAGGAGATCGACGGTGAATTCGCGCCCGATGGCGGCCGCGAATTTGGCAACGTCGGCGGCCGCGCCCGTATGATCGAGCCGGGCCAGCATGGAAGAATGGAGGCTGGGCGGAATGGCCGGCTCGGCAGAGCCGCCCGGGCGCTGGCGGCTGCCGGTTCGATCCTCATGCGCGGCCCTGGTCAGCTCCTCGATATAGAGCGGTATGCCATCAGCACGGGTCACGATCTGCTGGCGGATCGGCATCGGCAGATCCTGGCCGGCGATGGCCTCGACAAGCTGCATGGCGTGCGGAACGCTGATCGGACCTAGGCGGATCGAAAACACGTGCGGGGCATCGCGCCACACGGCCTCGGTGCGGGTCGTGAGAAGCAAAAAAACGGGAACCGACGCAACTCGTCCAATGACTTGGTCGAGGAGCGCGCGGCTGGTCGGATCAAGCCAGTGAATATCCTCAGCCAACACCACGATCGGGCGCTGCCGCGACACGCCGACCATGCCGTTGAGCAGCATTTCAAACAGCAGGTCGCGCTTGCGGCGCGGGGGCAGCGTGGTGAGGCCAAACTGGTCGCCCCCGGGAATCCCCATAAGGTCGGCGAGGAGGGCCACCATCTGGCGCCCGCCGGCGTCCGCCGTGCCGATCAGTGTCTGCAGCTTCTCGAGCTTGGCGCGGGCGGGCTCTGTGCGGTCGAGCAGTGCCGCCTGCTGGAGCTGGGCCAGCACCGGATGGAGCATACTGTCCTGGTGGCGCTCGGAGGCGAAATAGCGCCGGATGACCGGAAACTCAGTGCGCACGCGCGCCAGGAACTCGAACGCAAGCCGGGATTTGCCGATGCCTGAATCGCCCTGCAGCACGACGGCCCGGCCGGCGCCGGCCTTGGCGCAATTCCAGTGGGCCAGGAGCTCGTCGATCTCGGTGTCGCGACCGATGAGCGGAAGCTTGGAGCGCAGCGCCTCGAAGCGGCTCGCTACCTGGCTTGGGCGCAGCACCTGCCAGGCTCGTACCGGATCGGGGAAACCCTTCACGTTCTGCAGATCGAGGTCGCGGTAGTCGAACAGCCCTCCCACGAGGCGCTGCGTATTGGACGCGATGACAACCGTACCGGGCTCCGCCAGCGCCTGCAGGCGCGCTGCGAGGTTGGGGGCTTCGCCGATCACCGGCGGCTGGTCGGCGCCGGGGGCGGACGCATCGCCGATCACCACCACGCCGGTCGCGATGCCCACGCGCACGTTCAAGCGCTCCGGCAGGCGCATGTCCTTGACGGCGTCGGTCACGAGCTCCAGGCCGGCGCGCACGGCGCGCTCGGCATCATCTTCGTTGGCGGCCGGATAGCCGAAGTACGCAAGTATTCCATCGCCGGCATAGCGTGCAACCTGGCCGCCGGCCTTTTCCAGAATGCGGCGCGCGTTCTGCTGATAGCTGCGCAGCAGGTCGCTCAGGTCTTCCACGTCAAGGCGCGCGGAAAGCTCGGTGGATCCGACGAGGTCGCAAAACAATACGGTGAGGAGGCGGCGCTCGAGTTGCGCACTAGCCCGTCCGGCAAACCGGCCGCGTGCGCTTGCGCCGCAATGCAGACAAATGGCAGCGTTCGCCGGCAAGGACTGACTGCACGCCGCGCATTTCATGCCCCCTCACTCACTCCCTCACGCACGCCATTCTCGAACGCCCGAACGGCCGGGGTTGTCCTGGAGACTTAGACAACGCGATCAATTGTCGCGTGCAAGACAATCTACAGTAAGGGCTGCGCGAGCAAAATCCCTGATTACGCCTCATCGCTCAGCCGGCGGGTCTTCCGCGACGCGCCTCAGAACCGTGGGATTGCATAGGAGCTGGCCGCGGGCGCGCTTGATGGCGCCTCCATTTTCGAGCTTTTTGAGCGCTTCGTTCACTTTTTGCCGGCTGGCTCCAACCAGCAGGCCAAGTTCGTGCTGGGAGATTCCGAGCACGACCGGCACCTCCACCGCATCGGCCGGCGGATTGGCTATCTTAACCTTCAACTGCAGGAACCGCGCAAGGCGCACTTCGATGCGAAGCAAGGCAACGCCTTCGGCCAGCGCGCTCGTCTCGCGCAGACGCTCGCAGATATATTTGATGGCGGCAGCAGCGACGGAAGAGTGAGTCCGGATCAGGTTTTGCATGTGCTCATGCGTCAGTACGTTGGCTTCCACCCGGGTAAGGGCGATAGCGTCGGCGGTGCGCGGACCGCCGTCCAGGGCGGCAATCTCGCCAAAGACGTCGCCCTCGACGGCGTGCTTGAACGAGAGCGTGCGGCCATCCCCGGCCAGCACCGACAGGCGAACGCGGCCTCTGCGCACTAGGTAGATGTCGCGGCCGGTATCGCCGCGCACGAAAATCTGCCGGCCAGCCTCGAACGTACCGGCGCGCATTTGGCGCGCAATCTCCGCCCGTTCGCTTTGTGCAAGCGAGCCAAAGAGGGCTGTGCGCCCAAGCAAATCAGCAACGGCAGCGCTGTGTGGCATAAGGAAATCAAAAAAAAGAACGCGCCGAGAATAGCAGGCGCGGATGCAATTTGTCTTTCGGGAGTTCGGAGGTATCAATGGGCCACAGAGCCCCGCGGTCTCTGTGGCCCTTCGCGGCCTGGAGAGGCCGCTACCCCGCATGGAGCCGTCCGCCGATGACGGAGGTGGCCTCACGCCTAGACTCACATAAGCAGATGACAATCTCCGCCGTCAGTCCCGACGGGGACAGATCGGCCGAACCGAGACGAATTAAGCCGGGTGGGGTTTTACGGTGTCAGTCGGGGTGCCACTGAGCCCTGCAGGCCGCGCCAATCGTCCGTTTGCCAAAAAAGGACAGCCATGGTCATGCTCGCCGTTGAACGATGGTCATCTCTGGCCAACAACGATGCCTGGCTCACCCAGCGAGGGCGCTACGTCAGCGTCGCCTTTCTCTTGGACACCGGCGGGACCGATTTTCTTGTGCACATACATCGCGGACGCATCGAGCGCGTGGAGCGCGGCCCGTTTGTCATGCCAGCCTGGGGATTTGCGCTTCGCGCGCCCGCTGAGGCTTGGGCCGCGTTCTGGCAGGCCGATCCTCCGCCCGGCAGTCACGACCTGCTGGCGATGCTTCGGTTCGGCAAACTGCGCATCGAGGGGGATCAGCACGTGTTCATGGCAAACCTCCAGTACTTCAAAGATCTGCTCGCGCTGCCGCGCCGCGCACCTGCCGAGGGGACGCGCGCATGACCGGCACCGCCGCGCCCAACTTCGAGCCGATTGTCGGCCGCTATCTGCGCCTTGCCATCCATGGCCTGCCCCATCGCCTCTACGTGGAGGAAGCCGGCCAGGGCGTCCCATTGCTCTGCCTGCATACTGCCGGCGCGGATAGCCGCCAGTTTCGTGGCCTTTTCAACGATGCCGAGATGCTCTCGCGCTTCCGCGTCATTGCCTTCGACCTGCCGCGGCATGGCAAATCGTCGCCGCCGGTCGGCTGGCACAAGGCCGAATATCGGCTGAGCTCGCGGGCCTATGTCGACACCGTCATGAGCGTGGTCGACGCACTGGGACTGGACCGGCCGGTGGTGATGGGGTGCTCCATCGGCGGCCGCATCGTGCTGCACCTAGCCCTGGAGCACGCTACGCGCTTCCGAGCTTTGATCGGGCTGGAGTCCGCGGCCCATGCGCACCCCTACTATGACCTGCAGTGGCTGCACCGGCCCGACGTGCACGGAGGCGAGGTGTGCGGTGCGATCGTCTCGGGCCTGGTCGCTCCATCGGTGCCCGAAGCGGACCGCTGGGAGACGATCTGGCACTACATGCAGAGCGGACCGGGCGTCTTCAAAGGCGATCTGCATTTCTACACCGCCGACGGCGACGTGCGCGCGCGTGTCTCCAGCATCGACACGAAGGCCTGTCCGCTGTACCTGCTCACCGGTGAATACGACTACTCCTGCACGCCCGCCGACACGCGCGAGCTGGCAGAGCGGATTCCCGGCACGCAGGCCGTCATCATGGAGGGGCTCGGTCATTTCCCCATGAGCGAGGACCCGCAGCGATTCCTGTCGTACCTGCGTCCGGTGCTCGCCAGGGTTCTCGAGGCAGAAGGGACGAAGTGAGAATCCCCTTTACAATCATGCCGCGCTTCGGCTTGGAGCGCGCGCACCGCGGTGGACTGGCGCCTCCGTCGAGCGCAAGCGAGCTGCCTCGATGAGCGCGCCGGTCGAGACCATCATCGTGGCTCCCGATGAATCGGGCTTGCGGCTCGACCGCTGGTTCCGTGTGCACTTCCCCGACGTCGGCTACACCTATCTTCAGAAGCTTCTGCGCTCGGGCCAGGTCCGGGTTGACAGTAAGCGCGTGCAGGCCAATGCGCGCCTGGAGGCGGGGCAGCAGGTGCGGGTGCCGTCAGTGGTGCGCAAGCCTCCCGCGCGCGCGCCGTCGCTGGCGCCGCCTCCGGGTCTATCCAAGGCCGACCGCGACTTCATCGAGCGCCTGATCCTGTTCGAGGACGAGCACGTACTGGTGCTGAACAAGCCCTATGGCATCGCCGTGCAGGGCGGGACCGGCACCCGCCGCCATATCGACGGCCTGCTTGCCGGAATGGCCGACCGCTTCGGCGAGCGCCCGCGCCTTGTCCATCGCCTCGACCGTGATACGACGGGCGTGCTGCTGGTGGCCAAGACGCGGGGCGCGGCTGCCAAGCTCGGCCGTACCTTCCAGACTCGCGCGGCCGCCAAGACGTACTGGGCGCTGGTGAAAGGCGTGCCGAGGCCGCCGCAAGGAAAGGTCGACAGCCCGCTTGTGAAGGCCCCCAGCCCGGACGGTGACCGCGTCCGCAAGGCCCAGCCGGGCGAGCAGGACAAGGCTATGCACGCCACCACGCACTATGCCGTGATCGACCGCGTCGCGCACAAGGCCGCGTGGGTGTCGCTGAAGCCGGTCACCGGGCGCCAGCATCAACTTCGCGCCCACATGGCGCTGATTGGTCATCCGATCGTGGGTGACAACAAGTACGCTGGGCTCGAGGCTCTGACCGACAGCGGCGTCGAGCCGAAGCTGCATCTGCACGCGCGGCGCATTGTCGTGCCCCATCCCGCCGGGGGCGCTACCATCGATGTGACGGCCCCCCTTCCCGATCACATGCGCCGTACCTGGGAGCTGCTCGGGCTCGACGCGGGCCGCTACGACGCCGACCGGGCCTGAAGCCCTGCTCAATGCTACCGGCTGCGCGCCGGCATCCTGGATGCACGCCGGGCAAAACGCCGCCGTTGCCAGCCGTGCCCCCAACCTCAGGTGTGTTATAAGCCTCGCGCCATGAAGCTCGTCATTTTTGATTGCGACGGCACGCTGGTCGACAGCCAGCACAGCATTTGCGCGGCGATGGAGCATGCGTTTGCGTCGCTGCAGCTCGCTGTGCCTGCCCGCGCAGCCATCCTGAGCATTGTCGGCCTGTCGCTGCCGCAGGCCTTTGCCACCCTGGCGCCGGAGCAGGCACCGGCCGTGCAGCGCGAGCTTGCCGAACTCTACCGCGCCGCTTTCGGACAGCAGCGCGCGGTTGCGGCGACGCAAGACCCGCTGTTTGAGGGGATGGCCGAGGTGGTGGAGGCGCTGGCCGCGCGCAACGACGTCCTGCTCGGGATCGCCACCGGGAAATCGCGCCGGGGTGTCGCGCGCATTCTTGAGCGCGAGGACTGGGTTGGCCATTTCCACACCATCCAGACGGCGGACGATAACCCCTCCAAGCCGCACCCCTCGATGATCCTGCGCGCGATGGCGGAGGGGGCGTCGGAGCCGGGCGCGACCGTGATGATCGGGGACTCCACTTACGACATCGAGATGGCGCGTAACGCGGGCGTCGGTTCCGTAGGGGTCGCGTGGGGCTACCATGACGCTCAGCACCTGCAGGCGGCAGGCGCGCACGCGGTCGCGTCCAGCAGCGCGACCCTGATCGCGATCCTCGAAGCATTGTTTGCCGCGCAGCGGAGCTTCGCATGACGGGCGGCAACGGTTCGAAGCAGGCCCGCAGCGGCGCGCCCGCGCGCAACCTGCCCGCGCGATTCTACACGGCGGTCGCCGTTGAGGCGGCCACGCCTGTCGGCCTCCGCATCCTCCTCGACGGCAGGCCCATCCGCACGCCGGCAAAGGCCCAGTTCGCGGTGCCGACGCAGGCGCTGGCGGAGGCCGTCGCGGAGGAATGGCGCGCGCAGGTGGCTATCATCGACCCGGTGTCGATGCCCCTGACGGCGCTCTGCAACACGGCGATCGACGGCATCCGTGGACGCGAGGCGCAGATTCGCGCCGAGATCGCCGGCTATGGCGCCAGTGATCTGGTGTGCTATCGCGCCGAGACGCCGGATGAGTTGGTGCGGCGGCAGGCGCAGGCATGGGACGGCGTGCTGGCATGGGCGCGCGACACCCTCGGGGTTCGGCTGGCGACGTCCAGCGGGGTGATGCCGGTGCGCCAGCCCGACGAGGCTGTCACGGCGGTTGCCCGCGCGCTCGAAGCTTACGATGCCTTCGGCCTGTGCGCTTTGCATCTGATGACGGCCTTGATGGGCTCGGCGCTGCTGGCGCTGGCCCACGTCCACGACCGTCTGACCGTCGCAGAGGCCTGGGCGGCGGCACACGTCGATGAGGACTGGCAGATCGCCAAGTGGGGTGAAGACGCCGAGGCCGCCGCCCGCCGTGCGCGCCGCTGGGGCGAGATGGAGGCTGCCAGCCGCCTGCTGGCGCTGCTGCGACGGCCCGGTCCCGGCTAGCCGGCCGGGGCCGCGCTTACCCTGATTTGACCACCCTTTTGCGCCTCAAACCGCGCATGGTATGCCCCTGGGGACCTTCGGAAACCGCGATTCGGGGCGGCTGGCATGAAAGAAGTTTTGGAAGAGCTGGAGCGGCGCGGGTCGACCGCCCGGCTCGGCGGCGGCCAAGCGCGCATCGAAGCGCAGCACAAGCGCGGCAAGCTGACGGCGCGCGAGCGGATCGATCTCCTGATGGATGACAAATCCTTCGAGGAGTTCGACATGTACGTGGAGCACCGCTGCGCCGACTTCGGCATGGAGAAGACCAAGATCCCAGGTGACGGGGTCGTCACGGGCTGGGGCACCATCAACGGCCGCACCGTATATGTGTTCGCCAAGGATTTTACGGTGTTCGGCGGCTCCCTGTCGGAGACCCACGCCGCCAAGATCATGAAGATCCAGGATATGGCGCTGCGCAACCGTGCGCCGATCATCGGCCTGTTCGACGCCGGCGGCGCGCGCATCCAGGAGGGTGTCGCGGCACTCGGCGGCTATGGCGAGGTCTTCCTGCGCAACGTCGTGGCCTCCGGCGTCATCCCCCAGATCTCCGTCATCAGGGGGCCGTGCGCGGGCGGCGACGTCTACTCGCCGGCGATGACCGATTTCATCTTCATGGTCAAGGACACGAGCTACATGTTCGTGACCGGGCCCGACGTGGTGAAGACGGTGACGAACGAGACGGTCACTGCCGAGGAGCTTGGCGGGGCGCGCGTGCATACCACCAGGTCGTCTATTGCTGACCGCGCTTACGAGAACGATGTCGAGGCGCTGCTGCAGATGCGCCGGTTGCTGGACTTTCTGCCCTCGAGCAACCAGTCCGGCGTGCCGGAGCTGCCGACCCGCGACAGTCCCGAGCGGCTTGAACCGTCGCTCGATACCCTGGTTCCCGACAATCCCAACAAGCCCTACGACATCAAGGAGCTGATCCTGAAGGTCGTCGATGAAGGCGATTTCTTCGAGATCCAGGAGGCGTTCGCCAAGAACATCGTCACCGGCTTCGCGCGCATGGAAGGTCGCACAGTCGGCGTCATCGCCAACCAGCCGATGGTGCTCGCCGGCGTCCTCGACTCGGACGCCTCGCGCAAGGCCGCGCGCTTCGTGCGCTTCTGCGATTGCTTTGACATCCCCCTGATCACCTTTGTCGACGTGCCCGGCTTCCTCCCCGGCACGGCGCAGGAATACGGCGGGCTGATCAAGCACGGCGCCAAGTTGCTGTTCGCTTATTCCGAGGCCACCGTGCCGAAAGTGACAGTGATTACGCGCAAAGCCTATGGCGGCGCCTACGACGTGATGAGTTCCAAGCACATCCGCGGCGACGTCAACTATGCCTGGCCGACCGCCGAGATCGCGGTGATGGGCGCCAAGGGCGCGGTGGAAATCCTCTATCGCGCCGAACTGAGCGACGCCAAGAAGATCGCCGGGCGCATCAAGGAGTACCAGGATCGCTTCGCCAATCCGTTCATCGCCGCGGAGCGGGGCTATATCGACGATGTGATCCTGCCGCGCACGACCCGCCGCCGTCTCTGCCGCGCGCTCAACATGTTACGCAGCAAGACCGTCGAGACTCCCTGGAAGAAGCACGACAATATCCCGCTGTAGCGCATCGGGGCGCCGCCGCGCCGTGCCGTGCCGTGCTGCTGGTATATGCGGTTCGCTTGGGATCGCGTGCGATCCCGCCCAGGACCGGTTTGGTTAGCGGTTTCTTAGCAGCTGTATCGCAAGATCGTGGCAGGTTGCGCTTGCCCGGGATTGCGGGACGATGTGTGGGTTTGCTTTGTACGGTTTGCGGCGTCGCGTCAGTGTCATGGCGCCGGTCGTTGCGGGGTTGCTGCTTTTCGGCTGTCGGGGGTACAGCCAGCAGCCTGTCGCCCTGGGCGGAGCAGAGCCCCAACAACTTTCCCTCAAGGATACGGCGCCATCGTCGGAACCGGTGCGCCCCGCAGCCGCACCCTCCAAGCCGCAGGCGAGCACCTGCGGCACACCCGATCAATGCAAACTGCTCCTGCAGGCGATGGTCAGTGACCCAAAGCGGCACTGGATCGCCCAGCCCGAAGCGCCAACCGCCTATGCGAATGGCACGCGGCTCTTTGCCTATCGCGCCCTGCGCACCAGGCTCAACTGCCGGGAGCTTTCTCACGCGGTGCATGAGACGGAAGCGGCGGCCAAGACCTTCGCCACGCCGGTTCCGGGCGTGACGCCGGATCAGGCAATCCGTGTGCTGGCGCTGAACGCTACGGTCGAACGCGAGCTGCGGGCTGAGCGCAAGCGTCGCTGCAAAGCCTGAGCGGACCGCCGCACCTCGACGCAGCGGCGGCAAACTCCGCGCGCTCCCCCGGTTGCTGTAAAGCCTCCTCGCACCCGCACACCTGTCATCCCGGCCGTCGCCTGCATCCGTTATCCCGGCCGAGCGTCATCCTGAAGGCATGCCTTCGGCATGACGCGGAGGGATAAGCCCGATCAACGCGCTTGCTTGGCGCGTCCCTCTTGGCCTCAGCACACGCACTCGCCGCTGGGCACACAAGCCCGGTCAGGGCCGCTAATTCGCCACAACCCTTGGAAAATGCACAGGGATATGTCCCGCGCTCATGACAGGTGTAGCCCCCGGTGCTAGCTTCGAACACGGTACGAGGGAGCGCCACGATGTCGATTGATGCTCTATTCAAGAGACGGATGGCGCGCTGCGAGGGTCCTTGTTTGAGAAGCTGGCGCCGGACATAGCGGATCGCTTCGGCATGTCGGAGTCCGCCGTGCGCGAGATGGAATGCGAGTACGAGTTGACCCTCTACCGCGACACGCAAGAATATCGGATTAAGCCACATCCCGACGGCCTAAATAAGATCGTGACAATGCAGTTTTATCTTCCTCCGGACGAATCGATGCTCGATCTCGGCACCTCACTTTTTCGTCGCCATCGAGGTTTTCTTGGAAGCAGCTTTGAAGAGGCAAAGCGCTTTCAGTTCAAGCCAAATAGTGCTTACGCCTTCGCGGTATCCGATTCGGCAAAGAGGACGAGTTGGCACGGGCGGGACCGACTCAGCG
>DASZQG010000132.1:0-7441 GCA_035550075.1 Hyphomicrobiaceae bacterium | reverse complement strand
CCCGTGCTGCTTTACGGCGCGCGTGGACCACGGACCCGGCAATCCGCGACTTCATTGAGATTGCCGAAAACCAGTGGGACTTCAACAACCCCGCGAGCGTTCCCGGATTCGGCGATCTTGACCCGGGCAAACTCGACAATCTGGTCGCTCGCGCTTTCGGCACGGATGACAACCCACCCGAGGTGCCGGCCCAAACCGATGTGGCAAGCACCGTGCATTCATCCATGCGCCCCGAGCCGCAGCGCGAGGAAAGTGAAGAGGGCGCGGTCGCAGCAGAAGCACGTGGGAGAGAAACGCCACTCGAGGCGATGCCTGTTGCAATGCAGCACAAGAATTCAGAAGAGCTGAACGCGGTGCGGCAGGATGAGTCCCTGCCGCGTCGCAGGCACGGCACCGCGCTGCCCTCCGCGCTTCGGCGGCGATAGGGTCCTGCTATTCTCCGTGGGGTGCCGCGAAAGTGTGCACCCATAGCTTTTGATTATTGCAAATCGATGGGGCGTGGAGTTAACCTTTGAATAGTTCTCAACTAGAGCCGGGTGGCTCACCTACGGGACCTTGCAATGCGCGATGCCGGGCTGGAGGAGGCGATACGCGCCGCCGGAGGCGTCGGTGAACTTGCGCGCCGCATCGGTATCTCGCAGCCATCGGTCTCCAACTGGGAGCGGGTTCCGCCCGAGCGCGTCGCGCCGGTAGAGGCTGCAACAGGCGTTCCGCGCAGCGTTTTGCGTCCTGACTTGTTCGGCGAGGCGTCTGCTAATCCTCCAGTCGATGAAATCGACGCAGCACGTGCGCGCGAATACGCGCTGCTTGCGACCCTTCTGATGCGCAGCCCCGACGCCGATCTTCTCAAGCGCCTGTCGCGTCTTGGTCGGGGGGAAGCCAGCAACGCGCTGGCTGAGGCCCACCAGGCCCTTGCCGCTGCCGCGGCGCAGACCGATGAGCAGCGCGTGGAGAGGGAATACTTCGACCTCTTCGTCGGCATTGGTCGCGGCGAGCTGGTGCCTTACGCGTCCTACTATTTGACGGGGTTCCTGCATGACCGGCCCCTGGCGCGCCTGCGTGCGGATCTGAAGGCGAGGGGAATCGCGAGTGGGGAAGGCCTGTCCGAGCCCGAGGACCATGCCGGCATCCTGTGCGAAATCATGGCGGGCTTGGCGGATGGACGGCACGGAACGCCGGCGGGCAGCGACGCGGAGATGTTCCAGAAACACCTCGCGCCCTGGATCGGGCGCTTCTTTGCAGACTTGGAGCGTGCCGCGTCGGCGGATTTCTACGCGGCGGTGGGCACGGTTGGACGGGTGTTCATCGAGATCGAAACAGAAGCTTTCGCGTTGCCGGCATGACCGGCGCTGCGCGAGCCATCGAGGAGGAGACGAGACATGAAGCCGGAAGATAAGGCGGTCGTCGGCCGGCGCGGTTTCCTGCGCGCGCTCGGCGTTGGTGCCGGTGCGGCGCTGGCCGGAGGGTCGGTTACCGCGCCTGCTGAGGCGGACTCCGAGAGCGGCGATGAGAAGCGCAAGAGCCGCTACAAGGAAACGGATCACGTAAAGGCATTCTATCGGGTCAACAAATACCCGAGCTGAGCAGGGGAGGGCGACGTCCGTGCTTATCAGAAAAAGTGAACGTCAGGCACGCCGCGGCGCGCTCGCCGCAGCGCTTGCCAACCAGGCAGGCGGCGGTATTGATCGCCGCTCGTTCTTGCGCAGGTCCGGGTTGGCCGCCGGCAGCCTGGCTGCGATCGGTACGCTGCCGCTCAGCGGCGTGCGCAAGGCCGAAGCCGCAGGCACCGCCCCAAGCAACGCGGTGATCAAGAAGAGCATCTGCACCCATTGCTCGGTCGGCTGCACGGTGACCGCCGAAGTCGCGGACGGCGTGTGGGTCGGCCAGGAGCCGAGCTGGGAATCGCCGATCAATCGGGGCTCGCATTGCGCCAAGGGCGCATCGGTGCGCGAGCTGGTGTCCGGGGACCGGCGCCTGAAATATCCCATGAAGCTCGAAAACGGCCAGTGGAAGCGTGTTTCGTGGGACACGGCGGTCAACGAGCTTGGCGACAAGATCCTGCAGATCCGGGAGAAATCCGGGCCGGACTCCGTCTATTGGCTCGGGTCCGCCAAGATGACGAATGAGGGGTCATATCTCTTCCGCAAGCTCGGCGCGTTCTGGGGCACGAACAATACCGATCACCAGGCGCGCATCTGCCATTCCACAACCGTCACTGGCGTAGCCAACACCTGGGGCTACGGCGCCATGACGAACAGCTACACCGACATCCGCAACGCCAAGACCCAGATAATCATGGGTGGCAATCCCGCCGAGGCGCATCCGGTGTCGCTGCAGCATCTGCTGGAGGGCGCGGAGCTCAACAAGGCCAACGTCATCGTTATCGACCCGCGTCTGACGCGGACCGCCGCGCACGCGACCGAATACGTGCGGATGCGTCCGGGCACCGACATCCCGGTGCTCTACGGCATGATGTGGCACATCATCAAGAACGGCTGGGAGGACAAGGAGTTCATCGCCCAGCGCGTGTATGGGATGGACGAGGTCCGCAAGGAGATCGAGAAGTGGACACCGGAAGAGGTTGAGCGGGTATCGGGGGTGCCTGGCGAGCAGCTCAAGCGCGTCGCCAAGATGTTCGCCACTGAGAAGCCCTCAACGCTGATCTGGTGCATGGGGCAGACGCAGCACACTGTGGGTACCGCCAATGTGCGCGCAAGCTGCATTGCGCTGTTGCTGACTGGAAACGTCGGCGCACCGGGAACCGGCGCCAATATCTTCCGCGGGCACGACAACGTGCAGGGCGCCACCGACGTGGGTCTCGACGTCGTGACGCTGCCCTTCTACTACGGCCTTGCCGAAGGTGCGTGGAAGCACTGGAGCCGGGCTTGGGAAGTCGATTACGAGTATCTGAAGGGACGCTTCGAATCCAAGAAGATCATGGAGACGTCGGGCATCCCGCTGACCCGCTGGTTCGACGCGGTGCTGCTGCCGAAAGATCAGGTCGCCCAGCAGGACAACGTCAAGTGCATGTTCGTGCAGGGCCATGCGAGCAACTCCATCACGCGTATCCCGGAGTCGCTGAAGGGCCTGGCGAAGCTTGAGCTTCTTGTGGTTGCCGACCCGCATCCGACGACCTGGGCGTCGCTCGCGGTCAAGGCGGGCCGCAAGGACAACACCTATCTGCTGCCCGTGGCCACGCAGTTCGAATGCAAGGGTTCACGCGTGGCTTCCAACCGCGCGCTGCAGTGGGGCGAACAGATCGTCAAGCCAATCTTCGAGTCGAAAGATGATCTCGAAGTCATGTATCGCGTCGCCAAGAAGCTTGGCTTTGCCGATCAGATGTTCAAGAACATCAAGGTCGAGAATAACCTGCCGGTGGCCGAAGACATCTTGCGGGAAATGAACCGTGGCTCCTGGTCGACCGGCTATTGCGGCCAGTCGCCGGAGCGGCTCAAGCTGCATATGGCGAACCAGAAGGACTTCGACATGCGCACCCAGCGTGCCACGTCAGGTCCGTGCAAGGGTGACTACTATGGCCTACCTTGGCCGTGCTGGGGTACGCCCGAGTTCAAGCATCCGGGAACGCCTCTGCTCTACAACACCCACCTGTCGATCAAGGATGGCGGCGGCACGTTCCGCGCCCGCTTCGGTGTGGAGCGGGAGGAAAAGCTCCCCGACGGCACCACCCGCAAAGTCAGCATGCTGGCGGACGGGGCCTACTCGAAAGACTCCGAAATCAAGGACGGCTATCCTGAGTTCACTTACGGTGTCCTCAAGAAGCTGGGGTGGGATAAGGATCTCACGGAAGCCGAAGTCGCTGTAATCCAGAAGGTCAATCCGACCAATCCCGACAGCGTGTCTTGGTCAACGGATCTCTCTGGCGGCATCCAGCGTGTCGCGATCACGCACGGTTGCATCCCCTACGGCAATGGCA
Organism: Hyphomicrobiaceae bacterium; assembly: GCA_035550075.1. Lineage (GTDB taxonomy): Bacteria > Pseudomonadota > Alphaproteobacteria > Rhizobiales > Hyphomicrobiaceae > AWTP1-13. The sequence continues at coordinate 3,507 of DASZQG010000132.1, read as the reverse complement.
AGGCCCGCGCGAACGCGTGGAACCTGCCAGACCCGATACCGGTGCACCGCGAACCTATCTATTCGCCGCGCGTCGAGTTGGTGGCAAAGTATCCGACACTGCCGGATGCCAAGCAGTTCCGCCTGCCGAATGTTGGATTCTCGGTGCAGAAAGCTGCCATCGACAAGGGTATCGCTAAGCAATTCCCGCTCATTCTCTCGTCCGGCCGCTTGGTCGAGTACGAGGGCGGCGGCGAGGAAACCCGTTCCAACAAGTGGCTGGCCGAGCTGCAGCAGGACATGTTCGTCGAGATCAACCCTGCCGATGCCGCCGACCGTGGCATCAAGGACGGTGGGTGGGTCTGGGTAACGGGCGCCGAGAACAGCTCGCGTGCGAAAGTGAAGGCGCTGGTCACCGAGCGCGTGGGCAAGGGCGTCGCGTGGATGCCCTTCCATTTCGGCGGATGGTTCGGTGGCGAGGATCTGCGCGCCAACTATCCCGCCGATTCCGATCCGATCGTTCTCGGCGAGAGCGCGAATACGATCACCACCTACGGCTACGACCCAGCGACTGGCATGCAGGAACCGAAAGTTACCCTGTGCCAGATCCAGGCGGCGTAAGGAGGAACGACCATGGCTCGAATGAAGTTTCTCTGCGACGCCGACCGCTGCATCGAGTGCAACGCCTGCGTTACCGCCTGCAAGAACGAGCACGAGGTGCCGTGGGGCATCAACCGCCGGCGGGTGGTCACCATCAACGATGGCAAGCCCGGTGAGCGGTCGGTTTCGATGGCGTGCATGCACTGCACGGACGCTCCGTGCTCAGCCGTGTGCCCAGTGAACTGCTTCTACACGACGGCAGACGGGGTTGTGCTGCACTCCAAGGATCTTTGCATCGGCTGCGGCTACTGCTTCTATGCCTGCCCGTTCGGCGCGCCCCAGTATCCGCGGGTCGGCAACTTCGGCACGCGCGGCAAGATGGACAAGTGCACCTACTGTGCCGGCGGTCCGGAGCAGGACCTTACCAAGGCCGAATACGAAAAGTACGGCAACAACCGACTAGCCGAAGGCAAGCTGCCGCTGTGCGCCGAGATGTGCTCCACGAAGTCGCTGCTGGCCGGCGATGGCGAGATCATTGCGCAGATTTACAAGGAGCGCGTGGTCAAGCGCGGCTACAGCTCCGGCGCCTGGGGCTGGCAGACCGCCTATCGCGAGACCATCGCGACGTGACATTCGGCGGCGCGGCTAGCAGGCCGCGCCGCCCATCAGAACAAGCTGGCGAAGCTGGCAGACTTCAAAAGGGAGATTTGACGATGGCGAATTGCGCGCCGCTTCGAGCTTTGGCCGCCCTTGTGGTGCTGTGCTTCATCGCAGCGTTATCCCCGCAGGCCATCGCGCAGCAGCCAAGTTCGGTGAACCCGAATGCCCAGTCCGTCAAGGAAGGCGAGCTGCTCAAAGAGGTCCAGAGGATCCAGGGGCGCGGCAGCATACCGGACACCAAGTCTTACGTGCTGCAGCAGCCCGCGGGCCGGGACTGGCGTTATTTTCACGAGGTGACGCTGCGTTGGATCGGCGGCATCGCGATCCTTGGCATGCTGCTGGTTCTTGTCGCCTTCTACCTGATCCGGGGCATGGTGCGTCTCGAGTCAGGCCGGTCAGGCCGCACGCTTGTGCGCTTCAATGCGTTTGAACGCTTCGTGCATTGGATGACCGCGGTGTCGTTCATCATTCTCGGGCTGACGGGCCTGAATATCACGTTCGGCAAGGGGCTGCTGCTGCCACTGATCGGAGCGGACGCGTTCTCGGACTGGTCGTTGTGGGCCAAATACGCGCACAACTACCTCAGCTTTCCCTTCACCATCGGCGTCGTGCTGATCTTCCTGACCTGGATTGCCGGCAATCTGCCGACAGGCAACGACATCCGGTGGCTGCGCGAGGGTGGCGGCATTGTCGGCCACAAGCACCCGCCGGCGGGGCGCTTCAATGCCGGCCAAAAGCTGATCTACTGGGCGGTGGTGATCGGTGGCGGGCTCATGGCGATAAGCGGCTATGTGCTGATGTTCCCATTCTATGAAACCAATGTCGCCCAAATGCAGACGGCGCAGATGGTGCACGGGATCGTCGGTGTGCTCTTCGTGGCGGTCATGCTGGCGCACATCTACATCGGCACCATCGGCATGGAAGGCGCCTTCGAAGCCATGGGCAGCGGTGATGTCGACGTCAATTGGGCGCGCGAGCATCACAGCCTGTGGCTCGAGAAGAAGATTGCCCGCGGCCAAGTGAAGGACGCACCGCCCCCGGCAGGCCGCCCCGCCCCGGCTGAATGACCTCCGGGCCCGCTTCTGTCGTGCAAACGATGCGCGCCAGATTGGCGCGCATCTTCCGTGCATCCGGCGCGGGACCCGCAGGCGGGAACATTGCCGCAGCGCCGGCGTTTGCCCCGAAGAGGCTTCGCGTGCGTGGAAAGCGCGCTCGAATTTCGTCTTCAAGGCATTCGTCCCATGACCAGGAACACCGTTCACTGCGTCGCCCTTGTCGTTCTGCTCGCGGCCTTCGCCAGTCCAGCGCTCGCGCAGGGCACTGCCTCCGACGGCCCCAAGAAGACCGAGTCAGTTCCCCCGTTGGGCGACGGGCTCAAGCCGCACGAGGGCTCCAGGCAAGAGCCGAGCACCAAGGTCCCTGGCACGGACGGACAGGCCAGCGTCCTCACAAACGGCAAGTTGGCGGTTCGCGGCGCGCCGGAAGACGTGGACACCGTGCCGTCCAAGTATTCCGACCGGAACGCCGCGGACGACAAACTTTCAATCGCCGAGTACCGGCTGAAGGGCCTGAGCGCCGAGCAGAAGCAGCAAATTCACGGAGCACTCAGCGCGCCCGGAAATGGCCAAGCCTCGGGTTCCGCGGGCCTGCCCGACAAGACCGGCGCGGAAGTGCCTGCCAGCCTCGTGCTTAACGACCTCAAGCCGGTGCCGTCGGCTGTCGCGGATAAAATTCCGGCCTTGGATGGCTCGGCGTATCTGGTCGTCGGAGGTAAGGTGATCCTGGTTGACGCGACAACGCGCACGGTCATCGGCGTCATCACCCAGTAGCGCTGCCTCCGCCCCTGCCCGTAGATTTGTCGCGCCTGCGAAAGCCTTGCCGGGTTCATCGCCGGGGCTGAGCATGGTATAGCTACGCTCTCGGTTCAGGAGGCTTCGCCATGAAGGCATTCATCGTTGCGGTTGTGGTGTTGGTTGTAGTCGCGGTCGGCGCCGGCGTCTTTTTCGGCGAGTACCTCCAGGAATCCTCGACCATGGCCTACGCGACGCCGAGCGTGCGAATCTAAATCTGCGCAGGCGGCCGAGGAGCGCCCGGCTCACGATCTTCTGGAGCGCATCGCTCCGCATCCGGCACTGAACGCAGGGCGCATTGATGCGCGAGCTGCGGTATGGAAGCGCGTCTAGCCGAGGCCGCCTTGGGCCTCGATGAACCCGGCGACTGCCCCGGCCCCTTCACCGGTCTTCAGGTTGGTGAACACGAAAGGGTTGGC
>DASZQG010000131.1:0-1648 GCA_035550075.1 Hyphomicrobiaceae bacterium | reverse complement strand
GCCATGTTGAAGCTCTCATAGACTTGGCCCTGGTTGGCCGCGCCGTCGCCAAAATAGGTGACGCAGATCTTGCCGTCGTCGCGGTAGCGATTGGCGAAGGCGATGCCGGTGCCGAGCGAAACCTGCGCGCCGACAATACCGTGGCCGCCATAGAACGCCTTCTCGACACTGAACATGTGCATCGAGCCGCCCTTGCCCTTGGAATAACCGGCGGCGCGGCCGGTCAGTTCGGCCATCACGCCCTTGGGGTCCATGCCGCAGGCGAGCATGTGGCCGTGATCGCGATACGCCGTGATGACTTGATCGCCGGGCTGGATCGCGGCCTGCATGCCGACGACCACCGCTTCTTGCCCGATATAGAGGTGGCAGAAGCCCCCGATCAGGCCCATGCCGTAAAGCTGCCCTGCCCGCTCTTCGAAGCGGCGGATAAGCAACATGTCGCGATAGTAGGAGAGCAGTTCGTCCTTAGTGGCCTCAGCCGGCGGTGAAGACCCATTGCCGGGTTTGCGCGCTATCGTTGTCATCTCGTCTCCAGCCCCGGCCGCTCATGCTTGACCCATGGGGATATGTCCACAGGCCGCAGCGCGCTTCTGATATCCGTCTTTGCGGTGGGTCGCCAGGGAGCTTTGCGTAGGCGGGATGCTTTGTGCGCTGCACAATGCTCAGTGTTCGTCCAGCGTGAACACGGTCTCCTGCGGATCGCCGGCCGCAAGCGTGATGCGCGCGCGCTCATCGAGATAATCGAGGTCGAGCGAGCCGGTCTGCAGCCGCGCGGCGCGCGCCTTCAACTCATCCCGCTCCGAATTGAGGTCGGCAAGCTGGTGCTCCAGCGTGCGCTCTTGGGCCTGAACGTCGACATAGGCGATGAGCCCCTGCGGCCCTGTCACGGCGTGCGCGCCAAGGTACAGAATGGCGGCGCCGAGCCCCAGACTGACCATGGTCGAACCGTTAACGCGCATCGCCAAAACCCTCGATTCGGCGGCACGCTGAGTCGGAAAGGTTAAGGAATCGTATCGATTCCCTAATGTTTTTGCTTTGTTCCGGCGACGCTGCAAGCCTTAAGAATCAAGGCTTTTTGGTAAAAGCCCAAGCTATTGTGCCTCGCAGGTTAACGAGACTCACGATTCGGTGGCGCGGCGGCGCTCGGAAAAAATTTCCGAGCAAACTGCAGTTCACAAACGAAACGACCGGATGTTCACGGCCCGTACCGGAACGCCGCGTAGGAGTGCGGTTCAAGGTGAATCGTGAACGTCGTGCGGGCAGCCGCTGAGACGCTCCGCCAATTTGCCGGGGTCGTGGCCGGCGGGTTAGCTGTGATCGTCTGGTTCGAGGCGACATTGGTCAGGCGCAGCCCCTGCCCCAGCACCGCGACGCTGACGTCGACTGGCTCATCGCGAAAGCTCTGCACGACGAAGCTCCCATTGTCGTACGCGAAGATCGAGACCAGCGGCGGCGCATCGAGCCGCACCGGAAAGTCACCGGAGACATACTGGCGAATGCGCGCCAAGAGCGGTTGCGGGAGATTGTAGAGGTCGCTGACGTTTTCCGGGATCGCCAGCACGTAGAGGACGCCCCGCCCGTAGTGGTTCATCAGCATGATCGGGAAGCCTTTGGCGCCCGCGACCCCACGCAGAATGGGCCAAGCGTC
>DASZQG010000130.1:0-23099 GCA_035550075.1 Hyphomicrobiaceae bacterium | reverse complement strand
GGACGATCCGGCCGCGCGCGAGCGTTTCCTTGCCGTGATGAGCGACCAGGCCGACCGCATGGGACGGCTGATCGACGATCTGCTCTCTCTCAGCAATGTCGAGATGCGCGAGCACGTGCCTCTGTCGGCCCGCGTCGATCTTAACGAGGTGACGTCGCATGCCGTGCAGGCGCTGACACCGCTTGCCGACAAGTCCGGCGCCACCGTCGAGCTGCGTGAGCTCACCGAGCCCGCAATCATTCAGGGTGATCGCGACGAGATGGTGCAGCTCTTTCAGAACCTCATTCTCAATGCCATCAAGTACGGCAAGCCGAACGGTAAGGTCTCGGTTACGGTCGGACGCGAGCCCACGGGGCCAAGCCGGCCGCGACGCTTCACCGTCTCGGTAACCGACGACGGGCCCGGAATCGCCAAGGAGCATCTGCCAAGGCTTACGGAGCGCTTTTATCGCGTAAACGTCGCCGCGAGCCGCGCCACGGGAGGCACAGGCCTCGGCCTCGCCATCGTCAAGCACATCCTCAATCGCCACCGCGGCGAGCTGACCGTCACGTCCACGCTCGGCCAGGGATCGACCTTTGCGGTGGCGCTGCCGGCGGCACCGGAGGACGCCGCCGCCAAGTAGGCGAACTCCTTATTCAATTCAATCAGTTACTGTGTCATACTAGTGTAGCCTCCCGGGTCTAGAAGGCCAGCCATCGAAGCTGGCCTCGAGTGAGACTCCAAACGCGGCGGATGGGCCGCCGCTTGACCCAAGAGGGGAGACTGTCATGAGGATGCGTACGTCGCATATGCGAACCGCGATTGCCGGTGCGGCAACGCTCGCAATGTTGTCGCTTACGGCGGGAGCGGCGCTCGCTGCGGATATTTCCGGCGCCGGTGCCACCTTTCCTTATCCGATCTATGCCAAGTGGGCCGACGCCTACAAGAAGCAGACCGGCAATGGGCTGAACTACCAGTCCATCGGCTCCGGTGGCGGCATCAAGCAGATCAAGGCCAAGACCGTGACGTTCGGCGCCAGCGACGCCCCGCTGCCGGGCAAGGAGCTGGATCAGGTTGGGCTCGCACAGTTTCCGATGGTCATGGGTGGCATCGTGCCGGTGGTGAACCTCGACGGCGTCAAGCCGGGCGACCTGGTCATCGACGGCGAGACGCTCGCCAAGATCTTCCTCGGCGACATCAAGAGCTGGGACGACGCGGCTCTGAAGAAGCTCAATCCCAGCGTCAAACTGCCCAAGCAGGCGATTGCGGTCGTGCACCGCTCCGACGGATCGGGCACCACCTATAACTTCGCCTACTACCTGTCCGATGTCAGCGCCGACTGGAAGACGAAGGTCGGTTTCAACACCTCGGTGCAGTGGCCGGTGGGCATCGGCGCCAAGGGCAACGAGGGCGTCGCCAACAACGTTGCTCAGACCAAGGGCTCGATCGGCTACGTCGAGTATGCCTACGCGCTGCAGAACAATCTGACCTACTCCCGCATGGTCAACAAGGCGGGCAAGGTCGTCTCCCCCACCTCCCAGTCCTTCCAGGCTGCTGCCGCCAACGCCGACTGGAAGTCGCAGCCCGGCTACGGCGTCATTCTTGCCAACCAGCCCGGCGACATGTCTTGGCCGATGACGGCTGCCACCTGGATCCTGGTCTACAAGAAGCCGGCCGATCCTGCGGCCACCGCGGAGGCACTCAGGTTCTTCGCCTGGGCCTACAAGAACGGCGCAAGCATGGCCGAGAGCCTCGACTATGTTCCGATGCCTCAGAACGTGGTCGGTGATGTCGAGAAATACTGGATGAACGAGATCAAGGACGCGAACGGCAAGCCCGTGTTCGCGATGACGAACTGAACCTTGACGACATCGGAAGGCGGCGCTCGGTGGGGCGCCGTTTTCCTTGTTGGCCTGCGAAAATGACCGCTTGTCAGGCCCCTCGCAGGCCGCTTGAGTGGCTCTTCCTCAAGCCCCCGACCAGGGAGAGCCGATGCAGTCCAGCGGGAGAAAGCCCGTGGTAGACGTTGCCTTGTACGGCGATACCGTCCCGGAGGCTGAGCATCTGGACCGCGCCAGGGTGCTTCGCCGTCTTCGACGCGGGGACGCCATCTTCCGCAACCTGACCCGCCTTGCAGCGATCGCCGTCCTGCTCATACTCGGCGGTATCATCGCCGCGCTGGTGAAGGGGTCGCTGCCGGCACTGAGTACCTTCGGCTTCACATTCCTGGTGGATGACGCCTGGAACCCGGTGACCGGACGGTTCGGCGCGATCGCGCCGATCTACGGCACGCTGGTCACTTCGCTGATCGCCATGCTGATTGCCGTTCCGGTCGGCCTATTCATCGCCCTGTTCCTCACCGAGCTGTGCCCGAGATGGCTGCGTCGCCCAGTCGGCATTGGTATCGAGCTGCTGGCCGGAATCCCGAGCATCATCTATGGCATCTGGGGTCTCTTCGTTCTCGCGCCCCTCCTGCAAACGACCCTGCAGCCCGCCCTGATCGACGCCTTTGGCGAGGTGCCGCTTCTGTCGTCTCTGTTCGCGGGGCCACCCTATGGCATTGGGGTGCTTACTGCAGGCCTGATCCTGGCGATCATGGTGCTGCCATTCATCACCTCGATATCGCGAGACGTGTTCGATGCCGTGCCCCCCGTCCTGAAGGAAGCCGCCTATGGCCTCGGCTGCACCACCTGGGAAGTGATGCGCTACGTTGTGCTGCCCTACACCCGTGTCGGCGTGATCGGCGGCATGATGCTCGGCCTCGGCCGCGCGCTCGGCGAAACGATGGCCGTCACCTTTGTCATCGGCAACGCACACCGCATCTCCGCCTCGATCCTGGCTCCCGGCACCACCATATCCGCGACCATCGCCAACGAGTTCACGGAAGCCGTCGACGATCTTTACACCTCGGCCCTGATCGCCCTCGGGCTCATCCTGTTTTGCATCACCTTCATGGTTCTTGCCTGTGCCCGGTTGATGCTGGTTCGCATGAAGAAGCGGATTGGAGACTGAGCCGTGACGCTCTATCACGCCCGCCGCCGCCGCAATCGCATCGCCGTAGGCCTGTCCATCGGTGCGACCATGCTCGGGGTCGCATGGCTGCTGGCGATCCTGCTGGTGCTGGTCTGGAAGGGCGGCAGCGGCCTGTCGCTTGCCGTCTTCACGCAGATGACGCCCCCACCTGGATCGGCGGGCGGACTTCTCAACCCGATCGCGGGCAGCCTCGTGATGACGGTGCTAGCCGTGCTGGCGGGCACGCCGCTGGGCATTCTTGCCGGCACCTTCATGGCTGAGTATGGCCGCTACGACAGGCTCACGCTCGTCGTGCGGTTCATCAACGACATCCTGCTGAGCGCGCCATCGATCGTGATCGGCCTTTTCATTTACGAGATAATGGTCGCTCAGATGGGGCATTTCTCGGCCTGGGCCGGCGCAGCCGCTCTCGCCATCATCGTGGTGCCGGTCGTCGTGCGCACCAGCGAGGATATGCTGACCCTAGTGCCCGACACGCTGCGCGAGGCAGCCGCCTCGATCGGCTTGCCGCGATCGCAAATGATCACCAAGGTTGCCTATCGGGCCGCGCGCGCGGGTATTGTCACGGGTGTTCTGCTGGCGGTGGCCCGCATTAGCGGCGAGACTGCACCCCTCTTGTTCACGGCGCTCAACAACCAGTTCTGGAGCCTGAATCTCAATGCTCCGCTGTCCAGCCTGCCCGTGGTCATCTTCCAGTTTGCCCTCAGTCCCTACAAGGACTGGCAGCAACTCGCCTGGACAGGAGCACTGATCATAACGGCGGCAGTGCTTGCGCTCAGCATTGTCGCGCGGATTCTTGCGAGAGGAACAAAATCGACATGAACGTGGCCTCCATCGCCCCGCTGACCGTGGCGCACGCCACGGAGAACGGCCCTGGCCTGGCGGAAAAAGTCAGCGTCCGCAATCTCGACTTCTACTATGGCGACCATCGCGCGCTGAAAAGCATCAATGTCTCGCTTTACCGAGGCAGAGTGACGGCCTTCATCGGACCGTCAGGCTGCGGCAAGTCGACTTTGCTGCGCGTCATGAACCGGATGTACGACCTCTATCCCAATCAGCGCGCCACCGGCGAGGTGCTGATTGACGGCGAGGACATTCTTCTTCCCTCGCAGGACCTCAATCTGCTGCGCGCCAAGGTCGGCATGGTGTTTCAGAAGCCGACGCCGTTCCCCATGACCATCTTCGAGAACATCGCGTTCGGCATCCGGTTGTATGAAAAGCTGTCCAAGGCCGAACTCGAGGATCGCGTTGAGCACGCGCTGCAGCGCGCGGCCTTATGGAGCGAGGTCAAAGACAAGCTTGGCGCCAGCGGCTTGTCGCTCTCGGGCGGCCAGCAGCAGCGCCTTTGCATCGCTCGCACCGTCGCCGTTCGCCCCGAAGTGATCCTGTTCGACGAGCCATGCTCGGCCTTGGATCCCATTTCCACGGCCAGGATCGAGGAACTGATCGACGAGCTCAAGGCCGACTACACGATTGCAATCGTCACGCATAACATGCAGCAGGCCGCACGCGTGTCCGATTTCACGGCTTTCATGTACCTGGGCGAGCTGGTCGAATTCGGCGACACCACGCGCCTCTTCACCACGCCCACCCAGCGTCAGACGCAAGACTACATCACGGGGCGCTTCGGCTAAGGCGGAAGGACGGATTACATGAACGAACACACCGTCAAATCCTACGACCAGGAGCTGCAGCTTCTCGATCGCCGCATCGCACAGATGGGCGGCCTGGCTGAGCGGCTGCTGGCGCAGGGGTTCGATGCCCTCGCGCGCCGGGATCCAAAGCTGGCGGAAGACGCGGTCGCCAGCGACCGCGCCATCGACGCCCTGGAGCACGAGTTGCAGGAACAGAGCATCCTGATGATCGCGCGGCGCCAACCCATGGCCAACGACTTGCGCCACATCATGACCGTTCTGAAAATCGCGGGCGACCTGGAGCGCATCGGCGACCTCGCCAAGAACATTGCCAAGCGGGCGATGGCGATCTGGGGCGAGCCGCACCCCAAGCCGCTCATGACGGGCCTCAAGCACATGCTCGAGCTGGCGCAGCATCAGCTCAAGAACGTACTCGACGCCTATGCCGAGCGCGATGCCGACAAGGCGCTCGCCGTGTGGCGTCACGACGAGCGCGTCGACGCCATGTACAATTCGCTCTTTCGCGAACTGCTGACCTACATGATGGAAGATCCCCGCAACATCGGGCTGTGTACGCACTTGCTGTTCGGAGCCAAGAACATTGAGCGCATCGGTGACCACACCACCAACATTGCCGAGAACGTCTACTACCTCGTGCATGGAACCGGCATCGCCGATGACCGTCCGAAAGGCGACACCACCGCTTCGACCCTGGTCCGCAAGGAATGACGATACGGCCATGAAGACCATGGCACCGCATATCCTGGTAGTGGAGGACGAGGCGGCCCTGGCCGAGCTTGTCCGCTACAATCTGGCTGCCGAGGGATTCCGCGTCAGCGTTGCCGCCAGCGGCGAAGAGGCGGAAGTCCTGGCCGCAGAAGACCAGTTCGACCTCATCGTCCTCGACTGGATGCTGCCCGGCATGTCCGGCCTGGAGCTTTGCCGCCGCATGCGCCGGCGCGATTCCGGCTGGCCCACTCCAATCCTGATGCTGACTGCACGTGGAGAGGAGGGAGATCGCGTGCGTGGGCTCGCAACCGGGGCGGATGACTATGTCGTAAAACCGTTCTCGGTGCCCGAGCTTGTGGCCCGCGTCAAAGCGCTGCTGCGCCGGGCGGTGCCGCAGCGCGTTGCGGAAAGCCTGAAATCCGGTGACATCGTGCTCGACCGCAGCGCGCACCGCGTAACGCGGCGGGCGCGCGAGGTTCGTCTTGGCCCGACCGAGTTCCGCCTCCTCGCATTCTTCATGGAGAACGCCAACCGCGTGCTGTCGCGCCAGCAGCTTCTGGACGGCGTCTGGGGCCGCGACGCTTTCATCGACGGCCGCACCGTCGACGTCCATATCGGCCGCCTGCGTAAAGCGCTGATCCGTGGCAGCGACAGCGATCCTATTCGGACGGTACGCGGCGCGGGCTACGTGTTCGAGGCCGGCGCTTGACGCGCTTCCCTCTGCTGCCTGCGCGAGATATCTGGTGAGCCCGGTTGGGATCGAACCAACGACCCTCTGATTAAAAGTCAGATGCTCTACCGCTGAGCTACGGGCCCGCTCATTGCGCAAAATGCGAACGGCGCCCGAGGTAGCACGGTCCGCGCCGCCTGTCGAACTCCTATCTGCTTTCGCCAGGGGATGGAGCGTGGACTGCGAGGCGGCGGCAAAAGGCTGTGACCGGCGCCAGTCATGCAGCAAATGCAATCGAGCCCCGTGCGCTAACATCTGAAAGCGGTCGCGCGAGCGACTATAACGGTGTCCGCGACACGATACGGGGGCCCCCGAGGACATGCAGAAGCCAGCGCCGACTGCAGCCCATGTGACCTCGCAGCCGTTGCGCGCCATCGGGCTCATGTGCCTCGCATGGGTGCTGTTTGCCTGCCTCGACACCACCGCCAAGTACCTCGGCACCAGAAGCGGCCTGCCGGCTCCGCAGATCATCTGGATGCGCTTTCTCGGCCAGTTCCTGGCCATGGTCGCCGTTCTCGGGCTGATCGCGGTGCCCGGTCTGCTCAGAACCCGCAAATTGGGCATGCAGATTTTCCGGTCCTTTCTGCTGCTGAGTTCAACCGCTTTCAATTTCCTTGCGCTGCGCCATCTCCGCCTCGACCAGACGACCACGATCGGCTTTCTCACTCCGTTGACCGTCGCCATTCTCGCCGGTCCCTTTCTCGGGGAATGGATCGGCTGGCGCCGCGCGATGGCCGTTGTCGCCGGGTTTGGCGGCATTCTCGTTGCGCTGCGCCCTGGCGCCGGAACCTTTCACTACGCGTTCCTCTTTTCGTTCACCAGCATGCTGAGCTATGCCGTCTTCAGCCTGGTCACGCGCTATCTTGCCGCTCACGATCGGTCCGAAGTCACGCTGTTCTACTCGCTTCTGGCAGGCACGGTGGTCATGGCGGCACCTGCGCTCTATGAGTGGGTATGGCCACCAACCACGTTCATTTGGCTCCTTCTCCTGTCGATGGGAATGTTCGGCGGCCTGGGACACTACCTGTTCATCCTCGCCCACCGCTATTCGCCGGCGTCCATCATTGCGCCGTTCCTCTACATCAGCCTGCTCACCCACTCGACCGCCGGCTACCTGGTGTTCGGCCAGACGCCCGACGCCTGGACGCTGTGCGGTGCGGGTATCGTCATAGTCTCCGGCTTCTACCTGTTGCATCGCGAGCGCGTGACGGCGCGTGCAGCCGCCGTCGAGATGACAACCGAGGCCTCACAGCACTGATTGGGTCCGCTTCAGGCGGAAGCGCCCAGCTTGGGCCGAGTCTCGGCCGCCCAGGCCGCGAAGCGGTCTTGCGCTATGGCCTCCCGCATCGCCTGCATGAGCTGCTGATAGAATGCCGTGTTCGCCCACGACAGCAGCATGGCCCCGAGGTACTCCCCGGATTTTACGAGATGGTGAAGATAGGCCCGTGAATACTCGCGTGCTGCCGGACACGGATTGTTCGCATCGAGGGGCGCGGGGTCGTCGGCGTGGCGGGCGTTGCGCAGCGAAAGCTTTCCCGCCCAGGTGTAGGCCTGCCCATGCCGGCCGGCCCGCGTCGGCAGCACGCAATCGAACATGTCGGCGCCGCGCTCCACCGCGTTGATCAGGTCGAGGGGTGTTCCGACCCCCATCAGATAGCGGGGCTTGTCGGTGGGCAGGATCGCGGTGGTCAGGCCCAGCGTGTCGAGCATCGCTGAGGCCGACTCGCCCACGGCCAAGCCCCCGATCGCATAACCGGGGAAATCCATCGCCACGAGGGCATCGGCCGACCGCCTGCGGAGCTCGGCATCGGTGCCACCCTGCACGATGCCGAACAGCGCCTGGCCAGCCTGCGCACCGCCCCTCTCGAGCTGTCGCTGGAAGGCGTTCTTGCAGCGCTGCGCCCACGCCAGGGATCGCGCAACCGCCCTCTCGGTGTGCTGTCGGGATGCAGGCAACGCTACGCACTCGTCGAGTTGCATCTGGATATCGGCGCCAAGCTGGCACTGGATCTCTACGGCCCGCTCCGGCGTCAGCTCATATGAGGCGCCGTCGAGATGCGACTGGAACGTCACACCCTCATCTTCGACCCTGCACAGCTTCGACAGGCTCATCACCTGGAAGCCGCCGCTGTCGGTCAGGATCGGTCCGTTCCATCGCATGAACGCATGGAGCCCGCCAAGCCGCGCGATACGCTCCGCGCCGGGGCGCAGCATGAGGTGATAGGTGTTGGCAAGGACAATATCCACGCCAGCCGCACGCAGCTGATCGGTGAAGACTGCCTTCACCGTCCCCGCAGTCCCGACGGGCATGAAGGCCGGTGTACGGATCGTCCCATGCGGCGTCGTGATCTCCCCGAGGCGCGCTCTACCGCTCGTCGCTTTCAGCGTGAAGGAGAAGCAGTGGGTCATTGGCCTGTGACAGCCGGGAACAACAGGCACGCGTCGCCGTAGGAGTAGAAGCGATAGCCGCGCCGGATTGCCGTCGCATAGGCATCGCGCATCACATCGAGGCCGCTGAACGCGGCAACCAGCATGAACAGCGTCGACCTGGGCAAATGAAAATTCGTCATCAGCGCATCGACGCACTTGAACCGGTAGCCAGGCGTTATGAACAAGCTGGTTTCCCCAGCAAACGGCGCGACGTCTCCGCTCGTCGCCGAGGCCGCCTCAAGCAGGCGAAGGGAGGTGCTGCCGACGGCGACAAGGCGTCCACCGTTGCGCCTCACGTCGTTCAGCGATGCGGCCACGTCCGGCGCGACCTCTCCCCATTCTGCATGCATGACGTGGGCGGACGTCTCCTCGGCCTTGACCGGGAGGAAGGTCCCGCCGCCGACATGCAGCGTCACGAAATGGCGGCTGATTCCCCGCGCGTCGAGCGCCGCAAACAGCTCATTGGTGAAATGCAGCCCCGCCGTAGGCGCGGCGACTGCGCCTTCCCGGCGCGCATAGATCGTCTGGTAGCGCTCGGCGTCCTCCGCCTCGACCGCGCGGCGCCCGACGATATACGGTGGCAGCGGCGGATCTCCCAGGGTTGCGATCGCCTCGTCCAGGTAGGCGCTGTGCATGCTGAACGACAGCTCCACCTCGCCGTTGTCGCCGACATCGGAGACAGTCGCATCGAGCGTTCCGAGAAAGCACACGCGCCCATCGTGACCGAAGCGGATGCGGTCGCCCCTGGTCAGGCGCTTGGCGGGCTTGGCAAACGCACGCCAGCGGTTTGCGTCAACCCGTTTGTGAAGATTGAAGGAAATAAGCGCCCTCGCGTCCCCTCGCAGGCGCTCGCCACGCAGCGCGGCCCGGATCACGCGCGTATCGTTGAAAACCAGCGCATCGCCGGGACGCAGCAGGGCCGGCAGATCGCGCACGAGATGATCTGTGAGCTCTGCGGACGGCTCTCCAGCCACCCCACCGGAAGGCTCGATACGCCGGGGCCGCACAACCAACAGCCGTGCGGCGTCGCGCGGAACGGCCGGCTCCAGCGCGATACGATCCTCGGGCAGGTCGAAATCGAAAAGCTCCGTGCGCATCGCCGCACTATAGGGCGCTGCCCTCGCCGCCCCAACCACGTTCAATATCCCGAACGCGGGCCTATTGCCGCGACCTACTTGGCGTCGGCCGCCACCTTGAGCGAGTTGATCTTGTCGGGGTCCTCCACCGGCTCGCCCCGCTTGATCTTGTCCACGTTTTCCATCCCTTCCACCACCTTGCCCCACACCGTGTACTGGCCATCGAGAAAGGTGGCGTCGTCGAAGCAAATGAAAAACTGGCTGTTGGCACTGTTGGGACTTTGGGAGCGCGCCATCGAGCACACCCCGCGAATATGCGGCTCGGCATTGAACTCCGCCGGCAGGTTCGGATATTTCGAACCGCCGGTGCCGGTGCCCTTCGGACACCCTGTCTGCGCCATGAAGCCATCGATGACGCGATGAAACACGATGCCGTCATAAAAGCCCTCGCGCGCGAGCTTCTTGATGCGCTCGACGTGCTTAGGCGCAAGATCGGGGCGAAGCGCAATCACGACGCGGCCCTGCGTCGTGTCCATGATCAGCGTGTTTTCCAGATCGGTCGTTGCAGCCATACCTTGATACTCCGCTACGAGCGGGCGGCGGCGGGTCCTCCGCCGGCCCGCCGGTTAACCTCTACTTCTTGTCCGCAAGAAGATAGACCTTTTCCATGACATCGGGCCTGGCGGGGGGCTCTCCCTTCGCAATCTTGTCTACATTCTCCATGCCTTCGATCACCTCGCCCCACAGCGTGTATTGCCCCGTCAAACCGCGGCAGCCGTCGCCGAAGCAAATGAAAAACTGGCTGTTGGCGCTGTTCGGGTCGCTGGTGCGCGCGGCGCCCACACTGCCCCGCTTATAAACCTCGCGTGTGAACTCCGCCGGCAGATCGGGATACTTCGATCCACCTGCACCGGTCCCGGTCGGATCACCCGTCTGAGCCATGAAGCCTGCGATCACGCGGTGGAACTTCAATCCGTTGTAGAAGCCCTCCTTGGCAAGCTGCTTCACCCGGGCGACGTGCTTGGGCGCGAGATCGGGTCGCAGCTTGATGAGCACGCGGCCGGTTTTCAGCTCGATCACGAGCGTGTTGGCCGGGTCAGGGGCCTGAGCTTGCGCAACCGGCGCACAGGCAAGCAGCAAAAACACGAGGCTCGTTACAAAACGGATCACTGGAAGCTCCAACCTGAAATGGAGAAGAAAAGTGTCTCGGCCGGGCAATGGCCTTTCGCTTGTGGCGTTTGTGGGGCGCCGGAGCGTTACGATCTTTTGCGTGCCGCCAGCGCCTTCGCTTTTAGCCGCTTTGCCACGCCAGCCGGCACGAATTCCGTGACGTTGCCGCCCATGGAGGCGATTTGGCGCACGAGCGTGCCCGTCACATGCCGCACGGCGGGGCTCGCCGGCAGAAAGACGGTCTCGATTCCCGGTGCCATGGTCGCGTTCATGCCGGCCATCTGCATCTCGTAATCGAAGTCTGTCGCATCGCGCAGGCCGCGGAAGATCACTGTAGCACCTGCGGTTTTCGCGGCATCCACTGTCAACCGGTCGAAGGTCGTCACCTCGATCCTGCAGCCGGTCCGGCGCGCGATGGCGGCGACCTCTGTCTCAAGCATCTCGATCCGTTCTTCGGGCGAGAACATAGGCACTTTGCCCGGATGGGTCCCGATCCCGATGACCAGGGTATCCACCAAGCGCGCGGCGCGCGCAATGACATCGAGATGACCGTTAGTGACGGGATCGAACGAGCCCGACGTAAACCCGACGCGCTTCATTGACCCGCGTCCTCGCCGTCGGCTCCGTCCTCATCGTCTTCGCCACTCTCTTCCGGGATGCGCTCCACCGATACGACCTTTTCATTTTCATCAGTGCGGAAGACCCGCACGCCCTGCGTGTTGCGCCCCGCAATGCGCACGTCATCGACAGGAACGCGGATCAGCTTCCCGCCGTCGGTGACCAGCATGATCTGATCGCTGTCCTCGACCGGGAAGGAAGCCACCAGCCGGCCGTTACGCTCGTTGACCATCATGGCGACGATGCCTTTACCGCCGCGCCCGGAGATTCTGTAGTCATACGACGAGGACCGCTTGCCGAACCCGCGGCTTGAGACAGTCAGCACGAACTGCTCCCGCGCGGACAGCTCAGCATAACGTTCCGGACTGAGGTCAACAGTCTCTGTCACTTCCTCGGCTTCGACCTCGGCTGCCGACGCGTCCATGGTCTCCCCGCCCTGCGAGCGGCGCACCGCCAGCGCCTGCTTCAGATACGCCGCGCGCTCGCCTGGCGTCGCCTCGGCGTGACGCAGGATCGCCATCGAGATGACCTCGTCATCCTCATCGAGCCTGATGCCGCGCACCCCGGTGGAGTCGCGCCCCTTGAAGACGCGCACGTCCTCGACGGGGAAGCGGATGCATCGCCCCCCCGCCGTCGTGAGCAGCACGTTGTCGGATGGCGTGCAGATCGCCACCCGCACGATCCGGTCGCCCTCCTCGAGCTTCATCGCGATCTTGCCGTTGCGGTTGATGCTCTCGAAATCGGCGAGGCTGTTTCGCCGGACATTGCCCGTCCTGGTCGCGAACATCAGCTCCAGCGTGCCCCAGGTCTTTTCGTCCTCGGGCAACGGCAGAATCGACGTGATCGCCTCGCCTTCTTCCAGAGGCAGCAGGTTGACCAGCGCCTTGCCGACCGACTGGGGCGTCGCCGCGGGCAACCGCCAGACCTTCATCCGGTAGGCCATGCCGCGCGAGGAGAAGAACAGCACCGGCGTGTGCGTCGAAGCGACGAAAATCTGGGTGACGACATCTTCCTCGCGGGTCGACATGCCCGCACGGCCCTTGCCGCCGCGGCGCTGAGCGCGATAGGCCGACAGCGGCACACGCTTGATATAGCCTCGATGGCTGACGGTGACGACCATGTCCTCGCGCTGGATCAGGTCCTCGTCCTCGACCTCGCCTTCCATCTCCACGATCTTGGTGAGGCGCGGGGTCGCAAACTCTGTCTTGATCGACGTCAGCTCGGTCTTGAGGAGATCCACAATGCGGTTGCGGGATGAAAGGATGCCGAGGTAGTCCTTGATCTCCTCGCCCAGCTTCTTCAACTCGTCGCCGATTTCGTCACGGCCCAGGGCGGTCAGGCGTTGCAGCCGCAGATCGAGGATGGCGCGCGCCTGTTCGTCGGAAAGACGCAGCACGCCACCGGCCTCTATCCTGTGGCGCGGATCGGCGATCAGATCGACCAGCGGCCCGATATCCTTGGCCGGCCATTGGCGCCCCATCATCTGCTCGCGCGCATCGGCCGGGCTCTTGGCGCTGCGTATCAGCTTGATCATCTCGTCGATGTTGGCGACCGCGACCGCCAGGCCAACCAGGACATGGGCGCGATCGCGCGACTTGGCGAGCAAATGCTTGGTGCGCCGGCTCACCACTTCTTCGCGGAAGGTGGTGAACGCCGAGATCATGTCCTTCAGGTTCAGCTGCTCCGGCCTGCCGCCGTTGATCGCCAGCATGTTGGCGCCAAACGCCGTCTGCAGATCGCTGAAGCGCCACAGCTGGTTGAGCACGACCTCCGCAATGGCATCGCGCTTCAGCTCGATGACGATGCGCATGCCTTCGCGGTTTGATTCATCCCAGATGTCGGAGATGCCTTCGATGCGCTTCTCGCGCACCTGCTCGGCGATCTTCTCGATCAGCACGCGCTTGTTGACCTGGTAGGGGATGGCGGTGACAACCAGGGCTTCTCGATCCTTGCGGATTTCCTCGGTATGCACGTCCGCCCGCATGACGATCGAGCCGCGGCCCTTGTGGTAGGCCGCCATGATGCCGGCACGCCCAAGAATGTAGGCGCCGGTCGGGAAATCCGGGCCCTGCACGATCTGGGACAGCTCGTCGACCGTGATCTCCGGGTTGTCGAGATGAGCGATGCAGGCATCGATCACCTCCCCAAGATTGTGGGGGGGAATGTTGGTGGCCATGCCAACCGCGATGCCGCCAGAACCGTTGACCAGCAGGTTGGGGAACTTGGCCGGCAGGACAGACGGCTCCTGCAGGCGGTCATCGTAGTTGGATTTGAAATCTACGGTCGACTTGTCGAGGTCATCCAGCAGGTACTGTGCGATCTTGGATAGCCGCGCCTCGGTGTAGCGCTCCGCGGCGGGCGGATCGCCGTCAATGGAGCCGAAGTTGCCTTGGCCGTCGATCAGCGGCACGCGCATGGAAAAGTCCTGCGCCATGCGCACCAGGGCGTCGTAGATGGCGAGGTTGCCGTGCGGGTGGAAGTCGCCCATGGTGTCGCCCACGACCTTGGACGACTTCATGTGCTTCTTGTTCCAGTCCAGCCCCAGCCGGTGCATGGCGTAGAGAATGCGGCGATGCACCGGCTTCAAGCCGTCGCGCACGTCGGGCAGCGCGCGAGAGATGATCACGCTCATGGCGTAATCGAGGTACGACCGCTTCATCTCTTCGGTGATCGAGACCGGTCGGATGTCGCTCGGTCCCTTGTCGCCCGGTTCGCCACCGCGCACGGGTTTGTCGTTGTCCGCCACTGGGAGTAATGCCTATGGTTCTGGTCGGAAAAGCTTAGCCACGGCCAAGCTCGTCAAGCACCCACGACCGCCACGTCCAGGCGCCAGCGCTGGCCTCGCAGGACGTTGATAGCGCACCGTGCCCATGCGGACAACCGCGACGCATGTCTCGTTCGGAACCGCAAGATTCTGCGATTTTTCCCCGCAATCTACCGGTCCGCGAAAGTCCGTGTTAGCCGCGCCCGGGGCTCTGATCCGGCTTGACCCAGCGGGAGCTAGAACGGGATTTCGTCATCCACGGGCTTGTCGAAATTGCCCTTGCTTCCCGATCCGCTGCGCTTGGACCCGGTGCCGTTGCTGGGGCTCGAGTAACCCGCCTGGTCGTCCTCGTGCATACCTGCCCCGGCTCCCCCACCACGCGAATCGAGCATGGTGA
The DNA here is from genome assembly GCA_035550075.1 of Hyphomicrobiaceae bacterium. Classification (GTDB taxonomy): domain Bacteria; phylum Pseudomonadota; class Alphaproteobacteria; order Rhizobiales; family Hyphomicrobiaceae; genus AWTP1-13. The sequence continues at coordinate 8,539 of DASZQG010000130.1, read as the reverse complement.
GCTGGCCGTTGAAATTCTGCAGCACGACCTCGGTGGAGTAGCGGTCCTGGCCGTCCTGCCCCTGCCATTTGCGCGTCTGCAGTTGGCCTTCGATGTAAACCTTGGCGCCCTTTTTCAGGTACTGTTCAGCGACACGGCACAGGCCTTCGTTGAAGATCACCACCGAATGCCACTCCGTCTTCTCGCGGCGCTCGCCCGAAGCCTTGTCGCGCCAGGTCTCTGTTGTCGCGACGCGCAGGTTCGCAATCGGACGGCCGTCCTGGGTTCTGCGAATCTCGGGGTCCTTCCCAAGATTGCCGATCAAAATCACTTTGTTGACTGAGCCCGCCATAGGCCCTCCTTTCCGAATTGCACGCCCGCCGCTGCACACACCTTTACCCGCGGATCACGCAGGGCGCGCGTCGCGGGTTGCTTTGTCCACGCCTTTCAGCACAACCTATGTTCTCTTTATGTTCTAAATAAGCCTCGGCTTGCGAGGATGCAAGCCGCAAACGAGAGAATTGGCTCGATCACTGGGCCTTTTCAGCGTCGGCGGCGGTCGCCAACGCGCGCATCAGCCCGGCCGGCAGTGCCCCCGAGGCCGCGCAATCAGAGGCTTTAAGCCGTTGATATAAGGACGACAAATCTCCCTTGAAGCCGTCCCCCATCGCCCGTTTGGCAACGCCTGCGGCCACCGCGCCGTCGGCAAACCGGGCACGGCAGGCCAGTTTCGCGAGATACTCCGTGAGGCTCGACCTGTAGGTGTCTCCGGCGTCACTTGCTTTGGCCTGTGACGCCCAGATCTGTTGGTCGGCTGAGGTCGCCCAATTCCGTACCACTGCGGGATCGGCCAACGCCGCCATCCGGGAGCCGACCCGATTTTTGAGCGGCCCGTTTCCGAGGGCTGCGACCGCGGCTTGTAGGCCGGCCTTCTTTTCCTCGTCAGGTGGCGCCAGCACGATCTGCGAGACGTCGGTCAAGGCCATGGCGCCGGTGCTCGGCGGGCGCGTCTGCCAGACCGCGGCGCCCGCCATGTCCGCTCCCGACATCCGTGCGCCGGTCAGATCAGTCCCATAGAGGCGCGCCATTCGGAGATTTGCGCCTTCAAGATCCGCGTTCGTCAGCACGCCTTCTTCGAGCCCTGCCAGCGACAGATTGGCTCCCTGCAGGCCGGCACTCGAGAAGTCTGCAAGCTGCAGTTCGGCACCGGACAGGTCGGCGCCCGCGAGGGAGGCAAGAAGGAAATTCGCTCCCTGTAGCGCGACACCCCCCGACATATCGGCGCCCTCCAGATGCGCGTTCGCGAACACGGCGCCGGAAAGCAGGCTCTGCGCGAGGGAGACACCTTCCAGATGCGCTTCTTCAAACTTGGCACCCGTGAGATCAGCGCCGGACATTTGGGCGCTCGCAAGCCGGGCCTTGGAGAAATCCGCGCCCCGCGCGCTGGCACATTTCGCAAGCTTGCGGTCCTCCGAAAGAATGGCAACGCCAACGTCGGCACACTGCAGCCAGATATTGCGGAGGTCGGCGCCGACCAGGCTGGCCCCATCGAGATTCGCACCGGTCATGTCAGCCTGGTGCAGGTCCGCACGATCGAGCCTGGCAAACCTGAGATCTCGTCCACGCAGACTGAGAGATGGTTCTCGCGGCGACACATCCTTGTCGATGACCAGATCCGTATCAGCCACTCTGAGATTGCGGCTGAACATGCCGAGCAGTGCGCCGTCCTGCGACGACAGAAATGATAATCGGCCGTCGCCTACCGCTTTGTCCGGCACGGTGGCGACCGCCAGCGAGAAGAAGGCCGCTCCCGCAAGCACCATCGCGGCAAACACCAGACTGCCCGGGTTCTGCAAACCTGTGCGCCAGAACGCTCGAAAGAAGGAGATGTCGGAGCGCAAGAGAAAGACGCCGATGAACAGGAGCAACGCAATGTCCGCCACTACGGCAATCTGATGCGAGGCGGTGATTGTGATGTCGTGGTAGGGAAGAAACACGAGCTGCACCAGCAGCAGCAGCGCAACGGGAAATACGACCAGCGTCAGCCACGACACCCCATAGAGAAAACAGCTCACGATCCGGCTCCGCTCCGGCCCTGCGATCGCCTGCACAAAGAAGAAGTTGTCGAGTTCCAGGCGCAACGGATGCGTCCGCTGATCCGTGGTCTCGAGCATGCGGATGGCGGACGCAAACTCCAGGGCCTTACGCGCAAGCAAGACGAGCTGACCGATCACACCTAGGTGCAGCAGAACCAGCACAATCGGTGCGAAAAAGAAGAAGCGCGTGAGGTCTATTTTGACCTGGAGGATGGGAAGGACGATGTCGTTGTTGAGGAGAAGATCCTTGTGACTGATGCAGGCCACCGTGACCAGCACGTATGCCATCAGCCCGAGAAAGATCAGCCATGCTGCGTTGACTGAATCGCTGGAGCGATTCACGGCATCAAGCAGGCTATAGGGATTTACAGGCGCCTCAGACTCGGCGATTGCGCCGGTGACATCGCTCATACGGCCAACGTCCCCCAAATGTGCCCGCCCCCTAGTGGCGCCCACCATAGCGGAAAAACTGTGGCAGCCCGTGGGGATGTACCAGGCGAAATCTGGTAAACGAACGCTTGGCCGTCAGGTCAGACCTGGGTGGAATACCCGCCATCTACAGGAATGGCCGTCCCTGTGATGAAATCGGACGCCCGGCTCGCGAGGAAAACAGCAACACCGCTCATGTCGTCCGCCACGCCCCACCTGCGGGCCGGCGTACGCATCAGGACCATGCTGTTGAGGCCCGAAACCTCTTTGCGGGCATTCTGTGTGAGATCAGTGTCGATCCAGCCCGGCAGCACGGCATTCACCTGCACGTTGTCCTTAGCCCAGGCCACGGCCAGGGATTTGGTGAGCTGGACGATCGCGCCCTTGGATGCGCCGTAGGCGGGCGCGAAGCCGGCGCCGAAAATCGACAGCATCGAGCCAATGTTGATGATCTTGCCGCCGCCGGCCGCTTGCATGTGCGGATAGGCAGCCTGCGAACAGACGAATGCGCTGGTCAGATTGACGTCGAGAACGCGGCGCCACTCCTCCAGCGCGAGTTCCTGCGGTGTCTTGCGAATGTTGATGCCCGCATTGTTGACGAGGATATCCAGCCGACCCAGGGTGCGCGCCGCCTCATCAATCATTTTCTTGCACTGCGCGGGATCTGCGACGTCGACAGCAAGGACAACCGTCTTGGCGCCCAATTTTGACAATTCCTGTGCGGCCGCTTCCGATTTCGCCGTATTCCGCGCGGCAATGACAATTGCAGCGCCAGCCTGCGCCAGGCCACGCGCGATGCCGAGACCGATGCCTCCATTGCCGCCGGTCACCACGGCCACGCGCCCGTTCAAATCGAAAAGGGACATTTTTTAAGCTCTCTGTTTGGTCATGACGACGCGAAATTGACGTCCTACTCCGCTGCCATGCGCTGCCCGATTTCAAGCCAGCGTTCCAGATCGGTCAACGCGCGCGCCGTCAGGGCACGCTTCTTCGCCTTTCCACGCTCCTTGCCCTTGAGCTTCTCTCCCTCGCCGACGGGCATCGGCCCCGTGATCGGCTGGAACAGTCCAAAATTGATGTTCATGGGCTGGAACGAGTGGGTACCGTCTTCTGCGGCCTCGATGTGTCCTCCGGTCAGATGATTGAGCAAAGCACCTAGCGCGGTTGTGGGTGGCGGCGCAATCCAGGCGCGGCCGAGCCGCTCCGCGGCGGCAGCACGCCCCGCGAGCAAGCCGATCGCGGCACTTTCCACGTAACCCTCGCAGCCAGTCATCTGGCCGGCAAAGCGCAATCGTGGCTCGGCCTTGAGCCGCAGCTGCCGGTCGAGCAACCTGGGAGAGTTGATGAAGGTGTTGCGGTGCAGACCGCCCAGGCGCGCAAACTCTGCATTCGCCAGGCCGGGGATAAGCCGGAACACACGAACCTGCTCGGCGTGTTTCAGCTTCGTTTGAAAGCCGACCATATTCCAGAGTGTGCCGATCGCGTTGTCCTGACGTAGCTGCACGACGGCGTAGCATTGCTTCCCGCCGGTATGAGGATTTGAGAGGCCTACAGGCTTCATGGGGCCAAAGCGCAATGTGTCCCGTCCCCGCTCTGCCATCACCTCGATAGGGAGACACCCCTCGAAATACGGAGTCGACCCCTCCCAATCCTTGAACGAGACTTTCTCGGCCGCGAGAAGAGCATCGATGAAGGTCTCATAGTCCGGTTTCGACAGGGGGCAGTTGATGTAGTCGGCACCCGTTCCCGACGGGCCCGCCTTGTCGTAGCGGGACTGCCGCCAGGTGATGGCTTCATCAATCGAGTCCAGATGAACGATCGGCGCGATGGCATCAAAGAATGCCAGATTGCTCTCGCCGGTCAGTTTCTGAATGGCTGCGCTGAGACCGGGTGACGTAAGCGGCCCCGTGGCAATGATGACGCTGATCCAATCGGCCGGTGGCAGGCCGACAACCTCGCTGCGCTCGATCTTGACGAGCGGGTGGCTCTCAAGGGCCTGCGTGACCTCGCCGGCGAAGTGATCGCGGTCGACGGCCAATGCTCCGCCCGCCGGAAGCTTGTGGCGATCGCCGGCGCGCATGATCAGCGATCCGGCGCGGCGCATTTCCTCGTGCAACAGACCAACTGCATTGGTGGAAGCATCGTCCGAGCGGAAGCTGTTGCTGCACACAAGCTCGGCCAGCCTGTCGGTCCTGTGCGCCTCCGTCGAGCGATGGGGGCGCATTTCGTGCAGGTGAACTTCGACGCCCGCAGAAGCAAGCTGCCACGCTGCCTCGCTGCCCGCGAGCCCTCCGCCAATGATATGGACCGGTCCATCCATCGGCGGAAGACTACGCAACCGGCCCGAATTTCTCAAATTGTCCAGGCAAAGGAGCTGGCCGGCGTCATGGCCAAGTCAAAGTTCCAGGACTTCGATCACCCCTGGGACCGTCTCGATTGCACCCTTCTGCGCCGGCGATACGTCCTGGCGGTGGTTGAGCTTCACCAGACACGCCCGACCAACCTCCCCGATCCGCAGATGCATCTCGACCAGACCCGATCCGCCTGGCTTCAGCAACGATTTCAGCAGCTCCAGCGAACCCCGATTGGCGACGAGCGCGTTCGCGTCAACAACCACCTTGAGGCCCCGCTGCACGCGCTGCACGGCCGCATTCAGCGACTCAATCGACTGGGCGCGCAGCTTGACCGCATCTCCCTCCCGCTCCCCTTCCACTGTCAGAAGGACGGGCGTGCCCGGTTCGAGAAGATCACGGCTCTGGGCGAGGGCTTCCGAGAAGATGACGGCTTCGAACTGTCCTGTGGCGTCGGAGAACATCGCGAAGGCGTATCTAGTCCCGCGCTGGGATTTGCGTTCTCTCACTGAAACGACCACCCCTGCGACACGACCGGCGACCGAACCTTGCTCGGCTCGCGCTTCCAAGTCGGCGTACGTCGAGACCTGCAGCTTTTCGAGCGCTCCTGCATAAGCGTCCAGCGGATGGCCGGAGAGGAAAAAGCCGACGGCTTCGAACTCGTGCTGCAGCTTCTCCATGGGATCCCAGGGCTTGGCGTCCCGAATGTCCATCTTCGGCTTGTCCTGGACACCGAACAGATCATCGATGCCATGCGCTTCGTTCGTTGCGATGCGATTGGCAAACGCCAGCATCTGCTCGACGTTTCGGTACACCAGCGCCCGGTTCGGCTCCAGCGCGTCGAACGCACCGGATCCACTCAGGCTCTCCAGCGCGCGCTTGTTGAAGATCTTTGTGTTGCACCGACGCGCGAAATCCGAAAGATCCTCAAACGGACCATTCGCCGAGCGCTCCCGGACAAGATTCTCGATCGCCTGCGTCCCGATATTCTTAAGCGCCGCCAACGAATAGCGGATGCTTCCCTTGCCCGCGAGAAAATCCACCTCCGAGGCGTTCACGCACGGCGGCAAAATGGCAATCCCGGACCGCTTTGCCTCGGCAGCGAACATGGCGAGCTTGTCCGTGTTGCCCGCGTCGAGCGTCATCGACGCCGCCAGGAATTCCTCGCGGAAGTTCGCCTTGAGATAGGCCGTATGGTAGCTCACCAGCGCATAGGCGGCTGCGTGGCTCTTATTGAAGCCGTAGCCAGCGAACTTATCGACCAGTTCGAAGATATATTCGCCATCCGCGCGCGCGACATGATTGCGAACCGCACCTTCGACAAAGCGGTCCTTCTGCCTCGCCATCTCGGCCTTGTCTTTCTTGCCCATCGCGCGGCGCAGCAGATCCGCTTCCCCGAGTGAGAAGCCTGCAAGCACCTGGGCGATCTGCATCACCTGCTCTTGATAGATGATGACGCCGTAGGTTTCGCGCAGGATTGGCTCCAACTTCGGATGCAGACAGTCAATCGGCTCCTCGCCGTGCTTGCGGCCGATATATGCCGGGATGTTGTCCATCGGGCCCGGCCGATACAGTGCGACCATGGCGATGATGTCCTCAAATCGGTCAGGACGGAGCCTCTTCAGGCTCTCACGCATGCCCGTACCTTCGAGCTGGAACACGCCGACCGTATCGGCCCGCGCCAGCAACTCGTAGCTGGCTTTGTCATCGAGCGGAACGTTGGCGAGATCTATTTCGAGGCCCCGGCCCCGCTTGATGAGCTCGATCGCCTTTTGCAGCACGGTCAACGTTTTGAGGCCCAGGAAATCGAACTTCACGAGGCCCGCCGCTTCCACCAGCTTCCAGTTGAACTGCGTGATGGGAAAGCTCGATCGCGGGTCACGATACAGCGGAACCAATTCGTCGAGCGGCCGGTCGGCGATCACCATGCCCGCAGCATGGGTGGAAGCGTGACGATAGAGTCCTTCCAGCTTCTGGGCGATTTCGAGCAGGCGGCCAACGGCAGGATCAGCATCGCGGGCCTCCTGCAATTTGGGCTCATCCTCGATGGCCTGGCTGAGCGTTACGGGATCGGCCGGATTGTTCGGGACCAGCTTCGCCAGCTTGTCGACCTGGCCATACGGCATTTGCATGACGCGGCCGACGTCGCGTAGGACTGCCCGAGCCTGCAGCTTTCCATGCGTGATGATCTGCGCGACGCGATCCGCGCCGTATTTGCCCTGAACGTAGCGGATGACCTCGTCGCGCCGGTACTGGCAAAAGTCGATATCGAAGTCCGGCATGGAAACGCGTTCGGGATTGAGAAATCTCTCGAACAACAATCCAAACCGCAATGGATCGAGGTCGGTGATCGTCAGCGCCCAGGCAACTACCGAGCCGGCGCCCGACCCGCGTCCCGGCCCGACAGGGATGCCGTTGGCCTTCGCCCACTTTATGAAGTCAGCGACGATCAGAAAGTAGCCTGGGAATTTCATCCTGGCGATGACGTCGACCTCGAACGCCAGCCGGTTTTCATAGTCGGCCGCCGTGCAGCCGGGAGCCGGTTGGTGCTTGGCAAGCCGCTCCCGCAACCCCGCTTGCGCCTGTGCACGCAACTCAGCCGTCTCGAGCCGCAGCACCTCCTCCTCACTCGTCCCGGGCGCGGCTTTGACAAAGCGCGGCAGTATCGGTTTGCGCCCGGTCGGGCGATACGCACAGCGTTTGGCGATTTCAATGGTATTGGCCAGCGCTTCCGGGAGATCAGCAAACAGCTCGGCCATTTGCTCCGGTGACTTGAGATAGTGCTCGCGCGTTAGGCGGCGGCGATCGTCCTCGATCAGGTATCGGCCGGTACCTATGCACATCAAGGCGTCCTGCGCCTCGTAATCATCGGCAGATGCGAAATAGACTTCATTGGTGGCGACGATCGGCAGTTCGTGCGCGTAGGCAATGTCGAGCAGTTCACTCTCGACCTCTGCCTCCTGCCTGAGGCCATGTCTCTGCAGCTCGACGTAAAGGCGATCTCCAAACGTTCGCTTCAGGAGTTCAAGGCGCGCCAAGGCGTCGTCCTTCTGCCCTTCTCGCAGGGCCTTATCGATCGGCCCATCCGGTCCGCCCGTCAGGACAATGAGCCCATCGGCAAGCGACGCGAGCCGCTTGGCGTCAAGGTGCGGCACTTCTTCCGCGGCAGGATCGAAGAAGGCGTGCGTGGCGAGCTTCATCAAGTTCTGATAGCCCGCGGCATTGCAAGCCAGCAGCGCGATGGCGCCATCGGGATGTATTTTCGCTTGCGTCGGGTTCAGGCTCACCGGGCCACCATTACGGCCACGGTCCCCAAAGCGCACTTGCAGACTACACCCAATGATGGGTTGTACCCCCGCCGCGCTGACCTTGTCCGAGAACTCGAGCGCGCCGAACAGGTTTCCTGTGTCCGTCAAAGCGATCGCCGGCAAGCTTTGCTCAGCCGCGAGCTTCGCCAGCCTCGGAATGGTGATTGCACCCTCGAGCAGTGAATAGGCCGAGTGCACCTTGAGGTGCACAAAGGTCGGCCCACTGCCACCGGCGGAGGGATGAGGGGTGTGTCGAATCGTTCGAAGCATGCCGGACTCTAGTAAGAGTTTGCCTCCCCTCAAGATGCATCGTCAGCGGCGAGGCTCCGTGGACAATTGCCGCTGGCCCCGGTTGCGCCCGTTGCACTAAGGTGCG
>DASZQG010000129.1:0-3829 GCA_035550075.1 Hyphomicrobiaceae bacterium | reverse complement strand
CGGCGTCGTGTTGAGGAAGGATTTCACGCGGATGACCCCGGCGTTGTTGACCATCAGGTCGAGCCGCCCGAACTTCTTCACCACCCGCTCCACCATCGCCACGGATTGCGCGGGGTCGCGCACATCCACGACGAAGGCGTCGGCCTGCACGCCCAGCCCGCGGACCTGCTCCGCGACCTCGTTCGCGCCGGCTTCGTTGAGGTCCGTCACCACCACCGATGCGCCTTCGCGCGCGTAGGCCAGCGCCATCGCGGCGCCGATGCCCCGGGCGGCGCCGGTCACCAGCGCGATCTGTCCTTCGATGCTTTTCATGTGCTCCGTCCATGATTGAGGTCATTTGGGATCATACTGATGATCACTACCTTACCGGGTCAATGCGCGGCGTTGGACGTCGGTACCTCGACCAACATCTACGCAACATTTTCGGGAACAGACCTTGCCTTTTGAGACAGGAAACAAGACCTGATCTCCGTCAACTCGCATGTCAGGGCCCGCTCCGTCGCTAACCATGCAGTCCTCGTGTTCAGCCCACTCGGGTCCATGTCGTAGTTCTGGCGGGTCGCTCACCGCTCTCGCCAAACATCCCGGTTTTGGCGCGCCGAACGAAGCGCGCAGCGCCGATGCGCAGGCGTCGCGCAACAACCGGCTGTTAGATGACCGGCTGCTCCGCATCCAAGTACCTTGTCAGGATATCTTTGGTCAATGCAAGCATTCGCCACCTAATGAATCTGTCGGTTGGTTTCGCATTCGTCCAGTTGCCATGGCGCACAGGATCGGCGTAGTCCTTGATCGTTGATGTTATGGATACTCGGTCGGTGCCCAAGACAGCATGCATCTCGTCCCATCGGTCTTGGCCACTCCTCAACACGTAGGACGACTTGATGCTTTCAACTGCCCGATAGCAGTAAGTTGCGCAGTCAGCGACATCGTTGATCGCCTGTAGATAGTCGCGCACCGCAAGTCGAAAAAAGATATCGCGCCCAGCCAAATGCAGAGCACGATTAAATACCCCAACGTGAGGATCGAAGGCTAACGTATCTCCTTGCTTTTCTGGATTGTATGGACGAACTCCGAAGACATGCGGCGTCCCATCCTCTTCCGTCACTTGAATCAGCTCTACGTAGTATCCGGAGCCTAAGGAGAACCCGAGCGCCCCCACAATTAGCGACGCAAAATCCTCGGCGCGCACCATCGCCGTCATCCAGCCGTCTAAGTCTGGAACGTCAAGTGCGACGGTTATTTGAGATGCGGCGCAACTGGCCACCGCGCGACCGTTCTGCCCGACGCCCATTTCGATGCGATCGAAATAGATCTCGGCTCGCTCGGGCTGCACTCGTCCGGTGATGACGTACTTCATCGGTCATCTAACGTCCACGCTCACCGGCGCGCGCGGCACGGCGATCGATGAACCCGGGCGATCGCGCGCGCGTCTGGTGCGGCGTGCTGTTAGATTGCGCTTCGCTCGACATAGTGCAGTGCGGTCTCCAGTACTGTACGTGCATCCTCTTCAAAGACGGTGTATGGCGCCACGTTTCGCAGCACCGCTTTCCACTCAAAACGTGTCGGATCCCCAAGGCCGCGGAAGTGAGCTAGCGGATTTCGCTTGTCGCGCAAAGCGTCAATGCGCGCGCATTCCTCGGCTGTAAGCCAACCGCGTTCCCGAGCAATTGGCAGTAGGGTTGGAAGGTGCGCTCGCTCGAGCGCATTGTCGCCTGCGCCGTAAATCCGAGCAGCAAGTGACCGCTCGATGAAAGCGACACCCAACAAGATCACTGCGACAAATTGTCCGTAAACAAAGCAGTACCGCGCTTCTTCAAACAATACGCGCGCGGCCATGCCGTCATGGAAGATCCGGGAATCTGACTTTGGTGCGCGAGCGGCGAGCCATTGAAGGCGGCTAACGCGGCCTTGACGGTCACGCTCGTCCTCTTGGTTTAGCCAGTTTGCAGCGGTCACGGGCGCGGCGTCGACCATGGTTACCTAAGGGCAAGAACGAGACCCCAGATGCTGGCGATAGAGCCTAACAGGCCGACTGCGACAAGCGCCGGGTGACTAAGAATGAATCGCCATACGCCTTGTTCATCGTAGCGCCGGCTACGTAGCAGCAGCCAATTGATGCGCAGGTTGTCGAGGAATGATGGCGTAAAGTAGAGGCTCGAGCACCGGATGTAGATGAAGAAATCTCTTGTCATCCTGTGCAATCTAGCGATGGTGATATGCGCGGGATTGTCAAAGACCCCCCAGACGATGAATTCTTCGCGGCGGCGATGCTTCTCGGATTGGTACGGGTAGAGGACAACCGCAACATCCCCACGGATTGACTGCGACATCACGAGCGCCGCACCTTTCTCGACGTATAACCTTTGACTCTTGATGCGCCCTCGCGAATCCCAGACAGTTTGAGGCCTGCCTACGGGATGCGCACCCGCAAATAACTGAATCTGTCTTTCGTTCTCGTCGTGGCTTACGTACAGCGACTCAAAGTACCCTTCCTTCTGCCGCTGACGCACGACATCTTGGAAATGAGCCTTGGCGAGTTCAACGTACATCGTCCAGTTCAAAAGCCGATACCAGGTTTCGCGCTGAGTCTGTTCGATATTCTGCGCATCCGTGGCCATGCCAGCGCAATCTAACTCGATTTAGACAGCAAGAATGACATCTAACTAGTCCCCCCGATGTCTAACTGGACCGGGCTTGGAGATGGAAAACACCTGTAGTTCAGTCATTTAGGATTCTCCGTGCAGGGCTTCGCACCCATCAACCAAACCGCCAAACCCTGCAAGACCGCTGTCAGGATATTCCTCGCCAGAAAGCCCCGCCACCGCGCCGCGCATCCCTGCCTGAATTCGACCCGCTTCCGAAATCTGTACCATTCCCTCCTCGCCTTTCTTCCTGCCCTTCGCGTCCGCGTTTCCATGGAAGCCGCTGTATTCGTGCTGGACCGAGAAAGGTGCGGACGGAAGAGATGAATTGGAGGAGAAAAACAAAATGACCCTGACCCAGAGACTCGAAAAATGCTACGCCGCCGCGGTGCACGACGTGCTGCGCGCGATGGGCCACCCGGACTGCGTGCTGCCGCCTGAAATAAAGGCCCTGGACCCGACGAAGAAGCTGGCCGGGGAGGTCTACACCGTCAGCGGCTTCATCGACCAGACCCGCGACGCGCACGACACCCTGGTGCAGTGGACCGGGCTGCTTTCCAAGGCGCCGCCCGGCAAGGTGATGGTCTGCCAGCCCAACACCCACAGGGTGGCGCTGATGGGCGAGCTTTCCGCGGAGACCCTGCACCACAAGGGCGTGCTGGGTTACGTGGTCGACGGCGGCTGCCGGGACACGGATTTCATCCTCAAGCTGGGCTTTCCGGTGTTCTGCAGCTTCAACACCCCCGCCGACATCGTCGGGCGCTGGGTGCCGGACCGCTTCGGCGAACCTGTGACCATCGGCAGTGTCACTATCAGCACCGGGGACTGGCTGCTCGCCGACCGTGACGGCGTGGTCATCATCCCCGGCAGGATCGCGGAGGAAGTGGTGGCGAAGACCGAGCAGGTGCTGTCCACCGAAAGCAAGGTGCGCAGCGCCATCCTCGGCGGCATGGACCCGCAGGAGGCCTACCTGAAGTTCGGGAAATTCTGATGAACCGCTACGATTTCAAAGGCAAGGTCGCCATCGTCACCGGCGCCGCGCGCGGTCTCGGCCTGGCGATCACGGAAAAATTCCTGGACGCGGGCGCGGCGGTCGCGATGTGGGACATGGAGCGCGGCGCCCTCGAGGACGCGGCGCTGAAGCTCAAGGGCAAGGTCAGCACGTCGGTGGTCGACGTCACGAACGA
>DASZQG010000128.1:0-8335 GCA_035550075.1 Hyphomicrobiaceae bacterium | reverse complement strand
GCACCGCCCACTCGGCCGCCTTGGTCGGGGTCGGCGCGCGCGCATCCGCCACCAAGTCGATCAGTGTCCAGTCCGTCTCGTGACCGACCGCCGAGATCAGCGGAATGGTGCTCTCGGCCACGGCACGGGCAACGATCTCCTCGTTGAAGCCCCACAGATCCTCCAGGCTGCCGCCGCCGCGCGCGACGATCAGCAGGTCAGGGCGCGGGATGGGTCCTGCGGTGCTCAGCGCGTTGAAGCCGCGGATAGCGGCGGCCACCTCGGCGGCGCAGGTCTCGCCCTGCACCCGTACCGGCCACAGCAGCACGCGGGTGGGGAAGCGCTCGTCGAAGCCGTGCAGCATGTCGCGGATCACGGCGCCGGTGGGAGAGGTGATGATGCCGACCAGGCGCGGCAGGAACGGGATTGGCCGCTTGCGGGCGGTGTCGAACAGGCCCTCGGCGGCGAGCTTCTTCTTGCGCTCCTCCAGCAGGGCCATTAGCGCGCCGACGCCGGCCGGCTCCAGTGAGTCGATGACGATCTGGTAGGTGGACTTGCCGGGGTAGCTCGTCACGCGCCCGGTGGCGATTACCTCCAGCCCCTCGGCCGGCTTGAACCGGAGTGTCTGCGCGGTGCTGCGCCAGATCACCGCGTCAATCTTGGCCTTGTCGTCCTTGAGCGCGAAGTAGCAGTGGCCCGAGGCGTGCGCGCCGCGAAAGCCGGAGATTTCCCCGCGCAGGCGGACGTAGCCGTAGCTGCCCTCCAGCGTCCGCTTGATGGCGGCGCTGAGCTCGGACACCGAGAACTCCGGCGCATTGGCGCCCGGCTTCGCATCCGGACGGGCGGTGCGGGAAAGATCGGTCACACCTGTTCCTGGCTTGGTTCCGTGATCAGTTCAATGATACATCAGGACGCGCCGCAAAACGGCCACTTCAGGACGCGGTTTCCAGAGCTTTTTGCAGGGCTTGCCTAATGAATGTTCTGCTGATCGGATCCGGCGCGCGCGAGCATGCGCTGGCGTGGGCGATCTCGGCGAGCCCCCTTCTGACAAAGCTGATCTGCGCCCCCGGCAATGCCGGCATTGCGGAGCTGGCGGAGTGTGTCGAGCTGCCCGTCGCCGACCACGCCGCGGTCGTCCGCTTCTGCCGCGAGCGCGGAATCGATCTGGTGGTGGTTGGACCGGAAGCGCCGCTGGTGGCGGGTCTCGCCGATGATCTCGCCGCCGCGAACATCAAGGTGTTTGGGCCTTCAAAGGCCGCGGCACAGCTCGAAGGCTCCAAAGGGTTCACGAAGGATTTCTGCCGGGAGTTCAACATCCCGACCGCCGCCTACCAGCGCTTTCGCGCGGAGGCGCCCGCGCTCGCCTATATCGCCGAGCAGCCGCTGCCGATCGTCGTCAAGGCCGATGGGCTTGCCGCCGGCAAAGGCGTGGTGATTGCCGAGACACGCGACGCGGCGGAGGCCGCGGTGCGCGCGTGCTTTGCGGGCGCGTTCGGCTCGGCGGGCGCCGAGGTGGTGATCGAGGAATGCCTGTTCGGCGAGGAAGCGAGCTTCTTTGCGCTCATCGACGGCACACACGCCTTGCCGCTCGCCGCCGCGCAGGACCACAAACGCGCCTACGACGGCGAGCGCGGGCCCAACACCGGCGGAATGGGCGCCTACTCGCCTGCACCGGTGATGACCGAAGAGATGACCCGCCGCACAATGGAGGAGATCATCTGGCCGACGGTGCGCGGCATGGCGGCGCGCGGCACGCCCTATAAGGGGGTGCTGTTTGCGGGCCTGATGATTACAGCCGCGGGGCCGAAGCTCATCGAATACAACGTGCGCTTCGGCGATCCCGAATGCCAGGTGCTGATGGTGCGCCTCAAGTCCGACCTGTTACCGGCGCTGATCGCCACCGCGGACGGCGTGCTGAAAACGTTCGATCTGCGCTGGCACGACCACACTGCGCTGACTGTGGTGATGGCCTCCGCCGGCTACCCGGGCCCGACCAAGCCCGGCAGCGAGATCCGGGGGCTGGAACAGGCGAAGGCCGCCGACGGCGTGGAAGTGTTTCACGCCGGCACGGTACGCGAGGGCGGCCGCCTGCTGGCGGCCGGCGGGCGCGTTCTGAGCGTGACGGCGCGGGGCCGCACCGCGCGCGAGGCCCAGCAGCGCGCGTACGCGGCGATAGCCAGGATCGACTGGCCGGAGGGCTTCTGCCGCTCGGATATCGGCTGGCAAGCCATTGCGCGCGAGAAGCAGGGCAAATGACCGCGCTGCCGGACCTCTATCCCGGGTTTGCCGCGCGGCGGATCGCAACGCCCGGCGCCGAAATTTTCCTGCGTACCGGCGGGCAGGGGCCGCCTCTGCTGCTGCTGCACGGGTATCCGATGACGCATGTTACCTGGCACAAAATCGCGCCGGAGCTTGCGCGCCGCTACACCCTTGTGATCCCCGACCTGCGCGGCTACGGCGCCAGCTCCGCGCCCGCCGGCGATCCCGAGCACACCATCTATTCCAAGCGCACGATGGCGCAAGACTGCCTCGCCGCGATGCGCGCGCTCGGCCACGAGCGGTTCATGGTGGCCGGACATGACCGCGGCGGCCGCGTCGCCTACCGCATGGCGCTCGACCACCCGCAGGCAGTGCGCGCGCTCGTTCCCATCGACATCATACCTACCGGCGAAGTGTGGCAGCGCATCTCCGCCGAGGCGGCGATCAAATCGTATCACTGGACATTTCTTGCCCAGCCAGCGCCGCTGCCCGAAACGCTGATCGGCAAGGACCCCGACTTCTACCTTGAGCACACCCTGAAGAGCTGGGCCAGGGACCGTACGCTGTCGTGCTTTTCCGACGGTGCCCTGGCCCACTACCGGGCCCTGCTGCGCGACCCGCACCGCGTTCACGCCGTGTGCGAGGACTATCGCGCCGGCGCCAGCATCGACCGGCAGCTCGACGAGGCCGACATGGCCGCAGGCCGAAAAATCGACTGCCCTATCCTCGTCTTGCGGGCGAGCCACTATCTTAGGGGCAGCCCGCTGGAGGTGTGGCGGCGCTGGTGCCCGACGGCGACGGAGGCCACCGTGACCTCCGGCCATTTTCTTGCCGAGGAAAATCCCCAGGAAACTGTCGCCGCCCTGCTGGCGTTTCTTAGCGCTGTCGCGGCGGCATGAAAGTAACCGAGACGAGAAGGTCCTTCGATGTGATGCACGCGACAGGCAAAGCGCTGGAAGTGCGCAGGACGACGCTGCCGGCGACAACGGGGCCGAGCATTGCGCTGGCACTGGGCGGCGGCGGCGCGCGCGGACTCGCCCACATCCTGATGCTCGAGGTGTTCGACGAGCTCGGCCTGCGGCCCAAGATCATCGCCGGCACGTCGATCGGCGCCATTTTCGGCGCGGCGTACGCCGCGGGACTTCCCGCCAAGTTGATCCGCGCACACGCGGAGGAAGCGCTGGGGCAGCGCTTCGACATCTTCCGCCAGCTTCTCGTCTCCCGCGCTGAGCCGGTGGTGAAGATCCTCAACATTCTCCCCGTGCGGTCCGCGCTGCTCAAGCCCGAACTGGTGCTCGATTTCTTCCTGCCCTCGAAGGTGCCGCAGGATTTTTCCGGGTTGCAGATCCCGCTCAAGATTGTGGCGACCGACTTCTACCAGCGCGAGCAGGTGGTGATCGAGAGAGGTCCCCTGCGCGGCGCGGTCGCGGCCAGCATGGCGCTCCCCGCTCTGTTCGCCCCGGTTATCGCCGACGACCGCGTGATGATGGATGGCGGCCTCGTCAACCCGCTGCCGTTCGACCTGCTCCTGGGCGAAGCCGATGTGACGGTTGCTATCGATGTCAGCGGCGCCTCGACCACGCTCGGCAAGCACCTGCAGCCGACCGCCTTCAACGCGCTGATCGCGTCCTCCCAGATCCTGCAGCGCTCGATCGTGCGCGAGAAGCTCAAGGCCCAGCAGCCCGATATCTACGTCGATGTCGCCGTCGACGAGTTCAACATCCTGGGCTTCCATCGCTTCAAGGACATTCTGGCTGCCGCCCAGCCCGCCAAGGACCAGTTGCGCCGCCAGCTTCAGCGCGTCCTCTCAAGCCAGACGGTGGAAGCCAACCCCGCCACCGCTGTGCCCGCCGAGCCGGCGCAGCCGCCGCGGCGAAGGGGATTTGCGCGTCTGCGGCGGCCCGGCCGCGGACTCTCCCGATGAACGGCGCAGACCCGGGCGGCGACGTGGGCTCCGGCCCCAGGGTTGCGCTGGCGCTGGGCGGCGGTTCTGCACGCGGCCTTGCCCACATCGCCATGCTCGAAGCCTTCGACGAGCTGGGCGTTCAGCCGGCGTTCATCGCCGGCACGTCGATGGGAGCGATCTGCGGCGCCGCCTACGCCGCTGGGCTGCCCGCACGCGACGTGCGCCTGGAGTTCACCACGCTGCTTGCCAACCGGATGCGTTTCTTCAAGGATCTGGCGGTCAAGCTGCGGGGCAACCTGTCGTCGCTGTGGAGCCTGCGTCATCCGGGCGTGGTCGACAACGTCACCCTGTTCGAGATGCTGATGCCCGAAGTCATGCGCCGCGATTTCGACACGCTGCGCATTCCGTTCGCCGCCATCGCCGCCGACTTCTACGCCAACGAGCAGGTGGTTTTGGACAGGGGGCCGTTGATCCCCGCGCTCGCCGCCAGCGCTTCGCTGCCAAACCTGGCGCGCCCCGTGGTGATCGACGGACGCGTTCTGATCGACGGCGGTTACGTCAACCCGCTGCCCTTCGACGTCGCCATGCAGCACGGCGACGTCGTGGTTGCGGTGGACGTCACCGGCAGCAATCACCCCAAGCCGGGGGCGACGATGCCGACCGCGTTCGAACTGGCGAACGGCGCCACGCAACTGCTGTTCCACGCGGTGACGCGCGAGAAGCTCAAGCACATGCAGCCCGATATCCTGATCCGGCCGGATGTCGGCAGCTTCACGTCGATGGATTATTTCAAAATGAGTGACATCCTGGCCCGCGCCCAGCCCGCCAAGGACGAGCTGAAACGCCAGCTTGCGCAAAAGCTTGCCGCCCTCGCTTGAGCTTTCCACAGCGGCGTCGGCCGCGCGCTTTCCCTCAGCCCGCGCCTCGTGCTAGCCGCTGCCAGCAACAGCCAGGGGGCAAGCGCGTGGCACCGCGAGGGGGCGGCGAAGGCTTTCGCATCGACGTCGATCTCGAGCACGCGCGCCGCGAAGGCGAGCGGGTGAGCGGCCTGCTGGCCGCGCTGCGCCGCCGCCACGACCTGTCGCGGTTCGAATACACCACCATCGTCCGCGTGGTGCCCGGCGGCGATACCTTCGCCCATCCGGTGCTCACGCTCGGCAACCGCTTTGCGGGCAGCGAGGACATGCTGCTTTCCACCTACCTGCACGAGCAGATGCACTGGTATCTCTGGCGGCTCGGCGGCGAAACGCATGACCCGGTGGCGCCGTTTTTTGACGAGCTGGTGCGGCGCTATCCGCAGGCGCCCATCGCGCCGCCCGACGGAGCCCTGAGCTATGAGTCCACCTACCTGCACCTGGTGGTGAACTGGCTGGAGATCGCGGCCGCCGCCGAGTACATTGGCCAGGCGCGCGCGCGGGCGGTGGCGCAGGCCTCGCGCAGCTATCGCTGGATCTATCACACTGTGCTGCGCGACTGGGACCTGCTGGGCGAGCTCTACGAGCGGCACGACCTGGTGCCGATGCGGCCCGCGCAGGAACTCTCGCGCGCCTCCGCTAGCGCAAGCTCTCAAAGAACGCGCGCAGCAGCGCGCTCGACCCGCTCTCCTCAATCCCGCCGTAGACCTCGGGGGCGTGGTGGCAGGTCGGCTGGGTGAAGAAGCGGCCCCCGTGCTCGACGCCGCCGCCCTTGGGGTCGGACGCCCCGAAATAAAGGCGGCGGATGCGGGCGAACGAGATGGCGGCAGCGCACATCGCGCATGGCTCGAGGGTGACATAGAGATCGGCGCCGTCGAGGCGCTCGGAGCCCAATGCCGCGCAGGCGGCGCGAATGGCCAGCAGCTCGGCGTGGGCCGTGGGATCGCGGAACTCGCGGGTGCGGTTGCCGGCGGCGGCCAGCACCTGCCCGTCGCGGACCACCACCGCGCCGACCGGCACTTCCCCGCGCGCGCCCGCGGCCTTGGCCTCGGCGAGCGCGGCCAGCATATGGCCCTGCCGGCTGCTGGATGTCATAAGGGGCGTCCTGAAGTTCGAGCGCTCATACCATGCCCAAAGAGCCATCGGGTCAACATCGCGCGCAGGCCAGGCGGGAGACGCCGGGGGAGCCTATGCGCATCGCCAGGGCGCTGGCGCGCGCCGGGCTCTGCTCGCGACGCGAGGCAGAGCGGTGGATCGCTGAGGGCCGCGTCAGCGTCAATGGCGAGGTGCTGGCCTCGCCCGCCCGCGATGTTGGGCCGGGCGACCGCATCGAAGTCGATGGGGCGCCGATCCCCGTCGCCGAGGGCCCGCGCCTGTGGCGCTACTACAAGCCGCGCGGGCTCGTCACCACCCACCGTGACCCGCAGGGCCGACCGACCGTGTTCGACGCGCTGCCGCCGGAGCTGCCGCGGGTGATTTCGATCGGGCGGCTCGATTTCAACACCGAAGGCCTTCTGCTCCTCACCAACGACGGCGCGCTGGCCCGGCACCTCGAGCTGCCAGCAACGGGCTGGCTGCGCCGGTATCGCGCCCGCGCACATGGCTCGGTTGCGCAGGACGCGCTGGACAAGCTGAAGGAAGGCGCCGAGATCGGCGGCGTGCGGTACGGGCCGGTCGAGGCGACGCTCGACAAGGTGCAGGGATCGAACGTGTGGATCACGCTGGCGCTGCGTGAAGGCAAGAACCGCGAGGTGCGCAAGATCCTGGAGAACCTGGGGCTCGCCGTGAATCGGCTGATCCGCGTGTCGTACGGACCCTTCCAGCTTCTCGATCTGGCGCCAGGCGAAGTGGAGCCGGTGCGGCGGCGCGTGCTGAAGGATCAGCTCGGCGAGCGCATTTGCCGCGAGCTGGGGCTCTCCGACGAGACCAGGTCGCCGGGCGGCGCGGCGCGGCGCGCGGGCAAGCGCGCAGCCCCCGCATGAGGATCGTCGGCGGGAAATTCGGGGGCCGCACGCTGGCAACACCGGCCGGCGACGACATCCGCCCAACCTCCGACCGGGTGCGCGAGGCGATCTTCAATGTGCTGGCGCACGGCATTGCCGACTTCCGCTTTGAGGGCTTGCGCGTGCTCGACCTGTTCGCCGGCACCGGCGCGCTCGGGCTGGAGGCGCTTTCGCGCGGCGCGGCCTACTGCCTTTTCATCGAGTACGACGCCGCTGCGCGCGGGCTCATTCGCCGCAATGTCGAATCGCTCGGGCTGACGGGCGTCACCAAGATTTTCCGCCGCGACGCCACCGACCTCGGCCCCGCCCGCCAGCACGGCACCTTTTCGCTGGCGTTCCTCGACCCACCCTACGGCCGCGGGCTGGCCGCCCCGGCCCTGGCCTCGCTCTCCGCCGGCGGCTGGCTGACGGCGGAGGCCATCGTGGTGATCGAGGACCGGCGCGGCAGCCTTGCGGCGCTTCCGCCGCCGTTCATCCTGCTCGACCGGCGCACCTGGGGCGACACCGAGGTTGCATTTGCCCGCTTCCAACCCGCACAAAAAGGATAGGTCCGTTGGCCCAGCCCTCCCCAGCGCCGCTGACTGTGCCGCACTATCCGGTGAGCGGGTGGGTGGAAGCGGGACTTTACGTGTTCGCTATCGGCTTCCTGAGCCTGACGTACGTGGTCGGCCACCAGCTCGGCGCCCATCCGATCGCCTTCATTCTCTATGCCATGACTGTGTCCGCCCTGGTGCTGCTGGCGGTGACGGGCCTGGGCGAGGATGCGCTCGCCGTGATCCTGGCACCGCACAGCTGGCTGGTCGGCATCGGCACCATCGCCATGGAGGTGTTCTACTACCAGCTCCTCGAGTATGTGCCGCCCGCGCTCGGCAGCCTGCTCGTGCGCCTTACCATCCCCCTGTCAATGGTCGTTGGATGGTCACTTTTCGGCCGGCGCCCGGCGCGTCCGGCGTTGCTCGGCGCGGGCATCATCTGTGCCGGCATTGTGCCGATGCTGTTCACGTCCGCGCCAGGTGCGCAGGGAAGCGTGGTTGCGCTGGCATTCGCGTCTGCCTGCGCCTATGCGCTGCGCGGGTTCTCTGCCGAGTTCCATCCCTGGAACCGGGCGGCACGGACCGTGCGCGAGAAGCTGCGCATCACCGGGCTGGTGGTGCTCGTCACCTCGGTCGCCGGCCTGGCACTGGCCGCATTTTCCAGCGTGCTGATCAGCGCCGGCGTGATGCCGGCAACATCGGTCGTGCCCACAACCGCCCAGATGTTGCACGTTCCCACCG
>DASZQG010000127.1:0-3664 GCA_035550075.1 Hyphomicrobiaceae bacterium | reverse complement strand
GGAGTCCACCGATCACGGCCATGGCCCCGATTGCTCGACCTTGCGCAAGATCGTCGATTTCCCGCTTAAGGCCGGCACGCACGTGTTGCAGATTTCCGCTAACGCCGATCCGATGATCGGCGTGATGATCGTGCGCAAGCCCTAATTCAGTTTGCCGACCCGGCGATTCGTACGAGAGGCCTTGCCCATCTGTTCGCCCAGTTCCTGCAATTGCGCCGGCGATAGCGTGAACGAGACCTCAAAGCCATCTCCCGTTCGCAGTGTGACGATCGATTTGTCCGACAATGCCGCGTCGCCTTCGATGCGCCAGCCTGCGGCCGGATACACGACGCGCAGATTCGGGTCGCAATGGCGGCGACGCAAGGCTTCCTGCGCAATGCGCGGCAAAGTCATGATCAATTCATTCAGCGCTTCCACCGGAAGGCATAGCCCCACCGGCACGCCGCCCGCGTCCACGCAATTGAAGCGAAAGCGCGCGCCATCGTCGCTGATCGCGAACGTCGTCAGCTTCTCGGCCTCGATCAGCCCTTCGGCGGGCGGGTCAGCGTTCATATGGCACACCGTTATATCTAATAGACTATAACGATAAACTGCGCCGCTGGCAACCAAAGGGCTGCGGGTCTAGGAGAACGTCATGGGATTGAAGCGCGCTTTACTGGCGGCGGGGATCATCCTCGTGGCGTTCGCGGCAAGTGCGGCCGGCAGAGACACCCGCCCCGATGGCGCGCGCGTCGAACTTGGCCGGCGCCTGTTCTATGACGCCGACCTTTCCATCAACGGCACGATGTCCTGCGCTACGTGCCACGAGCAAAAGCACGCCTTCACGGATACAAACTCGACGCGCCCCGGCGCTACCGGCGAGCCCGGCCGCCGCAACATCATGGCGCTCGCCAATGTAGCGGCGTTTAATTCGCTGACCTGGGCTGATCCGCGACAGACCACGCTTGAAGGGCAGGTTTCCGTACCAGTCTTTGGCGAACACCCTGTAGAGATGGGAATGGACGGCAAGGAAGCCGAAATCACAAGGCGCCTTTCTGCAGACAAGTGCTACCGCGCCATGTTCGCCGACGCGTTCGGCGGCCCGGTCGCCATCACCATGCCGCGCATCGCAGCCGCGCTAGCTGCGTTCGAGCGCACGCTGATTTCCCGGAGCGCGCCCTACGACGCCTATCTGAAGGGCGAGGGCGCATTGTCGCCTGCCGCCTCGCGCGGCGAAGGGCTATTCAATCGGCACGGCTGCGCTTCATGTCATGCTGGCGCACTCTTTACCGATGCCGCCGACGTTGGCCGTAAGGCCGAAGCCGCGTTCCACGATATCGGCGCGCCGCGTGGGCTTGACGTGGGCCTTGCTGAAATCACCCGCGAACCGAAGGACGCTTACCGCTTCCGTACGCCCAGCCTGCGCAATATCGCGCTCACCGGGCCCTATCTGCATGACGGTTCTGCCGCAAACCTGCCACTGGCGATCGCGGCGCATCGCTTTCTTGATGAGCCGGTTGCCGCGCAGGAGATGCCTGACCTGATCGCGTTCCTCGAAGCGCTCACTGATCAGGCTTTCATCCGCGACGAACGCTTCGCGCTGCCCGAGCGCCATTGCGGCAAGAAGGTATAAGTAAGTGGACGATATTCAGAGCAGGTGGCGGCTCATATCGAGCGGCAGCAATGGCGATACAACGGAAGAACTCGTCAACTTCGATTAACCGATACGCGCTAGCATTGCGTGGTGCCCTATTTGGACGCGGCGGCAGTATCAACAATGGGATTTGGCAAAGCTGTTGTGGCGTTTGGCGCGCTCGCCCTGACCGGCGCCACTGACACGTCATTGATATCGACAATCGAGTGCACGGCCAGCGGACCTGTCGAGGTGGTTGTTAGTCTACGGACCGGCGCGATTGTCGCGCGAAAAGGTCTACCCGCGGGAATTTCTATCGCGCATGCATGGGCGGACCCGACACCGGGAGGGGCGAGTTTCAGCGAAGCCTATTTGACGATCTTCAACAACGGCCCGGCTGATCGTCTCGTGCGCGCGACCAGTCGCTCGGCGGCAACCGTCAAATTCGGAGCGTTGCTCACTGAGCAGGCGGCGGGCGCGCCTCCAAGTTCTGGGCTTGTGGTTCCTGCAAACAGCAAGTTGACGCTCGGCGTCAACGACCCCCATCTAGTGCTTCTGGACTTAAGGCTGTCTCTTGACGTTGGCGAGGTTGTGCCCGTGACGCTTTTCTTTGCCGGCGCGGGAGAAAAGCAAGTGCTCTTGCCGGTGCTTTCCTCATCAGCCGCCGCGTTGCACGCACATGCCTAACAAACGGCGGTCTGGCGCCACGGTGACGGGGGCGACGCAAGACCATGGAGCAGGCCAACGTCGCTTCGTTCAACGCCCGGAGCTGAAGCGATCCACGCTATACAAGGCAAGCGGTCTGGAAACTACTGAATGCAGTAGAGAGTTGGTCCCTCGTCATTTGGCTCGGGCTTGAAAAAGCCTTTCAGTGTTTGTGCTCCATAGTCGCGCCGTTCATGTCCATGCCGGCGCTGGCGCCCTCCTCGATTTCATTGCGGACAGGTAGAGCAAGGTTTTGTGCGCCAGCGTGTTCGAAAGTGAGCGTGATGGGCGCCGTTTCTCCCGCCTTGAACGGGGCGGTTATGTCGATGAACATGAGGTGGTTGCCGCCGGGCCGGAACTCGACCGCGCTATGGGGCGGAATGTCGATGCTATCGATCTTGCCCATCGAATTCATGGCGCCGGCCATTTTCATTTCGTGCAGTTCCACATGAGACGCGCGCGGGCTGGTGACGGAAAGCAGTTTTTCTGGCGTGTCGGTGTTGTTGGTGAGCGTCACATAGCCGGCGCCTACGGTGGCGCCATTTGGCGTAATAGCGGCCCAGCCGTTGGACAAAGCGATGGGCGATTCTGGCGCGACCGAGGCCGCTTGCTCGTTTTTTTCGGTCGGACTGGGCTGGCTGCAGGCGGTAAGCGCGGCAACGGCGCAGAGCGCGGCGATCGTCGATAATCTGGTCATTCAAAAACTCCTTGGTTCGTTTGCCGCCAAAACCTTACAGTGCCTTTAGGGCGCCAGGACGAGCCATTGGCGGACCACCGGGATTCGCCGCAGGCACACGCGCTCCAGGATCAGGACCAAAAGTATTGTCATACCCATTGCCGGAAACAACAGTCCAAGAGCCAAAAGAAATGCTGCAAAGCCCCAAAGAAAGCCGTTTGCTGCGAAAGGCTCGGGAGCGGCCAATCCCTTTCTCCGGCGCAGAATCCACATGAGGGGGCCGGTGACGGAGAGGGCGGCGGCGCCAACAGCGGCGAGCAACATGACGATCTGATTGGGTGCGCCAAAATAGTTGCCCATATGCAGAGCCACGCCCCATTCGACCGCCTTCGCTGCGCCGCCATAATCGGCAAACCGAACGTCATTAAGCACGGCACCGGAATATTGATCGATGTGAATTGTACGCTGGCCCTCAGGTTGGTCGGGGTAGGTGTAGGCCGTGTAAACGTCATGGGCATCGCGGGGATAGATGAGGCGGTAAGCGGTCGTTAGCCCGTTGCTCGCAAAAATCCTGCCCGCCGCTCCCACGTCTATGGCGCTGCCGCCCTGATGGTGATGGGATTGCGGCGCGGACGCCGGCTCCAGCGTCCATGGAATTCCAGGCGTGGTTT
>DASZQG010000126.1:0-11395 GCA_035550075.1 Hyphomicrobiaceae bacterium | reverse complement strand
GAACGCGCTCGCCGCCAGGCTTGCGATCAGCCCGTTGCCGTTCACCAGCCGCGTTCCTCGGCGATAGCCCAGGCGGTCTCGCGCGTGGCGCGCCACCATGCGCCCAACATACACCGCTGAGCGGAGGGACCGCGTCATCTGGAACACGTGCGGCAGGTCGTTGCGGCCGACCATCATGCCGCCCAGCACTGTCATGGTCTTGACCGGCGGCCGAAGCTTGTCGAACCACGCGCCCAGCTTGCGGCCATCGAAGTCGTCGGGGCACAGCGACCGGCCGCCCTGGGAGGCTCCGGGTTCGTCGGGGTGGTAGTCCGCCCAGGTCGGAGCCAGCGAATACCGCACGAAGCCCTCGCGCTCGAACAGCGCGAGCATGGCCGGGCCATTGTCGAGGAAGGCCTCGGCTCTGCTCCGGTCCAGTCTGTTGCCCACGTGATGCGCAAGATACGTGAGCGCTTCCTCGCGGCTGTCGGTGATGCCGGCAGCCTTCTGATGCGCATTGCCCGGGATCCAGATCACCCCGGCCGAATAGGCCGTGGTCCCGCCGAACAGCGGCTCCTTCTCGACCATGAGCACGTCGAGGCCGTGCACGCTGGCAGTCAGCGCGGCGGCAAATCCGCCCGCCCCCGACCCCGCAACCAGGACATCACAGGAGAGATGGTCGATCTGCGGGTCTGTCATGGAGTTCGCTTTTTCTCGCCGTCGTTTCGGGGGGAGTTTGCGCCGGCCTTTTTAGCGTGTTGCGCCGGCGCGTGCGCAGCAGAACCGTTTGCCTTGCGCGACCCGAGCATGTGGATTGTCGCGGACGGCCGCGGTGCGGCAGCGGGGCAGGCGCCAAGCGGGACGGCCGCTGCGCCCTCCTGCAATGCGCAAGCCGGAATTCCGCTTGGCCGAAGAACGCCTTCACCAGGGCGCCGGGCGACCCCATATCCCGCAGTTAGGGTGCAGGAGTGGGCGTCACTTCACATTTGCGTGGGCTCCCCGGCCACCAAAAAACTCCCACTTGACGCGCGACCGGCCAGCCTTATGTTAATGTGATAAACATTGACATGAGGATCAGAGCTGAAACGGAGATCAGGCGGCGATGTCGGAAGTAGTGGCAAGAATCGACGATTTCGGAAGACCGGCATGGATCACGCTGATGGTGCTGGGCTTCATCGTGTTCTGGCCCCTCGGGCTGGCAATCTTGGCCTACATGATATGGAGCGGACGGATGGGATGTGGACGGCACGGTGACATCACGCGGTGGCAGGAGCGCGCGGCCGAGCGGTGGGAGCGCAAGCGCGAGCGCTGGGAGCAGAAGATGCAGCAGTGGGGAGGCCCTCGCAGTGGTGTCCGTCCCACCGGCAACCGCGCGTTCGACGAATACCGCGAGGAGGCACTGCGCAAGCTCGAGGAGGAGGCGACCGAGTTCCGCGACTTTCTCAGCCGGCTGCGCATGGCCAAGGACCGCGCCGAGTTCGACGAGTTCATGCGCGAGCGGCGCACGCGCCCCGCTGGCCCCAGCGAACCTCCGCAGGATCTGCAGCCGCAGGGCTGACGCACAGAGCGAGCAAGAAACGCGAAGAGCCGGGCACCCGCCCGGCTCTTTTGCTGTCGGCGGCGTGGTGACTAGTTCTCTTCCATCTTGAGCGCCGCGATGAACGCCTCTTGCGGAATCTCGACCTGGCCGAACTGGCGCATGCGCTTCTTGCCCTTCTTCTGCTTCTCGAGCAGCTTGCGCTTGCGGGTAATGTCGCCGCCGTAGCACTTCGCCAGCACGTCCTTGCGCAGCGCCCGGATCGTCTCGCGGGCGATGATGCGTCCGCCCAGCGCGGCCTGAATGGGGATCTGGAAGAGGTGAGGGGGGATGAGCTCCTTGAGCTTCTCGCACATCGCCCGTCCGCGGCTCTCGGCGCGCGCCCGGTGCACGATGACAGAGAGGGCATCGACCGGCTCGCCGTTGACGAGGATCGACATCTTGACGAGGTCGCCGGGCTCGTAGCCGCGGATCTGGTAGTCGAAGGAGGCGTAGCCGCGGCTGATCGACTTCAGGCGGTCATAGAAGTCGAACACGACCTCGTTGAGCGGAAGGTCGTAGATCAGCATGGCGCGCGTACCGACGTAGGTCAGGTTTTTTTGCCGCCCCCGCCGGTCCTGGCACAGCTTCAGCACGGCACCGAGATGCTCGTCGGGCACCAGGATGGTGGCCTCGATCCACGGCTCCTCGATGTGGTCGATGCGCACCTCGTCGGGCATGTCCGCGGGATTGTGCATCTCCAGCCGCGAGCCGTCGTTCAGGTAGACGTGATAGATGACGCTGGGCGCGGTCGTTATGAGGTCGAGATTGAACTCCCGCTCCAGCCGCTCCGTGATGATCTCCAGGTGCAGCAAACCTAGGAAACCGCAGCGGAAACCAAAGCCGAGGGCCGCCGAACTCTCCGTTTCATAGGTGAAGCTGGCATCGTTCAGGCGCAACCGCGCCATCGCCTCGCGCAGGTCCTCGAACTGCGCCGCATCGACGGGGAAAAGACCGCAGAACACCACCGGCTGGGCCGGCTTGAACCCCGGCAGCGGCGTGGAGGTGGGCGTCCTTTCGTCCGTGACCGTATCGCCGACGCGCGTGTCGGCCACCTGCTTGATTGCAGCCGTAAAGAATCCGACCTCGCCCGGACCAAGCTCCGACAGCATTTCCTGTTTTGGGCGAAAAATGCCGACCCGCTCGATCTGATAGCTGCCGCCGGACGCCATCAGCCGCACCTTCTGGCCCTTCTTCAGGACGCCATCGATAATGCGCACCAGGACGACGACCCCGAGATAGGCATCATACCAGCTGTCGATCAGCAGGGCCTTGAGCGGTGCCTTGGCGTCGCCCTTCGGCGGCGGCAATCGTTCAACGATGCCCGCCAGCACCGCCTGCACGTTCTGGCCGGTCTTGGCGGAAATCGGGATCGCGTGCGCGGCATCCAGACCGATCACCTCCTCGATCTGCTGCTTGACCCGTTCGACATCGGCAGCCGGCAGATCCACCTTGTTGAGGACAGGAAGGATCTCGAGGTTGTTGTCGAGGGCCTGGTAGACGTTGGCCAGCGTTTGCGCCTCTACGCCCTGGCTGGCGTCGACCACCAGCACGGCGCCTTCGCACGCGGCGAGCGAACGCGACACCTCGTAGGCAAAATCGACGTGGCCGGGCGTGTCCATCAGGTTGAGCTGATAGGTCTTGCCGTCCGTATGCTTGTAGTCGAGGCGCACCGTCTGCGCCTTGATGGTGATGCCGCGTTCGCGCTCGATCTCCATCGAGTCCAGGATCTGCTCCTTCATCTCCCGATCGGTGACGTTGCCGCAGAGCTGGATCAGCCGGTCGGACAAGGTCGACTTGCCGTGGTCGATGTGGGCGATGATGGAGAAGTTGCGAATTAGGCTGAGATCCGTCATGCGCGGCTGCTTACCATCAAGGGGCGCCGTTTAACAGCCGAACGCGTCGGCCCGCCCGCGCCTGCGGCTGCGGCGTTTCCGCAGGCGTGTCATGGCATGTGCGGCGTCAGAAGACCGCTTTCCGGATTGCCCTGCCCGCCTCCGGGCGGGCGGCATTCGAAGGACCTTGTGGCGCGCCGCATCGCCAGACCGGTCGGATGCTAACCTACAAAATTACATATTAATTCTAAGAATATTACAGTTACGGCGATTACAATTTGGACGAAATTTGCGAAACGCGAGTGCTATGTCTGCGCTCGCCCCCACGGTTCGCTCGCGCTTTGCAGCAACGCTGAAGAATCTTCGCATACAGCGAGGGTTCCCGCGTGCGCGCTACTTCGCCGAATCGCTCGGAATTGAAGAGAACCGGTACACCCGCTACGAGCGGGCAGAGGTCGAGCCCAGCCTGACCCTCCTGCACAAGATGTGCGAGCTGCTCGCCGTCAGCCCCAACGAGCTGTTGGGCTTTGCGCCGCTCGAGCACAAGAGCACCTCGGGGCCGATGCCGGCGTTCGCCGAAGGCCTGGCGGGCGAGGCTGGCGAACGTGCTGCCGATTCGTCCGCGTGGCGCCTGGCCTCGGAGCTTTCGGCCGCGATGCGGGAGCGCGGATCAGAGAAGGGTTCGGCCGATCCCCTGCAGAACTTTCGTGAGACGGCCCGCCTGTTCCAGCGGCTGCAGTCGCACCCGTTTGCCACGATCGCCGAGGTTCTCGAGCACGATGCGCTCAAGGGACTGAAGGCGGACCGGAAAGCGGAGCTTGCCGAACTTATCCGTGCTTTCACCGACGGCTTGACGCACGCGCGTGCCACCGACGCGCGGACATGACCGCGGCGCGCTAGGCCCGGATTTCGCCGCCGGTCGCGCGCTTCACCTCGGCAACGATCTTCGCGCTGACGGCTTCGATCTGCTCGTCCGTCAACGTCTTGTCCCTCGGCTGCAGCGTGACCTCGAGAGCGAGCGACTTCTTCCCCTCGCCCAGGCTCTTGCCTTCGAACAGGTCGAACACGTTGACCTGGGTGATCAGCGCCTTGTCGGCGCCCGCTGCCGCCTTGATCACGTCGCCGGCCGGTACGGACGCATCGAGCACGAACGCGAAATCGCGACGCACCGGCATCAGGTCGGCCGCCTCCAGCATCGGCCGCGCTGCGCTCTTTTTCTTCTCGGGCGGCAGCGCGTCGATGAACAGCTCAAAGGCGGCAACCGGGCCCGCGACGTCCAGATCGCGCAGCGTCTCGGGATGGATTTCGCCGAATTGCGCAAGGAGGATCTTTGGACCCAGGCGCAGGCAGGCGGACCGGCCGGGATGGAAGTAGGCAGGGGCATCGCGCGTGGTCTGCGCCTTTGCAGCGTCGATCCCTAAGGCGGCGAGCAGCGTCACCACGTCGGCCTTGGCATCGAACAGGCTGACCATGCCGGCATTGCCGCTCCAATGCCGGCCGCTGACGGACGCCGCGGCCGTGCCCGCGCGCACGCCTGTCGCGGCGAGGAATTGGTCTTCGGGCCGGTCGCCGCGGTAGGCCTGGCCGATTTCGAACAAGGCGAGATCGGCAAACCCGCGGTTGCGGTTGCGCTGCAGGGCGGCGAGCAGGCCGGGCAGCAGGCTCGGCCGCATCGAAGACATATCGGCGGAAATGGGATTGGCGAGTTCCAAAGCGTCGCCGCCGCCGCCGAAGGCGCCTGCCGCCGCGCGGGAAATGAAGGACCATGTGATCGTCTCGACCAGGCCGCGGGCGGCGAGCGCGCGCCGCGCACGCTGCACGCGGCGCTGGGTTTGGGTAAGGACGGCGCGAGCCACACCGCGCTCACGCGGCATCGGCGCCGACGGCACGGTGTCGAGCCCGGCGATGCGCACGATTTCCTCGACGAGATCGGCGCGGCCGTGAATGTCGGGCCGCCAGCTCGGCACCGCGACCTTTACCTCGCCGCCTTTGCCCGAAACCTGGAAGCCGAGCGCCTCGAGGGTCGACCGCATCTGCGGTTCCTTGAGCCGAATACCGGCGAGCTTCTCGACCATGGCGAAGGAGAAGCTGAGCGTTGTTTTTGCCTCGGGCGGCGCGCCGGCCACCTTCGCCTTGGACGGTGCCCCGCCGGTGAATTCCAGGATCATTGCGGTGGCAAGATCGAGGCCCGGGCGGATGAAGGCTGGGTCCACGCCCCGCTCGAAGCGGTAACGCGCGTCGCTCTGGATTCCGGTCTTGCGGCCCGTCGCCGCCGTGCGCAGCGGATCGAAATAGGCGCACTCGATCAGCACATTGCGCGTCGCCTCGGTGCAGCCTGTGTCCTCGCCACCCAGGATGCCGCCGAAGCCGAGCACGGCGCGGTCGTCGGCGATGACGCACATGGTTTCGTCGGCTTCGTGCGTCTTGCCGTCGAGGCCTTTGAACGTCTCGCCCTTCTTGCCGAGGCGTGCCCGGATGGCGCCCTTGAGCTTGTCCGCGTCATAGACGTGCAGTGGCCGCCCGCGATCGAGGCTGATGTAATTGGTCACGTCCACCAGTGCGTTGATCGGCCTCAGCCCGACGGCTTTGAGCCGCTGCTGCACCCAGGCCGGCGAGGGACCGTTCTTCACTCCCTTCACATAACGGCCGGCAAAGCAGGGACACGCGTCCCGCGCCTCCTTGGGAAAATCGAGCTTGATGTCGACGGGACACGCGTAGGTGCCCTCCACGCCCGACACTTTGCGCTCGGGTTTCAGCTTGCCAAGGTGCGCGGCGGCAAGGTCGCGCGCGATGCCGCGCACGCCCGTGCAGTCGGGCCGGTTGGGCGTAAGCTTTACATCGAACACCGGATCGGCAAGGCCCATCACCTCGGCGAAGGGCTGGCCGACCTTCTTTGCGTAGTCGTCCGGCAGTTCGATGATGCCCTCGTGGCTGTCGGAGAGCTCCAGCTCGCGCTCCGAGAGCAGCATGCCGTTGGACACGACGCCGCGCACGGGGCGCTTGTCGAGCGTGATCCCGGTGCCGGGGATATGGGAGCCGATCGGCGCGAACACGCCGATCATGCCGCTTCTGGCATTCGGCGCGCCGCAGACGACCTCGACGACGCCCGATCCCGTCTCGACCTGGCATACCCGCAGGCGGTCGGCGTTGGGATGCTGCTTGGCCTCGACCACCCGCGCCACGATGAAAGGCGCAAGCTTCTCGCCGGGGTTCGTGACGCTTTCCACCTCGAGCCCGATGGCGGACAGCGTGCGCGCGAGCTCCTCGACCGAGGCGGAGGTCTCCAGGTGATCCTTGAGCCACGACAGGGTGAACTTCATTGCCTCACCTCGCGGCTACGACGACAGGCCGCCGGCCAGCGTCGGAACGTCGAGCGGCAGGAACCCGTAGTGCCTCAGCCAGCGCAGGTCGCCGGAGAACATGTCGCGCAGGTCGGGGATGCCGTACTTCAGCATGGCAATGCGGTCGAGACCCATGCCGAAGGCGAAGCCCTGATACTTCTCTGGGTCGAGCCCGCAGTTGCGGATCACGTTGGGGTGCACCATGCCGCTGCCCAGGATCTCAAGCCACTGTCCCGGCTTGCCGATGGCCGCTGCGTCGAGATCCACCTCCATCGAGGGCTCGGTGAACGGGAAATGCGACGCGCGAAAGCGCATGCGCACTTCGTCCACTTCGAAGAACGCCTTGCAGAACTCCTCGATGCACCACTTGAGATGGCCCAGATGCGTGGTCTCGTCGATCACCAGCGCCTCGATCTGATGGAACATCGGCGTGTGGGTCTGGTCGCTGTCGCAGCGGTAGACGCGGCCCGGTGCGATAATGCGGATCGGCGGCTTCTGGCGCAGCATCGTGCGTATCTGCACCGGGCTTGTATGGGTACGGAGCAGCAGACGCGAGCCGTCGGGCTTGGGTGCGAAGTAGAAGGTGTCGTGCTCCTGCCGCGCCGGGTGCTCCGGCGGGATGTTGAGCTTGGAGAAATTGAGGTCGTCCGTCTCGATATCCGGCCCCTCGGCAACCGCAAATCCCATGTCGGCGAATATTTCCACCACCTCGTCCCACACCTGGCTGACGGGATGGATGCGGCCCTCCTGCAGCGGGCCGGGCCGCACCGGCAATGTAACGTCAGCCGTCTCGGTGGCGAGCCGCTGCGAGAGCTGGCGCCGCTCGAGCTCCGCTTTGCGGGCTTCCATCGCATCGCCGACACGCTGCTTGAGGCCGTTGACAGCCTGGCCGAACGCTCTTCGTTCCTCGGGCGGCATCGACCCGAGCCGGGCCATCAGGTCCGAGATGCTGCCCTTCTTGCCGAGCGCGGCGATGCGCACGCGTTCGAGCCCGGCAAGGTCGTCGGCCGCACCGATCTCCGAAACCAGCGCATTTTCCAGGGCGGAAATATCGGCGTTGCTTGTCATCGCGACAGTGTGTTCTTGCCGCCAGAGTGCGGCTACGGCGACTTCACCTGCGCGGCGGCCTGATCAACCAGTGCCTTGAAGGCCGCGGCATCCTTGACGGCGAGATCGGCCAGCACCTTACGGTCTACCTCAATGCCGGCCTTGGACAGCCCGTTGATAAATCGGCCGTAGGTGAGGCCGTGCTCGCGCACCGCCGCGTTGATGCGCTGGATCCAGAGCGCGCGGAAGGTGCGCTTCTTCCGCTTGCGATCGCGGTATCCGTATTGCAAGGCCTTCTCGACCGCCTGCTTGGCGATGCGAATGGTGTTCTTGCGCCGGCCGTAATAGCCTTTGGCCTGCTTGAGGACTTTCTTGTGCTTGGCGTGGGCAGTGACGCCGCGCTTGACGCGTGCCATGGAATTGCTCCGTAACGAACGAGATCAGGTGCTGGTCGGCCGCTAGAGGTCAGCGGTTGTAGGGCATGTACTTCTTGACGATCTTGGCATCGCTGTCGCTCAGCACCATCGTGCCGCGCGCGTTGCGGACAAACTTGGCAGTCCGCTTGATCATGCCGTGGCGCTTGCCCTGGGCTTGCACCTTCACCTTGCCGGTGCCGGTCATCTTGAAGCGCTTCTTGGCGCCGCTCTTGGTCTTCAGTTTGGGCATTTTGCTCTCCTTATCCAGGCTCACGGGCGCTGGGCCCGGCCGGTTTTCAAAGCATAGAAGCCGCCACGGCATGCCCTGCCGGGCGACTTGACGCCCGCTCATAGAGTGAATGGCGGCGCGGTGCAAGGTTTTCGCGCCATTTTTCGGCCCTGGACCTGGTGCATACAGCCCGCGTTTTCGGCGCACTTGGGCTGCCGGAACTGAGAGACGGACGATGCGAGGTCAATAGCACTTCCAGCTGGCTTTGAGACCGCCACGGCACGCACGGGAGACGTGCGCCCGCCGGTCCAGGTCAGCGATGGAGGTGCCCCTTGCCCAAGCCCAATTCCCCATATCGCCGTGGCGCGCGCCGGATCGGGGCCGACGCGGATTTTGCCCGCGCCCTCGCCCGCCAGGAATTCGGCCGCTTCTACTGGAACGATCGCCTTGAAGCCGAGCTGCGCGGGCAGCTTGGCAAGCCGGAACAGAAGGACGAGGCCTGGAGTCGGAAGCGCGAGCGCCCGGCGCCGGCGCGCAAAGAGAACCAGGACAAGGCCACTACAACACGCGCGCCGCTGTGGCAGCCGCCGCGGCTGCGCGAGCAGCGCCAGAAACTGGCAGAGGCGCGGGCGCGCCTGCTGAATGGACAAAGGGAGCGGAAAGGCCCGACGCCCGCGCCGGGCGGCCCCTCCGGCGAAGGGTGCTAGCGGTCGGGCGCGAGCTGCGCGAACCGCGGCTCAAGGCCTTCGGAGACGGCGCGCAGCAGGGCTTCCGGTCCGGCTGCGGCCGCGATGCTCTCCGGCACGATCCACATCGCGTAATCCTCGGCATAGATTCCGCGGTTGCAGACCAGTCGGCCGCGCCACAGCTGGCACGCGGAGTCGCCGGTGATCATCTGCGGCTCGCGGCGGTCGTGCCGGATGACTCTCAAATCGACAGGCTGGATGAAGCCCGGCAGGTCGACGACCTCGATGCCGCGGAACACGCATCCCAGGCTGTTGCGGCACGCCCCCGCGCGCAGGCCCCAGGTGTTGACGATCCCGAGCGCGCGGTGTCCCGGCATGAAGCGGGCAGGCCAGGCTGGACCCGCACTCACGTAGCAGCCATAGGCCACGCAGAGAACGGGATCGGCCGACTTGTTGTGGCGCCGGATGCCGCGGTGGCCCGGCGCCATGACCAGCAGCACCGTGACGATGCGTTCGGCAAGGGCGGGGGTCGCCCGCGGCGGCGGCCCTGTTGGACGACTTGCGCCGGCATTGTCGTCGTCATCCTCGGGCGGGCCGAGAGCCGCGCTTCCCGTCGACGTGCCGGGAGCGGCCGCGATGGTGGGTGGTGGCGCAGTTGGAAGATTGGGGGGCTGGGACGCAGCAGAAGCAGACGGTGGCTGAACCGGGCCGGTGCCGGCAGCAGCCTCAGTGTGTTGCGGGGCTGGGTGTGGTTCTCCAGCGCTCGGTGGAGGTGGGGCTTGGGTGACGACGGGCGCCGCGTCGACCTCGGCGGTCACGTTCGTGGCTTCTTCCCGCGCCGTCTCCTCGCGCCGGCCTGCTGCGGCAAGGCGCGCGTCACGGAGCCGGCTGGCCCGCCTCAGCTTGGCCAGCAGGTGCTGGCTTTCCGCAGCCCGCTGCTCGGCGAGCCGCTCCTGTTTCGTCGCCTGTGCGTCGCCCGTCGTGATGGCGATGGGTGCCTGTACCGCTGCAGTGGCGGGCTGCTCCGTTGCTTTCTCGATCGGCGGTGCCGGGGGCGTGGACGCTGCCATTGCCTCGTCGCTCGAGCGCGCCTCCGCCTGCGCCCGCGCCTGTTCGGCTTCCTGTATCAGCCTATTGCGTTCCGCCGCGCGCATGTCCTCCGCCTCGCGCCGTGCGCGGTCGAGCATGTCCGCTTCTTCCGCCTTGCGAACCTCCTCGACGTAGCGGGCAAGCTGGGCGGCCTGTGCCGCCTTGGCGCGCGCCCGTGCGGCCGCCGTGCGCCGCCCCTGCTCGATCTTGCGTGCAGATGATTTCTTCTTCGCGTGCGCGTGCTCCGTCTCGCCCGCAAACCGGTTTGCCAGGCTTTGCGCCGCCTGCTGCGCCTGCGCCGGGACGGAAAAGAAAAATACTGCGGCGACAATGATCGTCGCCCGGCGCGCTGCCGACCACTGAGACATTTTCCCCGCTCCTGTCATAGCCGGCGCGTTGGCCCGCTGCCGGGCGGCCTCGCATGGAGGACGGGCCGCTGCGGCGAGTTTCGCGCAGGTTTGCGGCAGAAAGCAGGAACCGGGCGCGGCCGCGTCAGCCTGCAACGAGGGCCCGCAGACCTTCCCGATACGTCGGATACAGCAGCTCGATCCCCAGCTCGCGCTTGATGCGGTCGTTGCGCACGCGCTTGCTCTCGGCCCAGAAGCTCGCCGCCATTCGGCTAAGTCCTGCTTGCTCAAGAGAGATTGGCGGAGGCGGGTCTATCCCCAGAAGTTCTGCTGCATAGGCAACGACCTCTTCGGCGGGCGCCGGCTCGTCATCGCTGACATTGTAGATCTGGTGCTGGGTTGGGGTGTCGATGGCGGCCACCACCACCCGCGCGATGTCGTCCACATGAATCCGGTTGAAGACGTGGCGCGGACTGACGATGCGCTTTGCCGTACCGGCGCGCAAATTGTCGATGACGCTCCGGCCGGGGCCGTAGATCCCGGAAAGGCGGAAGATTTCCACGCGCCGGCCGCTGTCGCGACCGAAGTCCAGCCAAGCCTGCTCCGCCTGGAGACGGCGCAGGCTGCGTTCGGAAATAGGCCGCGTAGGGCTGGTTTCGTCGACCCATTCCCCGTGCCAGTCGCCGTACACGCCGACAGTGGAGAGATAGCCGACCCACACCAGGCTCTCGAGGGCGGCGATGTCGGCTCCGTGACAGCGCAGCACCACGTCGCCCTCCAGATCGGGCGGCACGCTGATGAGAATGTGGCTCGTGCCCGGCAGGGCGGCCGTCACCTCTGCCGACGGCCC
>DASZQG010000125.1:0-9834 GCA_035550075.1 Hyphomicrobiaceae bacterium | reverse complement strand
CTTTCCAGAAATCTGTCTCGAAGGCTGGACTGGTCACCGCTTCCATTTCGCTTGCCATGTGGATGCATAGTGCCCGCATAGCCTAATGAATATAGTCTACCTGGCAGGGACGAAGAAAGAGGATCATCAATCGATCTGCATTGTTAGAGTATTCCTTTTTGGAGTCGGCAACCGCGTTCGCGCATTTGTGCGCTCGACGATTTCAAGAAGCGTCGGTTTAGGCGGCAAGAGTGGTGCTCGATGTGCCGACTACGCGCAAATGCCCCAAGTTCGAATGCGATGGTCCGCCCGGCAGCTGCGAGCGCACGTGATCCACGCACGCCCCCACACCGCGGCAGATCTTGCCCGCGGTCTCCCCTGCGCGATCCGCATTTCGGCTTCGCGCAAGAAGCCGATGATGTCCTCCGTCGACTTGCCTTTCCGTGCCATGTCCTCGTCTCCAATATGGACTTTGGAATTAGCCGGATTTGCTCTCAAGCCCTGGTATCAGATCAGGGATGCTGACCAACAAGACGTCGCCCCTCGTCCGCGGGCCTTCTTGCGATGTTCGAGGCGCTTCCAGACACCGACCAGCAGGATCGTGGTGCAACCAAGCCCGTTGCCGAGGAACACGATGGCCATGGCCCAGTCGTCCTTGTTGACCAGGGCGTAGGCCACAGCCGATACATTGGCGATGAGGAACAGCGCCCAGGTGGAGAACGAGAGTGCTTCGACCCCAGTTCTATCCCGTGCCGCCCTTACGATCTGAGGGACATACGCCAGCAGCCTTAGTCCATTGCATACCGTAAAGAATAGTAGGATGAACTCGCTACCCGTCATGATGGATCTCCGAATCTCAATGGTAAAAGGCGGATTTCAGTCGAGCGACAACGGTCGGAAACTTCAGCAGATGCGATCTTCAGCGTAAGCTGCTTGGCGAGATATCGGACGAGCCAAGGCAAGACGATTGCGACGACATTTGATGCCAATCTCAGAGTATGACGTGATCCACGTCGCCGTTCCGGATCACATTGCCCAACCCGATTAAGTGAAAACCCTGCAGATTGATGGCTCTGAAGGCGATCAGGCCATAGCTGGGGTCTCGGCGGAAAAGTTTACTGCGCAGTTGCTCTTTCCTGATGGGCCGACATGCGGCGGCGCTCATCAGTGGGCGCACAATCTTGCAAGCCTAAGGTTGACTCAATAGCCAAAAGATGAATGGCGAGGTTGGAAGAATGAGCAGCGATGAGCAATGAACAACTGCCTACGTAGCCAAGCATCGGCGCCGCGACAGGAATATTGACCGCATGAGCCTTGGAAGGCCAGATCGGGACAAACTCAACCCACCCTGACATTGAAATCTCAGGCACTCATTGGGATTCATACTTTTTCATCATCGGCCGCTTGACGATCATTCCAGCGAGGGTGAAATCGTGACTATGGGGAGAAGATGCGACTATTGGATCGTTGCTTCTTCGCGCTCGTTCCCAGGCCATCGCGATGCCAAAAAAAGGGAAGCTGAAGAGGGGCTATTCTAAATGAAGCAGCCGGACACAACGTCGCTGCGAAGAGTACTGCTGGTCGAGGACGATGATGTTCTTCGCAAGAACTACGTAGTCCTGCTGAGCGCCCATCAGCTGTCGGTCTGCGCTTGCGCAACAAAGACGGAGGCAATTCAAGCCTTCGAGCAGGAGCCGTTCTCAGTGATTCTCCTTGATGTTACGCTGGGGTCGGATAGCGAGGCAGGCTTCGACCTGTGCAAGGTATTTCGTGAGCGTCAGAGATCGGCTCCGATCATCTTCCTGACGGAACGGAGCGAGGACCATGACCGAATTAGCGGTCTTAGACTGGGCGCAGACGACTATTTGACCAAGACGGTGTCGGGCGCCTATCTCGCCGCCAGGATCAATGCTTTGATCCGGCGAGTCGAGGCTTTGACAGGGTCCGCGCAACAGCAACCGGCTGTAGGGGGCCAGCTTCGCACAGGCCCCCTACGCATCGACGAGCGCTTGTCCCTTGCCTATTGGCAAGAAACACCGCTGGCGCTATCGCTCACCCAGTTCTGGATCCTGAGAGACCTTGTGCAGCATGTCGGCGAGGTCCGCTCAACGACGGAACTCATGCGAGCTGCGAGCATCACAGTTCAGCCCAATACCATCGTTGTGCACATCAAGGCGATTCGGGAGGAAATCCGGAGGATTAGCCCGGACTTTGCCTGCATCAAATCGGAACGGTCACGTGGATATCGGTGGGTCAGCGACAGTTAGTTCCACAGTGGCAACGTGATCGTTGCCGTCACTCCCAAGCCGTTCGGCCTGTTGGCGATGGTCGATGATCCGCCGTGCTGTTCTGCGATCAGCCGAACAAGATAGAGGCCCAATCCCCGGTGGCTGCCAGGCGGGCTTGCCCGGGTCGAAACGAATGGGCCGAACAACTCCTCGCCGTCACCCCCAAGGGTCGGACCGTGGTTGCTCACTTGAACCACTGCGGTAGCACCTTTGACCTTGAGCGTGATTTCGACAGTGCTGCCGTCATTCGCGAACGAGGTTGCATTGTCCAGGAGGTTCGACAGCGCCTCCTTGATCTGTGTCTCATCGAACCGACATGTGATGGGACCATCGCTCTCGAGCCTGAACTCAACACCGGAGTTGGATTGCTGAAACGCTTTCACCTGATCGACAATCAGCGCCTCAAGATCCGCGACTCTGGGCTCGAATCGCCGGACAAAAGCCTCCCCATCGGTCGCCTGGCTCGCCCGCTCGATGAGGTTCCAAACCTGCTGATTGCTTAGAGCAGCACTTGCGAGGTGCGGCACCACGCGCTCGTTACCCTCCGACATCAATTGGGCAATTTCGATGCTGGAGCTGATCTGTGCCACGGGATGGCGTACTTCGTGCCGCAGAAACTGGGCAAGCTGGCGCAGCCAAGACAGATATCGAGCATCGTTTTGCGCTTGCCGCGCGAGTTGGTCCTGACGTCCAAGCAACTCACGCTCTGCCAAGAACTGATCGCGAGTGAGGCGTTCGAGACGGTAGGTAACAGCAGCGCCGGCGACGAACGTCGACACCAGGAAAAAGTTGTTGGCGACAATGCGTGCAGTCTCCATGCCGGCTGCCGCAGCGGCCAAATTGTAGCCTGCGCAAATGGCGGCACCAGCGATCAGTGATGGGAAAAACAGCAATCTAAGGAACCCAAAATTGAATGTCAGAACGATCATGACGCCGCTAAGACCAACGTTTAGGCCGTCCTTGACGATTGCAATGATCAGGATCACGCCCAATCCGACAGTTGCAATCGTAAAGGCGAAGAACTGCTGGAAGTAGCGGACGCCGAATTGCCCGGGCAAATAGATCACGGCCAGCATCAAAATGGCGCCCGCGATCCTGATCATCAGGGTCTTGGTCGACTGGGCGACGTCGATGACAATATCCCAGAAATAGAACGCCAGAAGGATGAAGACGCCCATCAGGAGGCCACTGTGCGCCAAAGGCGCGTTGACCTCATTGTAGCGTTCCCGGAACGCATTCTCTAGGTGCGCTGGAAACTCGGCTGACGGCCCGTGCCACGCGCGCCGCGAGAATATCCTCCGCAGCGGTTGTTGTTCGTCACGCATGCCGGTCAGCTCAATCTCGAACCTGCAGCACGGCTAGTGCTCACCACAACTGGCCGACTGCAGGGTATCCGGACCAGGCACAACCGGCAATGCATTGTGATGCAGACGCGACTTTGGTGCGTCACATCACTATTACTTTTTCTTTTGCATTCCGAGATCACGCGCTGCCTGGTCGATTCAGTAGTTGAGGCGGCTTCCGTGCTCCACCACTCGCTCACAATCCTTGGCGTACCTATTCATAAGTATAGAAATTTGACTGTAGTCTGAACATCATGCGGAAATTTAAATCCAGCCGCGCCCTGACAACTGCATCCTGCTGCTCAATCCTCCGCGCTACCGCAAAGGCTCGATCGACCAGGATTGTGGCGGTGTTCTCGATCTCGGCAGCACCTAGCGTAAACTCCCGTTCCGGCCTCGTCTTCAGAGCATCCGCGGCAATTGAAAAATACGCGGCGCATTCCGTCATTTCCTGACCGTAGCTGTTCATCGCCAGGTGATAAACCTTGTCGCCATTGCCCCCGCCGCCGAACACAAAGTCCCTAGCTCCAGCACCGCTGCTGCCCCAAGCACAGGGCGTAGCTGCGGCGCATAATTGTGGGGCGGGCCTCCACTGCCAATGATCTGCCCCTCAAAGCAATGCCAGGAGTTAGGTTAGAGTCCGGTCGCTATTGGTCAGCGTCTGATCCGGCCGGGAGCGCAGCGTAGGGCAGAGCAGACGCTGGCGGCAAGATCGTCTCGGGTGCCGGTGACGGTAGCCAAGGAAAGAGTGTGGTCTGATCGCATTGTAGTGGCGCCGCCGCTGCTCGATGAGCACCGTGGCTTCGTACAGCGTCGAGAACTGCTCACCCGCCAGCAGCTGGTCGCGCAGCTTGGAGTTGAAGCTCTCGCAGTAGCCGTTCTCCCACGGGCTGCCGGGTTCGATGAAGAGTGTCGTCACGCCGATCCGGCCGAGCCACTCGCGCACGTTGCGGGCGACGAAGTCGGGTCCGTTGTCGGAGCGGATGTGTTCGGGCTGCCCCGTGTGCGACGATGAGGTCGGTGAGGCAGTGCAGCACGTCGTCGGATCTGAGCTTGCGCGCCACGACAATGGCCAGGCAGCGCCGCGTGATCTCGTCGATCACTGTGAGCGTGCGAAAGCGCTTCCCGTCCTCGCTGTGGCCCTGCATGAAGTCGTAGGACCAGATGATTGGGCCGCTCCGGCCGCAGCCGGATGCACGAGCCGTCGTTGAGCCATAAGCGCCCGCGCTTGGGTTGCTTCTTCGGCGCTTTCAGGCCTTGCCGCCGCCAGCTGCGCTAGACACGCTCTTCTCCGTCGACTTCCCCTTCCGTGCCATCTCCATATCTCCTGATGAGACTTCGGAATAGCCGGATTCGCTCCTCTCGCCTGGTACCGGATCAGGATGCAGGCCAGTGCGGCGAGGACGCCTACGACGACGCCTCGCCCGCCTCCACCTCGGCCAGCTTGGCGCGCCAGTCGCGCCGCTTGAAAAGCGGCGACAGCGCCGCCAGGCCCAGCAACACGGCGCATACGGCCAGCAGGCCCTGCGCAATCGGCCGCTGCACGAAAATCAGCCAGTTGCCGTTCGACATGATCAGCGACTGGCGCAGGCTGAGCTCGAAGATCGGCGCGATGACGAGGCCGAGCACCAGCGGCGCGGGGTCGAAATCGAACTTGCGCAGCAGATAACCGGCCACGCCCATGGTCAGCATGATCCACACATCGATGATGGAGTGGTTCACCTCGTAGACGCCGATGATGCAGAACATGATGATCAGCGGATAGAGGTAGGCGTACGGAATGCGTAGTACGCTCACGAACAGTCCGACCAGCGGCAGGTTGAGCGCCAGCAGCACCAAGTTGCCGACGTACATCGAGGCGATGAAGCCCCAGAACACGTCGGGATGCTCGCTGACCAGCATCGGCCCGGGCGGCACGCCGTGGATCAGCAGTGCCGCCATCAGCACCGCCGTCACCGGCCCGGTCGGCAGGCCCAGCGCCAGCATGGGCGCGAACGCCCCAGTCGAGGCGGCATTGTTGGCCGATTCCGGCCCGGCAACGCCCGCCACCGCGCCCTTGCCGAACTCCTCTGGCGTCCTGGAGAGGCGCTTCTCCACCGCGTACGATAGGAAGCTGGCGATGATGTGGGCTGAGCCCGGGACGATGCCGACGGAAAAGCCGAGCAGCGAGCCGCGCACAATTGGCATCGCCGACTGGCGCCATTCCGTTCGCGTGGGCAGCAATTCGCGCAGGCGAGGAGGCACCACCTTTTCTGTCACTGCGCTGGCCGGAGTGGATAGGATTTCACCGATGCCGAATAGCCCGACCGCCACCGGCACGATGCCGATGCCATCGCCCAGCTCCTTAATGTCGAAGGAATAGCGAAAGTGCCCGGTCATCACGTCGATGCCGATGCAACCGAGTAGCAGTCCGATCGAGGCCATCAGCAGCGTGCGAACCAACGAGGTGGATGACATGTAGGCGAGGAACACCAGCCCCAGTACCAGCAGCGCGGTGTATTCCGGTGGCCCGAAGCGCAGCGCAAAGTTGGCCATCGGCGGCGCAACTAGCGTCAGCATGATGACACCGAACGTGCCGGCCACGAATGAGCCTACCGCGGCAATGGAGAGTGCGGCGCCGGCACGGCCTTTCTTGGCCATGGCATAACCGTCAATGCACGTCATCACCGAGGCGGCTTCGCCGGGGATGCGCATCAGGATCGAGGTTGTCGAACCGCCGTACTGCGAGCCGTAGTAGATGCCCGCGAGCATCACGATGGCCCTGGTGGCGTCGAGCCCGAAGGTCACCGGCAGCAGGATGGAGATGCCGGCCAGAGGGCCGATGCCGGGCAGCATGCCGACCAGGGTGCCGACCAGGCAGCCGACGAAGGCGTACAGCAGCACGCCGGGGCTGAACGCCACCGAGAATCCAAGCGCCAGGCTGTCGAGGGTTGATTCCAAGCTAGTACCAGAACACGCCGCGCGGCAGCGGCGCCTTAAGCAGGATATTGAACAGCAGGTAGGCGATCAGCGTGACGCCGACGCTGAACAGCACCGCCGGCAGTAGCGGCCGGCGCTCGATGGCGTAGGTCAGCACGAACAGGAGGAGTACCATGGTCGGCACGAAGCCGAGTGAGATGTAGAAGGCGACCGCCAACCCCATTACGCCAACCACGCGGGCGGCGTGCCGGACGTCGCTCCAGTCAATGTCGGCAAGCGGCGGGCTCTGGGCAGCCCGCAGGACCAGGATGACGGCGAACGCCATCATCAGCACGGTCACCGCCGTCGGCAACATGCCCGCGCCCGGCGAGGCGAGTGTGCCGAACGGCAAATCCGCGCTCAGCGCCAGAACGAGCGCGCCAGCAGCTACGATGGCGCCGCCGGCGGCATGGTCCGTGCGTATCTGCACGCGCATTCCCTGCTGTTGGAGCCTGTCGCGCCCTTGGCCTATCAGACCTTGCCGATCGAATGCACCGCGTCCTCGACCCGCTTGGCGTCCGCGTCCCAGAACTTGGCGAATTCGGGCTGATCGAGATAGGCAACCACGTCGCCGATATTATCGATGGCTTTGGCGAACTGG
Organism: Hyphomicrobiaceae bacterium; assembly: GCA_035550075.1. Classification (GTDB taxonomy): domain Bacteria; phylum Pseudomonadota; class Alphaproteobacteria; order Rhizobiales; family Hyphomicrobiaceae; genus AWTP1-13. Next base: position 2,665 of record DASZQG010000125.1, on the reverse strand, counting down.
GGCGTGGCCGCCGCCTTCTTGGCGTCCTCGCGCAACTTGGCGATGATGGGCTCCGGCGTACCCTTGGGCGCGAACAGACCGACCCACAGCGAGAACTCCACGTCGTAGCCGAGTTCCTTCAAGGTCGGCACGTCGGGCAGGGAGGCCGCGCGCTTGGCAGAGAAGCACGCCAACGCGCGCGCCTTGCCGGACTTGAGGTGCACGTTGGCCGCGGCGATCGACGACACCAACACCTGCGAGTTGTTGCCGAGCAGAGCCGTGAGCGCCGGCCCACCGCCGTTGGTCGGCAGATGCCGCATCTGGATGCCCGCCGCTTTCATGAACAGCGCCGTCGGCAGATGCAGCGCGCCATACAGACCAGACGAGGAGAAGATGATCTCATTTGGCCGCTTCTTGGCGTCGTCCACCAGCTCCTTCAGGGTCTTGTAGGGCGTTTGCGAGTTAACGATGATCGCCATCGGGCCTTCGGTGAAGCGGGCGATGGGAATGAAATCGGCGCGCGTGAACTTGGGCGGGCGGCCGAACAGCTTGTCGACCTCGGCGAAGCCCGAAATCGAGACGATGTGGATCAGCAGCGTATAGCCGTCCGGTGCCGCGCTGGCGGCGAATTGGGCGCCGACCTGGCCTGCCGCTCCGGCCTTGGTCTCGATCACCACCGGCTGCTTAATGATCGGCTCCAGGACGGCCGCAAACGGCCGGGCCACCACGTCGGCCGCGCCACCGGGCGGGAACGGATTGATCAGCGTGATGGCACGCGTGGGGTAAGCGCCTTGCGCGCCTGCACCGGTTGAGAAGGCGGCGACCGAAGCGGCGGTGCCGGCGATGAATGTGCGCCTGTCCATGATTTTCTATCCTCCCTTGCGCGCTGCACAGTAATCTGTAGACAGCTTTTCGTATTTTGCCGGGATGCTAGCGACCCGGCGCACTTCGGGCAAGGTCGCGGACCGGCAGAGGCTACTTTGTGGTGTTATCGCGGCGGCACACGGGGAGAAAAAGGCGATGCGTCAGGTCGAGGTGGCAGTGATCGGCACCGGCTGGTGCGGTGGCATCCGCGCGGAAACGCTCGCGCGCTCGGCGCTGGTCGATCGGCTGCACCTGTGCGAGATCCGGCCTGATCGCCTGGCGGAGGTCCGCAAGCTCACCAACGCCACCACCGCCACGGCAGACTACCGCGACATCATCCAGAACCCCGCAATCGACGTCGTTTATATCTCCACCACGCCCGAGCACACGCACTTCCCCATTGCGCGCGATTGCCTGCGCGCCGGCAAGCACGTGCTGCTGGAAAAGCCGATCGCGCTCACCTTGTACGAGGCTGACGAGCTGATCGAGCTTGCCCGGCGCGGCAACTTGAAGTTCACCATCGGCTATTCGCAGCGCTTCAACACGAAGCTCGCCTACGCGAAGAAGAAGATCACCGATGGCACGCTGGGCAAGCCCGTCAGCGTCATGGTCAGCCGCCATCTCTCGCGCAACCTCGGCAAGAAGATCGCCTCCCGCGTGAAGCTCTCGCCCGCCGCCATGGAATCGACCCACGACCTCGACCTCGCCTTCTGGCTGCTGGAGCCGGCCAAACCGGTGCGCGTCTATTCCCAGGGCGCTTACGGGTTCATGCAATCCGTTAACGGCTCCTACGACATCATGTGGTCCACCGTGACCATGGACAACGGCGTGCTGGTGGCGATCGGCGGCGGCTGGAACCTGCCGCCCAGCTACCCCAACTACTGCACCACCTGGATCGAGATCACCGGCACCGAAGGCTCGTTGTTCCTTGATGACAGCCAGCGCGACAACTGGCTCACCACCACGGCCGATGGCATCCGCTTTCCGATGTCGACCATGCCGGGCGAGCAGGTCGACTATGTGTTCGCCGGGCAGATGGGCCCCGAGACGCTGTATTTCCTGGAATCGGTGCTGCTCGACCGGCCGGTGATGGTGAGGCCCGAGAGCGCACGCACGGTGATGGAGGTCTACTGCGCCGCCGATTTGTCCGCTGATCGCAATCAGCCCATCGACCTGCCGCTCGGCAACGAAGCCCTGGCCGCGATCTCGACCGCCGCCGAGGCCAAACGCTGAGCTCGGGGCATGCGACCGCGCGACTAGCTCTCCTCGCCCTCGCCGCGAAGGCGGGAGTGGAAGGGAAGCGGCCCGGCCCCGTCATCCGCTCAGACGCGGGAACCCTGCACGACGCGCGAACCGGTCGCTTTGTCTCCCCGCGCTTCGATTACTCAGAGCACCCCGCCGTGCGAGCTGAGGAGCAGCAATGACAAAGACCCACCCGCGCCCACCGAAACGGAGCATCGGGGAGATTAGGGCTGCCGATCTCCCCATGGCTTTGCAAAAGCTCAGCGACGCACAGCTAGAGCGCCTCTGGCACAGCCTCACCCGGCGCGGTTCGCGCGTGGGAATGAGCCCCCGGACCGTCTATCAGATCGGGCTTGAGGTTCGGCGCAGAACGATGCGCCAGAAGGCAGCGAGGTGATATGGTGTGGGCGCCTTATTTTGGGCTTGCAGACAGGGAGGACGTTCTTATGCGGCCTTTGTCGCCAGCAATTGCGCTCGGGCTCCTTGCAATTCTCGTCGCCAGTCCTGCCCACGCGGTTACCTGCCAGCAGCGTGCTGCCTTGTGCATTAAGAACGGCGGGACGAAAGAGACTTGCTATGG
>DASZQG010000124.1:0-15127 GCA_035550075.1 Hyphomicrobiaceae bacterium | reverse complement strand
AACGCCAAAATGGCCCGCCGGCGGGCGACTCGGGCCGCGCCAAGCCTTGGGGCCGGGCGGAAAGGGCGGCCCCCAAGGCCCGCTACGGCGCCCAGGCGCGTGGTTAAGACTTTCTTGAGGGCTGTACCACAACCTTACGGTTAATGGGCGAATCGCGCGGCCACGGGCAGGCGCGGGCGGGGGCTGGCGATGTTCAGGTCAGGCTATGTGGGGCGGGCGATGGCGGTTGCGGCCTGCCTGGCCCTTGGGGCGTGCGCCCAGCAGGGCGGAGAGATCGCTTCCCTGTCGGACGAAACAGCAGCCGCCGCCGATCTGCCGGGTCCGGGACCCGGCGCGACGCCCGCCAAGGCCGCCGAGTACTGGGGCAAGGCGTTTGCCAAGAATCCGCGCGACTCCAAGATCGCCCTCAACTATGCGCGCAGCCTGAAAGCCATCGGTGAGAAGCAGCGGGCATTGGCCGTGCTGCAGGAGGCCTCGATCTTCCACGGCACCGACCGTGCCATCAATGGCGAGTACGGCAGGCTTGCGCTCGACCTCGACCAGATCAGCGTGGCGCAGAAGCTGCTCGAAGCCGCCGACGACCCCACGCATCCGGACTGGAAGATTGTCTCGGCGCGCGGCACGGCGCTGGCCAAAGAGGGCCGTTACCAGGACGCCATCAAGTTCTATGAGCGCGCTATCGTGCTGGCGCCGGACCAGCCCTCGGTGCTGAACAACCTGGCCCTTGCCTACGCCATGGTCGGCAACGCCGACAAGGCCGAGCCGCTACTGAAGCGCGCGGCCGCGGTCGGCGGCCATGACCCGCGCGTCAGCCAGAACCTGGCGCTCGTGCTGAGCCTGCAGGGCAAATACGACGAAGCCAAGATTGCCGCGGCGCGCGATGCCACGCCTGAGGTTGCCGCGGCCAACGTCGACTACGTGCGGAAGATGGTGAAGCTCGATCCCAAGCCGATGCCGAAGATGGCGCCCGCTCCCGCGCTGGCGCCCAAGGCGGTCGCGCAGCATGAGCCGACGCCGCCCGCCAAGGCGCCCGAAGGGCACGTGCCGGCCGCGAGCTGGGGCGCGCAGGTCGCCATCGCCAATACGCCCTGGTGAGCTTCTCGCACGAACGGCGGTCTCGCGACAGCGCTCCGCAGCTTCAGCCTTCGCCGAACAGGCTCAGCAGCACGGGCAGCGAGAGCAGCACGGTCGCCGCGAGCCAGATCGACAGGGATGCGGCGCTGCTGAACGTGAGCCCCCTGATGCGCTCGTAGATCGCGGCTGGAATGCCGGCGACGGCGAGCGTCATCGCGGTGATGATCACCGGCGCGAGGTTGCTGCTGACGCTGTTGAGGATGGCCGACCTGCGGCCGAACAGCGACAGCAGCGACGAGGCGATCTCGGACTTTCCCAGCAGGAGATAGAGCAGATAGGCAACCGAGTCCGAATAGGGCGAGGCGATGAACCCGTTGGCGATCGCCACCAGGCAGATCGCTGCCAGCAGCGCAGAGCGCGTGGGAGACCGGCGCAGGCTTTCAATGGGATCCACGGCGTCAACCGAAGGTGCGCCGCATGGCCATCGCGCTGGCGGCGATGAACAGCAGGATGCGAAGGGACAGGGCCCAGAAGATCACGGACGCGGTCACCAGCCCAAGGGGAACGATGCGCGGCGTGATCGCGCCGAAGGCATTGACCACCGGGTCCGTGACGGCCCTGACGCCGCGATGAACCGCGCTGCCGGGGCGGGGAACGGCGGCCAGCACCAGCCGCAGGATCAACAGGCAGATGAGCGCAACGAGGATCAGATCAGCCAGCCGAAACGACAACTGCAACATTCCGTGCCCCCCCGATGCGGGCCGTGCTCGATCCTCTTTCGCTTGCCGCTGCGGCAGCGCCATGCCATTCCCATATAGCGAAATTTGCCGGCGCAGGCGATTGCGTAGGGCGGTGATGGAGATGTCGCATGGGTTGGATTATCGTCGGTATCATCGTCCTCGCCGCCCTGTGGCTGGTGATGACCTACAACGGGCTCGTCTCGCTTCGTCAGCGCTGCCGGCAGTCATTCGCGGACATCGACGTGCAACTCAAGCAGCGCCACGACCTGGTTCCCAACCTGGTCGAGACCGTGAAAGGCTATGCTGCGCATGAGCGCCAGACGCTGGAAAGTGTGATCCAGGCGCGCAATGCCGCCGTGACGGCCCAGGGCCCGGCGGCGCAGGCGGCGGCGGAAGGCGCGCTGCAGAGCGCGCTGCGCCAGCTTTTTGCGCTGGCGGAGGCTTATCCCGACCTGAAAGCGAACCAGAATTTCCAGCAACTGCAGAGCGAGCTCGGCGATCTCGAGAACAAGATCGCGGCGGCGCGGCGCTTCTTCAACAACACGGCCGCCGAATACAACGCCACGCGTGAAAGCTTCCCCGCGGTGCTGTTCGCCCAGTCGATGGGCTTCGGGCCGCAGGAGTTCTTCAACCTCGAAGAGGCCGAGCGCAAGGTGGTGTCGCAGGCGCCGCAGGTGAAGTTCTAAAGGCGCAAGGCGCGCGCGGCGGGCCGGAATGTTTCATGCCTATGGACTGTACGGACATATCCGGGCGAACCGGGTGCGATCGGTGCTACTGCTCGCGGGCTTCGTCGCGCTGCTGCATGCGCTGCTGTTCTCGATTCTGCTGATCTGGAGCGCGCTCTACGGCGGCACCTTCGAAGAGATCGTGGCCGGCGCCGTGTGGCAGTTCAGGCGGTCGTGGCCGGTGGCGATGCTGGCGTCGCTAGCCTGGTTCGTGATCGCCTACTTCGCGCACCAGACACTGATAGGCCTGGCGACCGGCGCGCGCGGCGTGACGAGGAACGAGGCGCCGAAGCTCTACAATGTGCTGGAGAATTTATGCATTTCGCGCGGGCTGCCGATGCCCGCGCTGCAGCTCATCGATACGCCCGCCCTGAACGCCTACGCCTCCGGCCTGCGCGAGGGGCAGTACGTGATCGCGGTCACGCGCGGGCTGGTCGATACGCTGAGCGATGCCGAGCTGGAGGCGGTGCTTGCGCACGAGCTGACGCATATCCGCAACCGCGACACGCAGCTCATGGTGATCGCCGTGATCTTTGCCGGAATCTTCGCGTTCTTCGGCGACCTCGTGGTGCGCGGGTGGGACTTTCCCTACGGTTGGTCGCCGACCCGCCGGCGCAGCTCCATGGATGACGCCTCAACCGGCTGGGGCGGTGGCGGCAGCGACGACGACCGCCGGCGCAGCCGTGGAGACGGCGGCGCGATTTTGGCGATTGCCGTCGCCGTGGCGATCATCCTGATCTCGTGGGGCATCTCGACTCTGATCCGGTTTGCCCTGTCGCGGTCACGCGAGTATCTCGCGGACGCCGGTTCGGCCGAGCTGACCAAGAATCCGGACGCGCTGGTGCGCGCCCTGCGTAAGATCGAGCAGAACGCCGCCTTCGACGTGCCCTCGCGTATGGAGGCATTCTTTATTGAGAACCCCGTGGCCGAGCGGGTCAGCGGGCTGTTCTCCACGCACCCCAGCGTCGCCCAGCGCGTGGAAGCACTGGAACGATACGCCGGCGCCCTGACCGAACAGGACGCCGGCGCAGGCAGATCCGCCTGAAATCAGCTCGCGCGCCGCATGGGGCTGCGGCGGCGCACCCGCGGCTGGTGGTAGTGGTCGCTGGCGAACAGGGGCACGAGAACCGCGGCTGAGGTATCGACAGCCGTCGCCAGCGCCGCCTCCGTCGCCAAGGCGCGAATGTTGGACGCAGGCACGGCCTCTCCGCGCTCGCAGGCCGGCAGGTTTTCATTGCCGGCTTTGAGTCGCCGTGCCCTGTAGCTCAAGATCTGGCGCAGCATTGTTTTTCTCCTTCGCCAGCAGCACCGGCTACGCCCGGGACTGGCGAGGGGGTAGATCGCTATGACCGAATGAGGCTGCAAGAGCGGGCGGCAACACGACTTTGTGAACGGTGTATTTTGTGGCAACGTGCGCTGTCCACGGAATTTCCGGCGGCGTGGCCGCCAACTGACAGGCGAGGGCTTCATCGATGGCTATGGCGCAGGCGCGCGATTCGAGCGGCGAAGAGATCGCCACGGCCATAGCGATATTGCGCCAGCGGTTCGGGGAGCGTCTGCAGACCGGGGAGGCGATTCGCCGCCAACACGCCAACAACCTTACCTGGATCCGCAACCAGCCGCCGGATGCCGTGATCTGGGTGGAGAATGCGGAGGAGGTACGCGAGGTGGTCCGGGTTGCGGCGGCGCACCGGGTGCCGATCGTGCCGTTCGGCGCAGGCACATCGCTGGAGGGCCACATCAATGCGCCGCGCGGCGGACTGTCGCTCGACTTTGGGCGCATGAACCGCGTGCTGGCCGTCAACGAGCGCGATCTCGACTGCGTGGTGGAGCCGGGCGTGTCGCGCAAGCAGCTCCACGACCACCTGCGCGACCTCGGACTGTTCTTTCCGGTCGATCCGGGCGCCGAGGAAGCCACCATCGGCGGCATGGCCTCCACGCGTGCGTCCGGCACCACGGCCGTGCGCTACGGAACCATGCGCGAGAACGTGCTGAACCTGACCGTGGTGATGGCTGACGGCTCAGTGATGAAGACCGCGCAGCGCGCGCGCAAGTCGGCGGCGGGCTACGACCTGACCCGGCTCATCGTGGGGGCGGAAGGCACGCTCGGCATCATCACCGAGCTGACCGTGCGTCTCTATGGCATTCCGGAACGAATTCTTTCCGCGGTGTGTCCCTTCTCGTCGCTGGAAGGGGCCTGCAACGCGGTGATCCAGTCGATCCAGCTCGGGCTGGGAGTGGCGCGCATGGAGCTGCTTGACGCCATGCAGATTAAGGCCGTCAACATTTACGCCAAGCTTGGCCTCGAGGAAAAACCCACGCTGTTCCTCGAGTTCCACGGCACCGAGGCCGGCGCACGCGACCAGGTCGAGCAGTTCAAGGTCATTGCCGAGGCCGAGGGCGCGCTGCGCTTCGACTGGGCGGAGAGCGAGGAGGAGCGGCGGCGCCTGTGGAAGGCGCGGCATGATGCCTACTGGGCCATCAAAACCGTGTGGCCGGCGCGGGACGCGCTGGCAACGGATGTGTGCGTGCCCATCTCGCGGCTGGCCGAGTGCGTGGTCGAGACGCAGAAGGATATCGAGGCTTCCGGCCTGATCGCGCCCATCGTCGGCCACGTTGGCGACGGCAACTTCCACACCACGCCAGTGTTCGACCGCAACAATCCCAAGGAGATGGCAGCCCTGGAGGGCTTCCTGGAGCGTCTGGTCGAACGGGCCATCGCCATGGAAGGCACCTGCACCGGCGAGCACGGCGTCGGCCAGGGCAAGGCCAAGTACCTGAAGGCGGAGCTCGGCGATGGGCTCGCGGTGATGCGCTCTATCAAGGCCGCACTCGATCCGCTGGAGATTATGAACCCGGGCAAGATTCTGCCGGCCTGAGACCGCAGCGCGCACGGGATTAACGGCGCGTTTAGGACTTCTTTAGCCCCTGGTGCGAAGCTGGCGCGACTACGCGCACAAGCCGGACTGGGGGCGAGCCATGCGGATGCCGGGCACCAAGGTCATTTTGTTCAACGCCGCCGCGGTACTTGCGGCGGGCGCGGCGCTGATCGCCGTCGGCCGCTCGGCGCTGACGTCGAGGACCACGGCGCCCTGCAGCGAGCGCTACGCCAATGCCACGCGCTTTGCGCTGACGCGGGGCGGGTCGGTGGTGAGCACCGAGGACCTGCAGGCCATGCTCGGCGGCAAGGACCTCGGCGTGGCGGAGAACGTCACCGTCAGGCCGATGAGCAATGCGACATTTCCGGCGGCGATGACGGTGAGCCTGCACAAGGGGACGACGGCTCCCCAGGACGCGGCCGCGGGCGGCATGAGCTTTCCGTGGTGGCCACACGCGCTGCACGACAAGCCGGCGGTCTGCCTCGTCTATGACGTGCTGCTGCCGGGCGATTTCGACTTCCACCGCGGCGGTACCTTGCCGGGCGTGACGGGCGCCGCCGAGGGCGAAGGCGCGGACGCGTTCAGCGCGCCGCTGGCCTGGCGGTCCGACGGGCGGGCCGGCGTGACCACCAAGGTAACCCGCTCCGCGGAGACGCAGCAGTTCGTGGCGGAACGCGAAAGCGTGGTGCTGCCGCGCGGGCGCTGGGTGCGGCTCGAGGAAGAGGTCGCACTCAACGCGCCAAAGAAGGCGGACGGCGTGCTGCGGGTGTGGGTTGACGGATCGCTGGCGGTGGATCGCACCAACATGACCTACCGCGATGCCCCGCAGGTCGTGCTGTCGGGTGTTGCCGCCGACGTGTTCTACGGCGCGGGAGATGGCAACGCTGCCGCGGCGGCGCCGAAGGACAGCCGCATTTCGCTATCGCCGTTCGAGCTGCGCTGGCAGTAGCCTGCCCTTAGCCTGCCGCCAGCGCGCGCACTTCCGCCAGCAGCGCGGCGTCGACGGTGACGCCGTCGCGAAGGGCCGTCTCGCGCAGGGTCGCGCGGCGGGCGCCGGGCAGGCGCGCATCGCCGTCGCCCTCGATCATCGCTGCCAGGGTGCTCATGCGGTCGGCGAAAACACCCGCGCCGCCGAACGCCGCCGGGTCAATGGCCAGCAGCAACTGGCCGACGCCAGGGGGCGGACCTTCCGCATCGAAGAAGGAGCTGGCCTCGAAGCCGAAGCGCGCGCCCGTCATCGCGACGGCCAGGATTTCCACCATCAGCGCCAGCGCCGCACCCTTGGCGCCGCCGATCGGCAGCAGCGTGCCCTTGAGCGCGGCCCGCGCGTCGGTGGTCGGCTGGTTGCTCTCGTCCACTGCCCAGTCCGCCGGGATCGGCTCGCCCTTCTGCGCGGCGGTGAGGATCTTGCCGCGCGCAACTTGGCTCAGCGCCAGGTCGATGATGAGAGGCGGCTTGCCGGGGACAGGGGCGGCCATGGCGATCGGGTTGGTGCCGAACAGTGCACGCTTGCCGCCCCACGGGGCCATGGCCTTCGGCGTGTTGCCGAACGCAAGGGCAATCAGCCCGGCGTCCGCCAGCCGCTCGACGTGGTGGCCGACGACGCCGAAGTGATGCGAACGGGTGAAGCCGGCGGCGGCGATGCCGGTGGCTGCGCACATGCCGGGCAGCGTCTCGATGGCGAGGTCGAAGGCGGGGAACGCGAAGCCATGCCGGGCGTCCACCATGAGCGCGCCAGGGCGCGTCTGCCGGGCCTCGGGGACGGCGAACCCATCCACCTTGCCGGCCTTGGCCTGCGCGGCATAGCTCGGCACGCGGCTGAGGCCGTGGCCTTTCTGGCCATCCATCTCGGCGCGGGCCAGGGCGCGCGCCACGGAGGCGGCGTTGGGGCTGGAGGTGCGCGAGGCCACGAGCGCGGCAGAAATGAGCTGCTCCAGCTCCGGGGCGGAGAGGGTCTTGGCCGCGGTCATCGGCCTCTCTTCAGCACGCGGGCGACGCTCTCCACGGTCATGAAGCTGACGCGGTGGTTGGCCTCAAGCGTCACGCCGGAGATGTGCGGAGTGAGGATGACGTTGGGGATGCCGGCGAACACCTTGCCGGCCTCGGCCTTGATCGGCTCATAGTCGAACACGTCAAGAGCGGCGCCGCCGAGCTGCCCGCTTTTCAGCGCCGCGGCGCAGGCGGGCTCATCGACGATGCCGCCGCGCGCCGAGTTGATGAGCACCGCGCCCTTCTTCACGCGCGATAGCTCCTGCCCGGCGATCATGCCGCGCGTTTCCTCGTTGAGCGGACAGTGGATGGTGATGACGTCGGCGCGCACGAGCAACGCCTCCAGCGAAACCCTCTCGGCGATGTTCCAGTTTTCGCTCGTGTCGGCAAGGTAGGGGTCGCAGGCGATGACGCGCATGTCGAGCGCGCGAGCCTTGCGCGCCGTGGTCGAGCCGATGGAGCCGAGGCCGATGATGCCGAGCGTCTTGCCGGCCAGCTCCGTGCCGCGGCCCAGCTCCTCACGCGGCCATTCGCCGGCGACGATGCGGTGGGTATCGCGATACGCGCGCCCGCGCAGCAGGGTCATGGCCATGGCGATGGCGTACTCGGAGACCGAGGTGGCGTTGGCGCCGCGGGCCGAGCACACCTCCACGCCGCGCCGCTCGCACTCGGCAACGTCGATGTTGTCGAGGCCGACACCGAGGCGGCCGACCACCTTCAGCCTGGGTGCCATCGCCAGCAGGTCGCGGTCGACGGGTGTGCGGTTGCGCACGATCAGAGCCGGCAGGTCGCGCACGAGCTTTTCAAGATCGGCGCGCTTGGTCCATAGCTCGCGGTCCCAGTGCACACTGAAGTCTTTCTTCAGCAGATCGACAGCGGCCGGCTCGAGAAATTCGGTGATGACGATGTCGTTCATAGGGGCTCCGGATTCGTGCTGCGTCACGCCAGCTCCAGGCGCTTGCGCATGTCGGCAAACATCTCGGCCCGCAGCTCGATCCCGATGCCGGGCGTTTCGTGCGGACTGGTATAGCCGTCAGCGACGGGAATGCCATCGGCGAAGCCGCCGTAGGGCTTGAACACACCGGGGTAGCTCTCCGTGCCGCCGAGCTGCAGGCCCGCGGCCATGTTGAGGCCGAGCTGGTGGCCCCCGTGCGGCACGCAGCGGCGCCGGGCCCAGCCCGCGGCGTGCGCCATGTCGAGGATGCGCAGGGCTTCGGTGAGCCCGTAGCACAGGGAAGGATCGGGCTGCAGCCAGTCCCGGTTGGGGCGCATGCCGCCGTGCCGGACAAGGTTGCGGAAGTCGGGCACCGAGAACAGGTTCTCGCCGGTGGCGACCGGCATCGGCGTGGCCTCGCAAAGTACCGCGTGCGCGCGGTAATCGAGCGGGTCGACCGGTTCCTCGAACCAGCCGAGGCCGTAGGGCTCCATGGCCCGGGCATAGGCGAGGGCCGTGTCGAGGTCGAAACGGCCGTTGGCGTCGACGGCCAAGTTTTGGCCACTGCCGGCGATTTCCAGCGCCCACTCGATGCGCCTGAGGTCGTCGGGGAGCGACGCGCCGCCGATTTTCATTTTCAGCAGGCGGTAGCCGAGGTCGCGGCACTGGCGCATCTCGTCCTGCAAGCCCTGCTTCTCCTTGCCGGGGTAGTAGTAGCCGCCGCCGGAGTAGACAAGCACGCGCGCGTCGAACTTGCCGCCGTTGTAGCGCTCGGAGAGGAGGCGCCAGAGGGGCTTGCCGAGGATCTTCGCCGTGGCGTCCCAGACGGCGAGGTCGATGGCGCCCGCGGCGAACGCGCGGTCGCCGTGTCCGCCGGGCTTCTCGTTGCTCATCATGGCGGCCCAGATGGCGGCTGGATCGAGCGTGCCGGCGGACTCATCGCGCAGCTTTGCGGGATCAGTTTCGAGAATGCGCGGGGCGAGGCGGTCGCGGATGATACCGGACTGCGCGTAGCGGCCGTTGGAGGTGAAGCCGTAGCCGATCACCGGCTTGCCCTCATGCATGACGTCGGTTTCGACCGCGGCAACGCTGATGGTCATCTTGTCGAAGGAGATGACGGCGTTGCGCATGGGCGAGGGGATCGGCGCCACGGCGTCGCGGATGCGGGTGATCTTCATAGGCTATACCCTGTCCTGCCTCTCCCCATCTTTCGATGGAGAGTAGGCCAGGATGAGCGCAGATACAGGCACGCGCAACCTTCGCGGAAGGCGGCTTACGCGCTCCGGTAAAGCTTCGTCATGACGAATTCGCGGTGGCCGAGGGCCTCGGCCGCCGTGAGCCGGCCGTTGGCGGTGCGGATGATCATGTCGATCAGTGCGTCGCCGGCGGTGTCCAGCGTCATGTCGCGCCGCAGGATGCCGGAGACGTCGAGGTCGATGTGCTCGGCCATGGTGCGCACCGTCTTCGGATTGCCCGAAATCTTGATGACGGGAACGATCGGGTTGCCGATGATGTTGCCCTGCCCGGTCGGGAAGGTGTGCACCACGTAGCCGGCCGCCGCCATCAGCGTCACGCATTCGGCCGCCGCGGAGGAGGTGTCCATGTAGTAGAGGCCGGGGCCGGCCGCGGGCGTCTCCGCCGGCTCCAGTACCTCGATGTATTTGCAGGTGCGGCCGATCTTCTCGAGATTGCCGAGGGCTTTTTCCTCGATGGTGGTCAGGCCGCCGGCGATGTTGCCCTTGGTCGGCTGGCTTTCGGAGAGGTCGTCCACCTTGTGCGGCTCGATCACCTCGTCCTGGTAGGCCTGGAACACCTTCATCCACTTCTCACCGATCTTTTCGTTGATCGCGCGCGACTTGGCGATGTGCTCCGCGCCGGTGATCTCCGAGGTCTCCCCGAAGCAGCCGTAGATGCCCTCGGGGATCAGCTTGTCGTACATGTTGCCGACGGTTGGGCAGGAAGCGAGGCCGGTGGTGGTATCGCTCTCGCCGCACTTGGTCGACACCCACAGGTCCTTGATGCCGCACTCGGTGCGCGGCTGCTCGGAGGCCCACTGCAGGAATTCCTTGGCCTTGTAGGAGGCCTTGGCGATGGTGGCGATGTCGCCGTGGCCCTCGATGCCGAAGCCGACCACGGGCTTGCCGGTCTTGGCGATGCCGTCCACCACCCGCTTGGTCCAGCCGTCCTCGATGCCGATGACGACGACGGCGGCGACGTTCGGGCTGGAGCCGGTGCCGATCAGCGTGCGGAAGTGCAGCTCGAGGTCCGCGCCGAATTGCAGGCGGCCGTAGTGGTGCGGCAGGGCCAGGGTGCCCTTGACGTTGTTGGCGACCGCCTCGCAGGCCGCATTCGATAAATCGTCGAGGGGCAGGATGACGACGTGGTTGCGCACGCCGACCCGGCCGTTTTCACGCCGCCACCCCTGGAAGGTGAGGTTGCTCTTCGCCTTGGCGCTGTGACCGTTGGATTTGGTTGCCATGGTTTGCGCCCCTTACCAGCGTTTAGTCTTGAGGTTTTGCGTGTGCACGTGGGCGCCGATGCCGGCGTCGGCGATCATCTTACCGATGTCCGCGCCGTACTTGATGACCGTGTCGCCCTTCTTCAGGGGCTTCAGCGCCACCTTGTGGCCGATGGGGATGTCCTCCTTGGCCTGCAATTTCAGGGTTGAATCGTTTTCGGTGATCACGCCCAGCATGTCGGTTCCGGCCTTGAGGCCCTCGACCACGACGACGCCGACGTTGTCCTTTGTATTGTGGACAAGAAAATGTGGTGCTGGCACGCTCCACCCCCTGTTCGAATGTTGAAAGTCCGTTCGCCGCCGCGAACAGCCGGGAAATTAATCTTATATAAGATAGGCAGCGCAATCCAGCCGCGTCTTTGAGTCCCAGGTCTGTAGCATGAATTCTGCCGACGAGGAGGAAGAGAGCCGTCCGCTTTACGCGCGCGTGCGCGAACAGCTGATCGAGCGTATCCGCTCGGGGGCATGGAAGCCGGGCCAGCTCATTCCCAACGAATTCGAGATCGCGCGCGAGTTCGGCGTCAGCCAGGGCACCGCGCGCAAGGCCATCAGCGCGCTGGCGGCCGAGCAGCTCGTGCACCGGCGGCAGGGCCGCGGCACGTTTGTGGTGCAGCATACCCCCGCCCATGTCCTGTTCCGCTTCTTTCAGCTCTTCGAAGATGCCGGCGCCCAAATCATCCCGGACAGCCGCCGCGCCGTGCCCGTGCGCGCCCCCGCCAACGCCGCCGAGCGCGCCGCGCTGGGCCTGGACGAGGGCGAGCAGGTGATCCGCATCGCCCGCACCCGCCTGCGCCACGCCAAGCCTTTCATCGTCGAGACGATCGCGCTGCCGGATGCGCTGTTTCCTGGCCTCGCCGACCTGCCCGAGCTTCCCAATACGCTCTACGACCATTTCCAGAAGACCTACGGCGTACTGGTGGTGAGGGCGGACGAGCGCATCACGGCAGTAGCGGCTGACAAGCAGGCGGCGGCCGCGCTCGAGCTTGCCGAGGGCACGCCCTTGCTGCGAATCGATCGCACCGCTTACGGTCTGGTAGACCAGCCGGTGGAATGGCGCGTCAGCCAGTGCCACCTGCAAAACGCTTATTATCTCGCGCGGCTGCGCTGAGGCGCATTCCGGTGCTGCGGGCCGCCACAAGACTGGCCCCGTGCTCCGTCTTCTCCCAGCCGAACGGATCACGTACGAGCTGGATGAGCGCGCGGTAGGCGGCGAGCGAGATCAGCAGCCAGGCGACGGGCATGAGCAGCGCGGAGCGGGCGAGGCCGCGCCGCCCGCGGCGGCGGACGCTGACAATCCCGACGAGGATCGAAACGAGGTAGCCGGCCGCGAGGTTGGTACAGGCGAGCAGCCAGCACAGCGCGCCGATGGTGCTGTCGGCGCGGGCCAGAAGCTGACCGGACAGCGCGTGGTACGCCAGCAGGACATAGAACAGCGGGTGCAGCAGCGCCGACAGGATCAGGCCGCCCATCAGGGCGTGGAAGCCCAGTGCCCCGCCCAATCCCAGCTCCCGCGCCAGGCGCACCGGCTGGCGTGTGTGGACAAGATACGTCTGCATCCAGCCCTTGAGCCAGCGCGTGCGCTGCTTCAGCCAGGGCAGGAAGGTGCAGGGAGCCTCCTCCCAGGTCGTCGATTGCAGCACGGCCGTGCGATAACCCCTGCGGGCCAGGCGAATGCCGAGATCGGCGTCCTCGGTGACGTTGAAGGGGTCCCAGCCGCCCGTCGCCGCCAGCGCCTCGCGCCGGAAATGGTTCGAAGTCCCGCCGAGCGGCACCGGCAGGCCGAGCCGCACCAGCGCCGGCAGGATGGCGTCGAACAGGGCGGAGTATTCGATGGTGAACTGGCGGGTGAACCAGCTCTGGCGCGGATTGTAGATGTTGAGCTGCGCCTGCAGACAGCCGAGGTCCGCCGGCGCGTCGTGAAAGGCTGCGGCGGCACGCCTGAGCTGGTCGGGCTGCGGGCGGTCCTCGGCATCGTAGACGACGACGAAATCGCCGCGGGCGAACTGCAGGGCGTAGTTCAGCGCCTTGGGCTTGGTGCGCGGCGCGTGGTCCGGCACCATCACGGTGCGCATGTTGCCTGGCAGATCCAGCGCGAGCAGCGCCGCCTGGGTTTCAACGTCGCCCGCTTCCAACAGCAAGAGTATCTCGAGGCGGGCGGGTGGATAGTCGAGCCGCCGCAGCGCGGCCACCAGCGCCGGCAGCACCGCCGCTTCGCGCAACAGCGGGACGAGCACCGAATAGCGGGGCAAGAGATGATCGGCGAGAGGCGCGGGCCCGTTCGTGCGATTGTCCTGCCGGCGCGTGCGTAGCACCTCGCGCAGCGCCGCCAGCCGCAGCAGCGCGATGCACAGAAACGGCACCGCCACCATCACCGACAGGGCCATGATGGTTGCCGCCGGGGCCACCGACAGGCCACCGAGGATGAGACCGGTCGCCAGGGCGGCAGCCACCACCTGCCACAGCCAGATTGGGCCGGCGGCCGAATCGACGGGATGGCGCTGTGCCAGCCCATGGACGGCCTGGCCCAGCCGCTGCCGGCGCCACCGCGCGGCCAGCGCTGCCTCTGCCACGAACGATGGGACCAGCGCGACCTCGAGGCCCCGCGCCGCCAGCGCGGCCGCCCGGCGCCGCACCGCATCGGGGGAGCCGTCGGTTGCCACCAGGACGCGCAGGTCCCTGCCGCCGGCGCGCGCGGGCAGGCCATCGTCGACGCCGCCGGGGACATCGAAGCCGATGGCGGCGTCCCATAGCAGCAGGCGCAGACCGAGGTGCCGCGCCAGGGCGGCCGCGTAGGAAGCCGGCGAGACCAGACCCGCGCCCAGCAACACCTCGTGGATCGCCGCGCCGCAAGTCCATGCCTGCGCTTCCGCCCAGGCCAGCCCCGGCCGGGTGAGCGGCCCGTCCAAGAGGAATGCATATTCCTGTTGTAGCGGCGGCTCTGCGTCGGCGCCCGCGTACTGTCCCGCGGGCGCCGGCGGCGCTAGAGTGGTCTTGAGATGAGGCGCAGGCGCACGGCCGTACTGTCGCGAGCGGCCTGAGCCGCTCTTCTGCATGGCCATGATCCGACGCCCCGCCGCCATGAGGTCGCACTCAACGATGAACACCATACCCAGACTGCGCGTCGCGGCGGCCTTCATTTTTGTTGGCCTAGCCTGGGTGATGCTGGCGGCGGTCGCGGTGGCGCAGGAGCGCGAGCCGCCGGCCGAGCCGCGCCGCGCCGCCATCCGGTTTCTGACCGACAACGACTACCCGCCCTTCAACTACCTGGACGAAGACGGCGTTCTGACCGGCTTCAATGTCGACATGGCCCGCGCCGTATGCCTGGAGCTGAACGCCACGTGTGACGTCCAGGTGCGCCCGTGGCGCGAGCTGCTGCCCGCGCTGCAGCGGGGCGAGGCCGACGCCGTCATCGCCTCGCATGCCATCACGGCCGGCCTGCTGCAGGCGATCGATTTCACGGACCGCTACTACCACACGCCGGCGCGCTTCGCGGGCAAGCGCGAGCTGGGTCGCATCGAGGTCACGCCGGAAAATCTGGAGGGCCGCAAGATCGCGGTGGCCAAGGGCACGGCGCAGGAGGCCTACCTGCGCACCTTCTTCCGCGACAGTAACATCCGCGCGTTCGAGACGATTGAGCTTGCGCGCGATGCGCTTGTGAGCGGCAGCGTCGATCTGCTGTTCGACGACGGTATCGGCCTCGCGTTCTGGCTAAGTGGGACGGCGTCGAAGGCGTGCTGCGAGTTCAAGGGCGGGCCGTTCGTGGAGGCCAAGTATTTCGGTGATGGGGTCGGCATCGCCGTGCGGCGCGACGAGACGGAGCTGAAGTCGCAGATGAACGCGGCGCTGCGGCGAATCCGCGAGAGCGGGCGCTACGAGGAGCTGGTGCTGCGCTACTTCCCGCTGCGCGTGTTCTGAAGGCCTGCCCCGATGCTGCTGCCACCCAGAGACGGCCTGCGCATTTGCTTTGCCCACACCGCGTATCGGATGGGCGATCGGTTCACGCTGCGCAACACGGGCATTGATTTTGTCGAGGTACGCAGCGCAGAGGAGCTGGCGAAGGTGCTGCCCGGCTGTGACGTGCTGGTGGTGTCGACGCTGTGGCGCAACGAGCTGGCGCGAGCAGGGGGGCGGCTGAAGCTCATCCAGTCGATCAGCGCCGGCGTGGACTGGTACGACAAGGACGTGCTGCGAGAGAATGGGATTCGGCTGGCGAGCGCCGCCGGCGTCAACGCTGCCGCCGTTGCCGAGCACGCCATGGCGCTGATCCT
>DASZQG010000123.1:0-51883 GCA_035550075.1 Hyphomicrobiaceae bacterium | reverse complement strand
CGAACCTGGGTCAATTGCCTCAGCCCCAGACTTGCAAGCAAGCTCCGAAGCGGCAGGTATTCCCCGAACGGCACGAGATGGATCTTGTCGTAGCGGACGGGTACCGGACCATCGTGACCGAAAACCAGCATGCTGTTAAAGACGCGCCGCTCGTGATTGGGGGCCGGTCCAGCCGGCTCCGCTCGCAGCGCTCCGCTGATCAGGAGAGTGCCCGGAGGCAGCATCTGGTCGATGGCAGCCAGCGCCCCCGGCTGGTCGAGCGGCAAAAACGGCATTGCCGCTTCGGGCCAAACGACGTGCGTGATGTCTTTCAGATCGTCGACGCGTCCATCGGGATCGGTCTTCGACAGGCGCACATGATCGAAGAAGATGCGCCGTTGGCTTTCAGGCCGCCATTTTTCGCGCTGCGGCACGCTTGGCTGCACCAGCCGGATTCTCACGCCCGGCACCATGGCGGTAGCCGTGGTGGTCAGACGTACTTCTCCATAGATCGCCCCGGCGGCCAGCGGCAGCAGTCCGGCGGCAAACGCCCAGAAGCGGCGGCCACGGCCCGCGACACCCTGGCCAGACTCGGCCACCAGCACCAGCGGCAGCGCAAAAATCAAGACGGCAAACAGCGTCAAGCCGTAGATGCCGACCAGCGAGGCACTCTGCATTAGCGGCAACGGAAACGTCAGCGCGTAGCCCAGCACGTTCCATGGAAAGCCAGACAGAGCGTGGCCGCGCACCCACTCGGCGGTTGATATGGCCAAAGCCAGCGCCAGCACCCGATACCCACCGGTTTGCCAGAACCAGCTCGCCACGCCCGCCGCCAGCCCATAGTAAAGCGCCAGGCCGGCCGGTAGCCCCAGCACCGCGAAGGGCATGAGGGCGGCAAATTTCTCCGCCTCGACCAGGAACGCGTCGCCGATCCAGAACAGCCCGGCCACCAGGTAACCGAAACCGAACCACCAGCCGACCTCCGCGGCTTCCAGGAAAAGCGACCGAAAGCTACGCCTCGTGCCATTGCCGTCGGCAATCCCGTCAATGAGCCAAACCAGCATCGGCAAAGTGAGCCAAAGCACAGGCCAGAGGAAGAACGGCGCCATGGCCAGCACCGACACCACGCCTGCAGCAAGCGCCGCCACGCGCCGGCGCCATCCGCGCAGGCCGGTCACGCGCTCCGCGAACGACTGAAGGGAAGGGGAGCGACGGGGCATAGGCTCCGCGTGGCAAAGGACGCGAGCAAAGTTGTGGCGCGCGGCAGTTGTGTCAAGCACCGCCTGGCCGGCCGCCCGCGGTCGCGCCCGCAGCCGCATGCAGCCGCAGCTTCTTCACGCGGCGCGGATCGGCATCGAGAATCTCGAATTCGAGGCCGGAGGGATGACGGATGAGCTCGCCGCGGGCCGGGACCCGGCCGAGCAGCGCGAACACGAGCCCGCCCACTGTGTCGATGTCGGCCCGGTCCTCAGGATTGAGCAATTGCATACCCAGATGCTCCTCAAGCTCCTGGATGGGGGTGCGGGCGGCGATCAACAAACCAAGCTTCGGGTCGCTGGTGATATTGGCCGCCTCCGCAACGTCGTGCTCGTCCTCGATGTCGCCTACGACTTGCTCCACGAGGTCTTCGATGGTCACCAGCCCGTCGGTTCCGCCATGCTCATCGACGACCATCGCCATGTGGATGTGCGTCGACTGCATGCGAATGAGCAAGTTTGCTGCCGGCATCGATGGCGGCACGTAGAGCATCGGCCGGCGCAGCTTGGTCGAGGCAATCGGCCTGGAAAGGTCGGCCCGGCCGAGGTCCGGTGCCCGCATGCGATCGGGATCGGTGCGGGCGCCCGATGGGGCGTGGCCTTCGCTGGCAGGCCGACCCAGGGCATCGGCGATCAGCCAGCGCATCAGATCCTTGACGTGAACCATGCCGCGCGGATCATCGAGCGTCTCGCGGAACAGGGGTACGCGAGACACCCCGGCGGCGTCGAACATCTGCAGCAGTTCGCGGATCGACTCGCTCTCATCGATGGCGATGATATCGGCGCGCGGCACCATCACGTCGTCGACGCGCAACCGGCCGAAGCGCAGGGTGCGCAGCAGCATTTCCCGCTCTTCGGCGGAAAACGTTTGCGATTCGTCCGGATGCTTCAGCGCATGCTCAAGCGTGGCACGCAGCGTCGGCGCGCCAGGCAAGCCGATCATCGAGCGCAGGGTGGAGAACCAACTGTGCGGCTGTTCGCCAGCGGGTTCTTCAGCGGACGCCTCTGAGGCGGCTACGGTCGGTTTGACGGTCATGGCCTGTCCAAACTCATTGGGCTTCAACAAGCGGGTCACGGGCATAGGGATCGGCTACTCCGAGCGCGTCGAGAAGCTGCGCCTCGAGTGACTCCATGTCCTCCGCCTCGGCAGGCGCCACATGATCGAAGCCCAGCAGATGCAGAAGCCCGTGAATGACCAGGTGCTGAAGGTGGTGCTTGGAGGAAATTCCTTGTTCGGCAGCCTCTCGCTGCAGGGTTTCGCAGGCGAGCACAACGTCGCCGAGATAGCGGGCGGATTCCCCACCGGGCGGAACCTGGAAGGGAAACGAAAGAACGTTGGTGGCGGAATTCTTGCCCCTGTACGCATTGTTGAGCGCTTTGACGAAGTCATCGCTCGCCAGCACAATACTGGCCTCGCTGGAGCGTGCCTGTCGGCAGCGCGGGTGAGCCGCCAAGGCCGCTCCGGCCGCTTCAATGCTTCCACGCCTGTCTGCGATGGCCGACCAGTCGCCATCCTGCTCCACAATCTCAAGAAGCAGGCCGGGCGCGCGATAGTCATCCGCCCCGGGGCGGGGCTTGCCCACGTCGGGAATGCTCATGGCGAATACAATGCCTACCCCTGCTTGTCGTAGGCTTCCACGATGCGTGCCACCAGGTCCCGGCGGACGACGTCCTTGGCGGTGAAGCGCACGGCTTCAATGCCGCGGACGCCCTTCAGCAGCTTCACCGCTTCGGTCAAACCGGATTTCTGACCGGCGGGAAGATCGGTCTGGCTGGGATCGCCGGTGACCACCATCTTTGACCCTTCGCCGAGGCGCGTGAGAAACATCTTCATCTGCATACTGGTCGCGTTCTGCGCCTCGTCGAGGATAACAAAAGCGTGGGCCAGCGTGCGGCCACGCATGAAAGCCAGCGGCGCGATCTCGATGGTGCCCGTAACGAGGTCGCGCTCGACCTTGGCAGCCGGCAGCACGTCATAAAGGGCGTCATAGAGCGGGCGCAGATAAGGATCGACTTTCTCGCGCATATCGCCGGGGAGGAAGCCCAGGCGCTCCCCGGCCTCGACGGCCGGCCGCGAGAGCACGATCCGCTCAACGGTCCCGCGCTCCAAGCATTGCGCCGCATAGGCGACCGCCAGATACGTCTTGCCCGTGCCGGCAGGACCTAGACCAAACACCAGATCGACCCGGTTCAGGGCCTGGATGTACGCGCTCTGGTTGGGCGAGCGGGCGGTCACCACACGGCGGCGGGTTCGAATCTGCAGCAGGCCATCGGCCGGCGCCGCCTCGTTCATCCGATGCCGGAGTAGCCCGTCGATTTCACCGGGGCCGACGTCCTCCCCAGCGCGAATGCGGGCGTATAACTTCTCGAGCACGTCGCGTGCCAGCGCGCACGCATCCGCCGTGCCCGTCAGTGTCACCAGATTGCCGTGAGCTTGCGCCTCGATGCCAAGGCGCTCCTCGATCAGGGCGAGATGACCGTCATACTCCCCCAGCAGCCGGTTGAGAATCCGGTTGTCCTCAAATGGCACGACCAGGCGGGTCGGCTCGGCTTTCAGCACCCTGTTCAACCCCGCAGCCGCCGGTCCGCGCGCGCCGGTCGAGTGGCTGGCCTAGCAAGCAAGTTGGATCTCCAAAGATTCTTCAAATTCATGCTAGCACAAAGATCGTGGCCGGCTAAGCCGCTTGTCGCATATGCACAATGCCACGCAAGCTGTTAGCCTCAACTCCAGCAATTTCGACGTTCACCACACGGCCGATCAGTTGAGCATCGCCGTCCGCATGCACGGCCTGCATATAGGGTGAGCGGCCGGCAATCTGGCCGGAATGGCGCCCCTTGCGCTCAAAGAGAACCCGCATCGTCTTGCCGACGCAACGGGAGTTGAACTCGGCCTGCTGGCGCTCCAGAACAGCCTGCAAGCGATATAGGCGCTCAGTTTTGACCGTTTCCGGCACTTGGTCCCCGAGTGTCGCCGCAGGGGTGCCGGGCCGCGGGCTGTAGTTGAACGAATAGGCTTGGGCAAAGCCGACTTTCTCGACAAGGTCGAGCGTGGCCTGGAAGGCGACCTCGGATTCCCCCGGGAAACCGACAATGATGTCGGTCGACAGGGCGATGTCGGGGCGCGCGACGCGGATCCGACGGACCAGGTCCAGGTAGTCCGCCGCCGTGTGCTTGCGGTTCATCGCCGCGAGGATACGGTCGTCACCGGATTGGAACGGCAAGTGCAGGCTCGGCATCAGCTTGGGCTCGTCACGATGTGCGGCGATGAGGTCTTCGGTCACGTCGCGCGGGTGGCTCGTCGTGTAGCGCAGGCGCTCCAAGCCCTCGATACGCGCTAGGAGCCGGATTAAACGCGCCAGCGACCATTGCTGCCGGTCCGGGCCCAGACCGTGATAGGCATTGACGTTTTGCCCCAACAGGCTGATCTCGCGCACGCCGCCGGCGATGAGTCTGCGCGCCTCAGCTTCAACATCGGCCACCGGACGGGAGAACTCTGCCCCGCGCGTGTAGGGAACAACACAGAACGTACAAAACTTGTCGCAACCCTCCTGCACCGTCACGAATGCCGTAACGCCCGCGACAGCCGCACGCTCTGGCAGGTGACGAAACTTGTCATCATCTGGAAAACCCGTCTCAACGATCGCCCGGCCCTCCTGCCTGGACCGATGCAGCAGCGCGCCGAGCTGATGATAGCTCTGGGGACCAATGACCAGATCAACAACGGGCGCGCGCTTGACAATCTCGGCGCCTTCGGCCTGGGCGACGCACCCCGCCACAGTGACCAGCGTATCCTTGCCGGCATCCTGGCGGGCCCCCTTGACCTGGCGGATGCGACCAAGATCGGAATATACCTTCTCGGCAGCCTTTTCCCGGATATGGCACGTGTTGAGGAGGATGAGATCGGCGTCTTCCATGGCCGCCGTTTCGACGAACCCCAGCGGCGCCAGCAGCTCGGTCATGCGTGCGGAGTCGTAGACGTTCATTTGGCAGCCGAAGGTTTTGACGAAGACCTTTTTGGTGCCGCTCATGCCGGGACGTCCGCTTTTTTGCACTGCAATATGCTCTAGCGCACGCCTGGCCGGTGGTAAAGATGGCCGGGGCTGTGCCGCCTGGCGTTATTTGCGGGATTGCTTGAGGGGCACGCCATAAAGCTCGAGCTTATGCCCAACCAGAGTAAATCCCAGCTCACGCGCGACGCGGTCCTGCAGCCGCTCGATCTCCTCGTTGCGGAACTCGATGACCCGGCCGGTCTCCACATCGATCAGATGGTCATGGTGGCGGCGCGCGGCCTCTTCGTAGCGGCCGCGGCCGGCGCCGAAGTCATGGCGCTCGAGGATACCGTTCTCGGCAAACAGCTTGAGGGTGCGGTAGACGGTGGACAGTGAGATGCGTGGGTCCTGCGCGTTGGCGCGCCGGTACACTTCCTCAACATCCGGATGATCCTTGGCTGCTGACAACACGCGCGCAATAACACGCCTTTGTCCCGTTACCCGCAGACGCTTCTCCGCGAGGAGGCGCTCCATGCGAGCGGAGACAGAATCTGGCGAAGCCGGCATGGCGTGTGCAGGAATCCGCACGAACTGGGCTGTTTCGCTTATAGGTGAGCGGTTCCGCGGCGTCTACCGGCAATGGGAAGGAGGCTGCGGAAGAACCATGGTCAACATCAGCGCATCCTCCGCGACACCTCCGGGGCGCTGGTAGTACCGCGGGCGGCGCCCCGCCTGGACAAATCCCAGGCGTTCATAAAAGCGCCGGGCAGCGAAATTGCCCGAGCCCACCTCGAGGAAAAGTCGGCGTGCACCTTGCTCGCGCGCCGCCGCCAAGAAAGCCGACATGAGAGACTGGCCAATGCCGCAGCGGTGCATGTCGACGCGCACGCCGAGGCTCAGAACCTCGCTTTCATCCGCGGCCAGACGGCCCAGCAAAAATCCCACGGGCTCGAGTAAATCACCGGCACGGGCGATAAAGGAGACTGATGTCGGCTGGTCCAGAAGCGTGGCGATGCTGTCCGCCGTCCAGGGCTCTGGAAACAGGCGTCCGTGAAGGACCGCAATGGACGCTGCCTGGGCCGCAACAGCGCGCTCCAAAATGACCACGCCCGCCACCGTGGTTACGATTTTGCCCACAGCCCCGTTCCGTCGGACTGCGGCCTGGCGTCGAGCGCCCGAAGGTAGAGCGGGGTCAGGCGATTGGTTGGGGCGAGCGTTGCTGCCGCCAACGCCAAGGCGCGCGCGTGGGGCTTGAGGTCCGGCAGCGTTTCCTCAGCGTTCCCCCCAATCGAGTTGACGACCTTGACTACGGCACCAGCACCGGAACCGGCTACGGTGACCGGCTCGCGCCCTATCAGGGCCGCTGCGTCATGCACGGCGACAAGTGCCGGCGAACCAGCTTGGCCATCGCTACCGAAGACCTGCAAGTAAACCGCTACCTGCCGGGCATCGACGGCAACGCACAAGCGCCGGTTCGCGTGCTCTCCACCAAGAAGCCCGCGTGCGACGGCGGCCATTACGGCAAGGCTAGTCATTGTCACGACGGGCCTGCGGGCGGCGAGCGCCAGGCCACGCACCGCGGCGACGCCGGCGCGCACGCCCGTGAAGGTTCCGGGGCCAATGGTGACCGCGAGCCTATCAAGCCCGGCAAATGTCAGTCCCGCAGCTTGCATGACCTCGCGGATCATCGGCATCAGGCGCTCGGCGGCCCCCGAGCTGTGCGGTTCGCCTGCTTCGGCGAGGACGACGAGCGCCTCATCCCGGCTGCCGGCGACGGCAGCCGACAAAGCCCCAAAACAAGTATCGACCGCCAGAATGTTCATGGATCAGAGGATCTGCGCCATCTCGTCGAACGCAAAGCGTGGACCACGCGGGCGCAGACCCGATGGATCGCCGTATCCGAGATTGCACAAGAAGTTCGATTTGACATCCGTGCCAGCGAAAAATTCGCCGTCGACGCCGGCATTGTTGAAGCCGGACATGGGACCGGCATCGAGGCCCAAAAGGCGGGCCGCGATGATGAGATAGGCGCCTTGCAGGGAGCTGTTGCGCAAGGCGGAAGTTAAAGCCCGCTCGGGTTGATCGGCGAAACCACTCAAGCCGTCCTGTCCCTTCGGCGGATGTTCGTAGAATTTCAGATCAAAGCCGACGATCGCCGTCGCGGGGGCAGCCATGGTCTTGTCGACGTTGCCGGGATTGAGATGCGGGCGCAGCCGCTCTTTTGCTGCCTTCGATTTCACGAACACGATGCGCGCCGGCAGGCTGTTGGAGGCCGTGGGGCCCATCTTCATCAGATCGACGATCTCACGCAGCATCGCATCGGGGACGTCCCGCGCGGCCCAGGCACGGTACGTGCGCGCCTCGAGAAAAGCCTGGTTGAGGACCTCCTGCGCCAATCGGGTCGGCATGACCGTCTCCTCGAAAAACAACCCCGCTCCAGACGGAGCGGGGCGGGATTAGGCCTCGGTCATCGCAGCGGCACCTACACGGGCCTGACTTCCTGCACGTCCGGGCAGAAGTGCTTCAGCAGGTTCTCGATGCCATGCCGCAAGGTGGCTGTGGAACTCGGACAGCCGGAGCAGGCGCCCCGCATATGCAGAAAGACGACGCCGTCTTTGAAGCCGTGAAACACGATGTCACCGCCGTCGTTGGCGACTGCGGGGCGCACCCGCGTATCGAGCAGCTCCTTGATGGTTTTGACCGTGTCCTCGTCCTTCTCGTCATAGTGTTCCTGGGCCGCCTCGTCGTCGCCCTCGATCAGCGGCGCGCCAGACATGTAGTGTTCCATGATGGCCCCGAGGATGGCCGGCTTGATGTGCTGCCATTCGTCCTCGTCCGATTTCGTCACGGAGATAAAGTCGGAGCCAAGAAATACCCCCGTCACACCATCGACCTCGAAGAGGCGCATCGCCAGTGGCGAGGACCCAGCTTCCGATTTGTCCCGGAAATCCACGGTGCCGGCGCCGAGCACGGTCTTGCCGGGAATGAATTTCAGCGTCGCCGGGTTAGGCGTCGGCTCAGTCTGGATGAACATCAGCAACCTCTGGCAGCGGCTTAGAATTATTCTATTAGATGGGGGTGCACCGGTCAAAGTTCCATGGCGCCGCGGCCAGGGATCAGGCCAATGCCTTGATATCCTCGAAGTTCAGCTCGCCCGGCACGATGGTGATGGGGATCGGAAACTTGCCCGCCGTGGCCCCGGCGGCGAAGGAGGACACTAGCGGTCCGGGTCCGGTTGCCTCGCGCGACGCGCCGAGCACAAGAACCGCGATGTCCTCGTCCTCATCGATCTGCTTGAGGATTTCCTCGACGATCTTGCCTTCGCGGATGACCTCCTCGGTCACGGCGCTCTCAAAGCCCTCGTTGTTGAGCTTGCGCCGGAACAAGCGGAACAGCGCCTTGGCCTTTGTCGTCTGCTCTTCGAGCTGCGCCTGTCGCACGGCTTCCCAGAACTGGTTGTCCGGCTCGATGACGTACAGCAGCACGATCGTGCCGCCGGTGTGGACGGCACGGCCAGCCGCATAGTAGAGCGCGTTCTCGACCTCCGGGGATTCGTCGACGACCACCAGCCACTTTCGGGCGTGGCCCTGCTCGAATACGCGTCGTTTCTTAGCCATGTCTCATGCTGCCACGGCTCGCAGGCGCCAACAATAGTGCCGCTGGGGTAGCCGCCATCAGGATTACAGGAACCCTACGATCTTTCTCACCTCGCTCATGATGGGCCCTGCAATGGCCTGGGCGCGGCGCGCGCCCTCGCCCAGAATACGGTCGAGCTCGGCCGGATCGTCAAGCAGCCGCGTCATCTCGGCGCTTACAGGCCCGATACGCGCCACGGCCAGTTCGGCAAGGGCCTTCTTGAAAGCCGAGAATTGCGCTCCGCCGAACTCCTGGAGCGCCGCGGCTTTGGATTTATCGGCAAGCGCCGCGTAGATGCCCACGAGATTGTCGGCCTCTGGCCGGTTGGCAAGCCCGGCCTCTTCGGAGGGAAGCGGCTCGGGATCGGTCTTCGCCTTCTGGATCTTGCGGGCGATGGTATCGGCATCGTCCGTCATATTGATACGGGAGAGATCGGATGCATCCGACTTCGACATCTTCTTGGTGCCATCCCGCAGGCTCATCACGCGGGTCGCCGCCCCCATAATGACGGGCTCGGGCAGTGGGAAGAAACTGCCGTCATCGAAACCCGCCTCGCGGATCGACGCCGCGAAGTCGTTGTTGAATTTCTGCGCGATGTCGCGGCTCAGCTCGAGATGCTGCTTCTGGTCTTCCCCAACCGGCACGTGCGTGGCGCGATAAACCAGAATGTCGGCAGCCATCAGCACGGGATAGGCGTA
This sequence comes from Hyphomicrobiaceae bacterium, assembly GCA_035550075.1. Classification (GTDB taxonomy): domain Bacteria; phylum Pseudomonadota; class Alphaproteobacteria; order Rhizobiales; family Hyphomicrobiaceae; genus AWTP1-13. The sequence goes on along the minus strand of DASZQG010000123.1, from coordinate 42,325 downwards.
GAGGCCGACCGAGGCGTTCTCACGGTCCTTGCCTGCCTTCTCCTTGAACTGGGTCATGCGATTGAGCCAGCCCAGACGCGCGATGCAATTGAACACCCACGCCAGCTCCGCGTGCTCCGCCACCTGGCTCTGGTTGAAGAGTATGCTGCGCCTGGGATCGAGGCCCGAGGCAACATAGGCGGCGGCCACTGAGCGAATGGCGCTTTTCAGCTCATGCGGGTCCTGCCATGTCGTGATGGCGTGCATGTCGACGACGCAGTAGATGCACTCGTGCGTCTTCTGCATCTCAACCCAGCGCACCATTGCGCCCAGATAGTTGCCAAGATGCAGATTGCCCGTCGGCTGCATCCCCGAAAAGACGCGCGGCTGTGGCTTCTTGGGCAGGTTCATTGCGGAGTCCTCTTTGCGGCGCGCTTTATCGCGCGGTCGTTCCGCGGGAGCAAGCCCCGGACCGGCTCACATTTCGGGCCCGCGGCGTGAACCAAAAAAGCTGCGCAATTGCCGCACTTCCATGGCTCCGGTCAGCAGCACCATCAGGGCGTAGACCACGAGCCCGGCCGCCACCAGAACGGCCAAGCCCGCCATGCGCACTTCAAAGCCGGCGCTCGAGGCGAGCCAGGGCGCAAGCGTCTGTGACAGGAGAGCCAGGGACACGCCCATCACGGCACTTGCGAGCAACGAAAGGGGCAGGGAGCGTTTGAAGCGCGCATCCGGCACGAAATGTCCGCGTGAAACCAGGGTCGCGTAAAGCAGCAGGGCATTCAGCCAGCCGCCCAGGGTGGTTGCGGCAGCGATGCCAAGATGGGGCATGATGCCGGCCGCGCGAAAGGTGAAGAACAGCGCGACGGAGCCAAGCGTGTTGGCGGTCAGGCTGATGACCGCGTAGCGCATCGGCGTCGCCGTATCCTCGCGCGCAAAATAGGCGGGGGAAAAGACTTTGATCATCACGAACGAGGGGAGACCCAACGCGAAGATGCCAAGCGCATAGGCCGTGGCGGGCGTGTCCGCAGGCGTGAACGCTCCCCGCTCGAATAAGCCGCGGACGATCGGCGTGGGAATGACGGCGAGCGCCACGGCGGCCGGAATGGTAAGAAGCATCGCGAATTCGAGCGAACGGTTCTGGCTGTCCATGACGGCACCGTGGTTGCCGGCCCGTAGGTGGCGCGTAACGTCCGGCAGCAGGACGACCCCTACGGCGATGCCGACGATGGCCAGAGGCAGCTCGTATACGCGGTCGGCGTAGTAGAGATGTGAGACCGCGCCATCCTGGAGGGACGCGATCACCGTGCCGATGACGATGTTGAGCTGGGTGACGCCGCCGGCGACGATGCCGGGGATGCCGAGCGCGATGAGCCGGCGCAGGCCGGGCGTCAGTCGCGGCCATCTCAACCTGAGATGCAACCCGTTGCGACGTGCCCCATCGATCAGCAGCCAGAGCTGCAGGAAGCCGGCTGCGAGCACGCCCCAGGCCTGAATAACGCCTGCCATCGGCTCGCTGCGGTAGCCGAGAGCAATCGCCAGCAGGGTTGCAGCCATCATCGTCAGGTTCAGGACGATGGAGACTGCGGAACTCTCGACGAACTTGCCGACCGAATTGAGGACGCCCGACAGCAGCGCGACCAGCGACATGCACAGCAAGTAGGGCATGGTGATGCGGGTGAGCAGCACGGCGAGATCATATTTTTCCGGAAAGGCACTGAACCCCGGGGCCAGTCCGTACATAAGCAGCGGCATGGCGATCTCTGCGACCACCGTGAGGATCAGCAGAACAAACACCAGGCCCGCCATCGCCTCTTCCGCGAAGGCCTTGGCTGCTTGCCTGCCTTCGCCCTCGAGGCGGCGCGCAAACAACGGAACGAACGCAGAGTTGAAGCTGCCTTCCGCGAACAGGCGCCGGAACAGGTTGGGAAAACGGAACGCGACGAAGAACGCGTCGGCCACCGCGCCGGAGCCAAGCGTGGCCGCGATCAGGATATCGCGGGCAAATCCGAGCACGCGACTGACCAAAGTCAGCCCGCCGACCGTTGCGAAGGCGCGATAGAGGTTCATGACCGGCGAGCCCTAGCCGAGCCCAGGCTCGAGGGCAAGGCAATGTACGTCCTTGCGGCGGCGCAGCCCGTGCCTAGCCGGCGGGTCTAAAGCCGATGCGGCCAAAGCCCGGTAGCTTCAGCGCGGGATGACGGATGTCGATGCCGGCCACTAGGCCGAGCACATTGATCTCGATGCCTTCGACCCAGCCGAGCGTGAACCCTAGCAAGCCACCGAGCGAGAGCTGAATGCCTGTATGGCTGGGCGCGAGGCCAAAGATGCGCAAATCCGCATGCCAATCCTTGCCGATGGCGGTTGGCGGAAGGGTTACCTGCGCTTCCGGAACCGCATTGAGAACGTACGCGACAAAACTGTTGGAGTTTGGACCTGGCCACACCGAATAGGCGCCGTAGGAATTAAAGGGATAGCGCGCGACGGCCGCCTTGATCTTGGGTATGAGCCGCTCGGCGGCGGGACCATCGAATGCAGCGACCACGAATGGCGCATGACCGTACCAGCGAGCATCGGGCGCCCAGCCATTGACCTTGACCGGCCGGCCCCACCCCGTCTTGTCGAACCGGGTGTAGGCGGACGCGCCTCGTTCCTTGATGACAATCCAGGTGTGTACCGCAACGGCGCCTTTCCACCGGCCAGTACGCGCCGCGTAGACGCGCACAACCGCCCCCGGTGTGGCCCGCGCGGGGGGCAAGATGCCGGCGCTGGACCAGTCAGCCTCGCTCCAGCCGATATCCGGATCATGCGAGATCCACCAGGCTGCATGCACGGCAAGCGGCAGCAAAAAAAGTGCCGCAACGGCGACAAAGAAAGAGCGAAGCAGTTGCACAGCGCCTCGGGTGCGCTTGGATTGTGCCGACATCAAGGCCCGGCTTCGCCGCGTCTCACGAGGCGCTGCTTGCCGCCTGATTGGCGGACGATCGCTGATCCGCGCCCAGCACGCTCAACAGTCGCTGCTTGATAGCCTTCTGCCGCTGCGGACTGGTAATCTTCTTGTTGGTGAGGTCCGTCACATAAAACACGTCGACAACCTTTTCGCCGAAGGTGGTGATGTGAGCCGAAGTGATGTCGAGGTTGAGGTCTGACAGGGCATTCGTGAGTTCATACAGCAAGCCTGGTCGATCGAGCCCGGACACCTCGATCACCGTGAGCTGATGCGACAACGCGTTGTCGACCAGGACCTCGGGCGCTACAGCGAAGGCGCCCGCCCGGCCACCCCCACGCTCGCGGCGCTTGGCGATCATCGGCCCGAGACGCGCTTCACCCTTGAGAAGCTGCTCGATGGTTTCGGCGATGCGGCGGGCGCGGCGCAGCTCATCCTCGTCCTGGTCGAACTCGCGTGCCAGCAGGAATGTATCGAGAGCGACACCGTCGCGCGTCGTCGAAATATGGGCGCCAGCGATGTTGGCGCCGGCGGCTGCGCATGCCCCCGCGAACAAGGCCAGCAGGCGCGGATGGTTGGGCGCCAGCAGGGAAAGTTCGGTGATGGCTGTGAAAGCATCCGTGGTGACTTTGCTGGCGAGCTTGCGATTTTCGCTTTCAGCGGCCTGCAGCAGCCGGGCGTGTTCGACCGCCTTGCGTGTCTCTGTCTTGAGCCAGTAATCCGGGTAGTGGCGGTCGATATAGCGGTCGATCGCCTCCTTCGGCCAATCCGCCAGGGCCGCGCGGAACGCTTCCTGAGCCGCGGCGACGCGGTCGCGCGCGCCGAGCTGGGTATGGCCGCCAGCGACCAGCGGCTCGGTCTCAAAATAGAGCGCCCGCAGAAGCTGGCCTTTCCAGCCGTTCCAGACGCCGGGACCGACCGCGCGAATGTCGGCAACCGTTAGAACCAGCAGCAGCTTCAGGCGCTCGGGACTCTGCACCACGTTGGCGAAGTCGCGGATCGTCTTCGGGTCGCCGACGTCGCGGCTGAAGGCGACCGAGCTCATTGTCAGATGCTGCTGGATGAGCCAGGAGACAGTCTCGGTTTCCGCTGGCGTCATCCCGAGCCGCGGGCACAGCATCCGCGCGACGCGCGCGCCGGCGATAGAATGGTCCTCGTCGCGGCCCTTGGCGATGTCGTGCAGAAAAGCGGCGACGTACAGCGCGCGCCGGTTCTGGATGGTTTTAAAAATCTGAGTCGAGAGCGGATGCGGCTCCGCGGCGTCGCCGCGCTCGATATCGGACAGCACGCCGACCGTCCGGATCAGATGCTCGTCCACCGTATAGTGGTGATACATATTGAACTGCATCATCGAAACAACGCGCCCGAAATCCGGAATGAAGCGGCCCAGCACGCCGGCCTCGTTCATACGCCGGAGCGTCGGCTCGGAGTTGGTTGCCGAACACAGCAGGCCAAGAAAGATCCGGTTCGCTTCGGGGTCGTTGCGCAGCCGGTCATCGATGAGACGGAGGGACCGCCGCAGTAGCCGAACCGCGTCAGGATGGAAGAACGCATTGGTCTCCTCGGCCTTGGCGAAAAAGCGAATGAGGTTGACGGGATCGCGCTTGAAGACTTCGGCATTGGCGATGTTGAGACGCCCGTTGTCGAAGCGGAAGTCGCTCGTAACACGAATCTTCCGCCGTGTGCGCCAGCTCAGCGGATTGAGGAAACGTGTCAGGCCAGGCGAGGACTTGAGCTGCTGCAGTTCGAGGGCCGCACACAGAATGGTCGTCAGGTCGCCGACATCCTTGGCGACCAGAAAATAATGCTTCATGAAGCGTTCCACGGCGCGCAGGCCGCGACGCGCGGCGTAGCCGAGCCGCTCTGCCATGGCTTGCTGCACGTCGAAGGTCAGCCGCTCTTCCGGGCGCCCGGTGAGGAAGTGGAGGTGGCAGCGCACGGTCCACAGAAAATCCTCGCACCGGCGGAATGTCGCGTACTCGTCGGGAGCAAAGACCTTGGCCTCGACCACCTCGCCGCCTCCGGCGTTGCCATACAGGTATTCCGTGAGCCAGTGCAGGGTATGCAGGTCGCGCAACCCGCCCTTGCCATCCTTGATGTTCGGCTCGACGCGGTAGCGCGACTCCCCGGACCGCCGGTGGCGCTCGTCGCGTTCGGCCAGCTTGGCTTCGACGAATTCGCGTGCCGTACCTCGCACGACCTCGCGTCGAAAGCGCGTGACGAGCTCTTGAAACAGCTCCCCATCTCCCAACACGAGGCGCGAATCCAGCAGCGCCGTGCGAATCGTCATGTCCGCTCGGGAGAGCTTCAGGCATTGCTCCGTCGTGCGGGTGGCATGCCCGACCTTCAGCCCCAGGTCCCAGAGCAGGTAGAGCATGTACTCGACGACGCTTTCGCCCCAGGGGGTTTGCTTGTAGGGGAGCAAGAAGAGCAGGTCGACATCGGAGAACGGTGCAAGCAGGCCGCGGCCGTATCCGCCGGTTGCAACGATCGCCATACGCTCTGCAGACGAGGGGTTCTCGGCACGATAGACGTGGGCAACGGTGTAGTCGTAGACAAGGCGGATCAGCTCGTCTTGGAAACGCGAAAGGCCGGCGGCGCAACGCCGCCCGTCGCCGTCGGCCACAAGTTGTGCGCTGGCGGCCTCGCGCGCCGCCTTCAGCAGCTCCTTGAGGCGCTCCAGCACGGCGGGACGTGCTGCCTGCTCGTTGCCGCCATGCTGCGCAATGTTGGCCGCCAGCTCCCTGCCTAGCGCGCTCACATCGAAGTATGGGGCTTTGGGGATGCGGCTGCTGTCCATTGACGTAGATGCGTTACGGCCTTGCGCGCGCTCAGGATGGCGCGCCGCAAAATTCTAGCACGGCTCCGTCAGCGCGAGCGCTTTTCCGCCAACTCCTTCAACCGGTATATGGCTTCGAGTGCCTCTTTTGGCGTCAACTCGTCCGGCTGCAGCTCGGCCAAAGCCAACTCCAGCGGGCCCGGGCCCGCGGCGGCGGGTGGGGGCTCCGGCGTGGGACGCGCGGCAAACAGTGGCAGACCGTCCAGCAATGCTTCGCCCCCGGACGGCTTGCTGTCGGCCTTCTCCAGCAGGGCCAGGACTTCGCCTGCCCGGCCAGTGACCGCGGCCGGCAGACCAGCCAGCTTCGCCACCTGAATTCCGTAGGAGCGATCGGCCGCACCGGGCTTGACCTTGTGCAGGAAGACGATCTGATCACGCCATTCACGCACGTCCATGGTCACGTTTCCCACCTGCGGCAGGCGAGCGGCCAATGCGGTCATCTCATGATAGTGCGTGGCGAACAGCGCACGGCAGCCGGTGACGTCGTGCAGAAACTCAACGACGGCCCAGGCAATGGACAGTCCGTCGAACGTGGCGGTACCACGGCCGATCTCATCAAGGATGACGAGAGAACGAGCGGTGGCCTGGTTGAGGATCGCTGCCGTTTCCACCATCTCGACCATAAACGTGGATCGTCCGCGGGCCAGGTCATCCGAAGCACCTACGCGTGAAAAGAGCCGGTCCACCGCGCCGATGTGAGCGGAACGCGCCGGCACGAACGAGCCCATGTGCGCAAGTATCGTGATCAGCGCGTTCTGGCGCAGAAACGTCGATTTCCCGGCCATGTTAGGGCCCGTGACCAGCCAAATGCGGGCCTCGGTGACCTCATCGAACCCGGGTGTTACATCGGGCCGGACACCGGAGAGGACACAGTCGTTCTCAATGAAAGCTCCCGCGCCGGCACGCTTGAGGGACTGTTCCACTACCGGATGCCGGCCACCGCGGATCTCGAAAACGGTACTGTCGTCGACCACGGGACGAACATAGCCCTGTTCGGCGGCGATGTGCGCCAGAGCGGTTTCACAATCGAGCGCCGCCAGGGCCGCCGCCAACTCACCAAGCGGCCGCTCCTCGGCAAGGATGGCGGTCACCAGCGTATTGAACACCTCCTGCTCGATGGCGAGCGCACGCTCGGCCGCCCCTACGATGCGGCCTTCCGTTTCAATCAACTCCTCGGTTGTGAATCGCATGGCGCCAGCCATCGACTGCCGGTGGCGGAACTCGTGTGAAAGCGGTTCCGCCATCATCGGCTGCGCCGCGCCGGCCGGCACCTCGATATAGAAGCCGAGGATATTGTTGTGGCGCACCTTCAAGGATTTAATGCCCGTCCTGGCGATATATTTCGCCTCAAGCCCGGCCATGAGCTTGCGGCCTTCGTCGCGCAGGCAGCGCGCTTCGTCGAGGTCGTCGCGGTAGCCCGCCCGAACGAATCCGCCGTCCCGGCGCAGGGGTGGCGGATCGTCGACCAGCGCGCGCGCCAGCTCACCCTGCAGCCCGCCGTCGCACCCGCCAAGACTGCGGTCGATCTCGACCAGTCCGTCGGGTAGTCCCACCGCGCCGGCACCGGACCGCAGCAGGCAGCGGCATGCTTCCGCCGCCACCAAGGCACCACGAACCGCGGCCAGATCGCGGGGACTGCCGCGCTGCAAGGAGAGGCGCGAGATTGCACGCGCCACATCGGGCGCCGCGCGCAAGATCTTGCGCAGATCCTCACGCAGAACCTCGCGCTCGAAGAGGAATGAAATCGAATCAAGCCGTGTTGCGATAACCTGCGGATCGCGTAAGGGTTGCGCGAGGCGGCCGGCGAGTTCGCGGGCACCGGGCCCTGTTACGGTGCAATCGAGGGCGCCAAACAGGCTCGCCTTACGGTCGCCGGAGGTCGATCGCAGGAGTTCGAGGCTGGCCCGGGTCGCTGCGTCGATCACAAGGCTGGCGGTATTGCCGGTTTTGCGCGGTGGCCGGATACAAGGCCGTTTCCCGACTTGCGTCAGCTCGACGTATTTGAGAAGGGCGCCGATCGTCGCCAGTTCCGACCGGCCGAATGATCCGAACGCTGCCAGGTCGGCGACGTTGAGCTGTGCTTTGAGAAGGCGCTCGCCGGCCAGGCTGTCGAAGGATGGACCGGGCACCGGCGTCACGGCAGCTCCCGCGACCTCCAGCCAGCGGCGAACCTCGCCGTCAGCCAGAACCGCATCCGCCGCAATGACCTCGGCCGGCGATAGCCGTACGATCTCGCCGGGGAAATCCGACGCCGGAACGACGCCGACCTCGAACTCGCCGGTGGAAATATCAAGCGACGCCAGGGCAATCTCGGGCTCGCCGCGGCCGCGGGGCACCTTTGCGACCGCGGTCAAGTAGTTGCACGCCTTGGCGTCGAGCAGGCTGTCCTCGGTCAGCGTGCCGGGCGTGACCAGGCGCACCACGTCACGGCGTACGACCGCCTTCGATCCGCGCTTGCGGGCCTCCGCCGGGTCTTCCAGCTGCTCGCAGACCGCTACGCGAAACCCCTGTGCGATCAGCCGCTGCAGATATTCGTCGGCGCGATGGACGGGAACGCCGCACATGGGAATGTCTTCGCCCAGATGCTTGCCCCGCTTCGTGAGCACAATGCTCAGCGCCTCGGACGCCGCCACCGCATCTTCGAAGAAAAGCTCGTAGAAATCGCCCATCCGGTAAAAGAGCAGGCAGTCCGGATTGGCGGCTTTGATCTCCAGAAACTGCGCCATGGAGGGCGTGACGCCCTGTGGCGCATCCGGCTCCGCGCGTGCCGCCGTTGTCGCGCTCGGTTGCTCAGGGCCCGTCCGGCGTATTGGGGCCGGGGCCGAGGCCGCGGCCGCAGCACCTCCCCCTCTGCGCTTGTGCACCCCTCGCGCCATGCCCCACCGGTCTCCGCCTAGCGTGCTAGGGATACAGGTTCCCGCGGATCAAGAAAACCGCTCCAAACGCGGCTTGCCCGGCCTTTCGACAGGGCGAAAAGAACAGCGCCGAAGATGTCTCATGCATGCCGATTGTGCCGTCGAAGCCCCGGCACTATCGTGACCTGAGCATTTGCGCTGAACGGGATCACCAAAGTAGATGACGCTTAAGTTCGATGCTGCGCGGTTCACGGCGCAGGAAGCCCTGCAGTTTCACAGCCAGGGCAAGCCCGGCAAACTGGAGATTTCTCCGACCAAGCCGCTGACGACGCAGCGCGATTTGTCGCTCGCCTATTCGCCGGGCGTCGCCATACCCGTGCAGGCCATCGCCCAGGATGCCGGCCTTGCCTACGACTACACCAACAAAGGCAATCTGGTGGCAGTCGTGTCCAACGGCACGGCTATTCTCGGCCTCGGCAACCTCGGAGCGCAGGCCGCCAAACCGGTGATGGAAGGGAAGGGCGCACTCTTCAAGCGCTTCGCCGACATCGATGCCATCGACATCCTCGTCGACACGCCCGACGCAGACGCCGTTATCAACTGTGTGCGCTACCTGGGACCCTCCTTCGGCGGCATCAACCTGGAGGACATTCGCGCGCCCGACTGCTTCATCATCGAGGAGAAGTTGAAGGAGCTTCTCAATATCCCGGTGTTCCATGACGACCAGCATGGCACGGCGATCATCGCAGCGGCCGGTCTCATCAATGCGCTGGAGCTGACGGGCCGTGACATCAAGAATTTCAGGCTCGTGGTCAACGGCGCTGGCGCCGCCGGGATCGCCTGCATGGATTTGCTCGCAGCGATGGGGATGCCCAAGACCAACATGGTGCTCTGCGACACCAAGGGGGTCATTTACCGCGGGCGCAAGGAGGGCATGAACCAGTGGAAGTCGGCCTACGCAGCCGAGACCAAGGCCAGATCGCTTGCCGACGCGCTTGAAGGAGCCGATGCATTCTTCGGCTTGTCGGCGGCGGGGACGGTGACAAAAGACATGGTGCGTGCGATGGCGGCCAACCCGATCATCTTCGCCATGGCCAACCCCGACCCTGAAATCACACCCGAAGAGGTCGCCGAGGTGCGCTCGGACGCAATCATGGCAACCGGCCGCTCGGACTATCCGAACCAGATCAACAATGTGCTCGGATTCCCCTTCATCTTTCGCGGCGCGCTCGACGTGCAGGCGTCAACCATCAACGAGGCTATGAAGGTGGCGGCTGCCAAGGCCCTGGCCGAGCTTGCACGCGAGGACGTGCCCGATCAGGTGGCAGCCGCGTTTCTCGGGCGCCAGGTCAAATACGGACCCGATTACATCATCCCCGCACCCTTCGATCCGCGGCTGATCACCCATGTCCCGCCTGCGGTTGCGAAGGCTGCCATGGAAACCGGAGTTGCTCGCCGGCCCATCGTCGACCTGGAAGGCTACGTGGCCCAGCTTTCCGGCCGCCTGGACCCGATCGCGGGATGGCTGCACAGCATCTTCGCGCAAGTGCGCAACGCGCCGAGGCGCATCATTTTCGCCGAAGGCGAGCAGCCGCAGGTGGCGCGCGCAGCAAACTCATTCCTCAACATGGGGCTTGGCCAGCCGGTGCTGATCGGCCGCGAGCCGATCATCCGGGAGGCGTTTGCGTCCGCGGGCATCGAATTCACGGACGCGATCGAAACCCACGACACCAGCCGCGACGATCGCCGCCACGAATACGCAGACTTTCTCTACCGGCGCCTGCAGCGCAAAGGCTATTTGCTGCGCGACTGCCAGCGCCTGGTCAACAATGACCGCAATGTCTACGGCTCGTGCATGGTGGCTATGGGTCACGCCGACGGCATTGTTACGGGCGTCACGCGCAACTGGCATACGGCCTACGACGACGTGCGCAAGGTGCTCGATTCGCGAGCCGGGCGGCATGTGATTGCCGTGTCGATCGTCCTGATCCGCGGCCGAGCCGTGCTGGTAGCGGACGTATCCATCCACGACATGCCGAACGGCGAGCAGATCGCCAACATCACCGAGGAGTCCGTGCGCGTGGCACGACGCCTGGCCATGGAGCCGCGCGTGGCGCTCTTGGCCTACTCGACGTTCGGACATCCGCGCGGGGAGCGGTCGGACAAGGTGCGCGAGGCCGTCACCATTCTCGACCGGCGCCAGGTCGATTTTGAGTACGACGGAGACATGGCGGCCGACGTCGCCCTCAATCGAGAGGCGATGCGGCAATATCCCTTCTGCCGCCTGTCCGATACGGCGAATGTGCTCATCATGCCGGCGTTCCACTCGGCAGCAATCTCGACCAAGATGCTGAAGGAACTCGGCGGAGCGACGCTGATCGGGCCGATGCTGGTCGGGCTTTCGCACTCGGTCCAGATCTGCCCGTTGGGCGCCAAGGACAGCGACATTGTCAACATGGCAGCGCTTGCCGCCTACGACATCAACGGCTGACGGGAGCGCCACGTCTTCAGCAGCGCCGCCGACGCCACAGGCAGATGATCGCCGTGCCGCCCGCGGTCAGCGGGGTTTGCGCCCTGCACTAGGGAAGGGAATCGCGATGGGTCCACTCGCCGGAATTCGAATCATCGAGATGGCCGGAATCGGCCCAGCCCCGTTCGCAGCGATGATGCTGTCCGATATGGGCGCAGAGGTTGTGCGGGTCGACCGGCGCGAGGCAGCGGACCTCGGCATTCCGGGTCGCGCACCGAAATTCGAGGTGCTGCACCGCGGACGCTCCTCCATCGCCGTCGATGTGAAAGCAGATGGGGGACGCAAGGTCATCGAGCGCCTGATCACCAAGGCGGATGCAATCATCGAGGGCTTCCGCCCCGGCGTGATGGAGCGGCTCGGACTTGGACCGGACACACTGCTGAAGATCAATCCGAAGCTGGTGTTCGGCCGGATGACCGGCTTCGGCCAGGACGGCCCGCTTGCCAATCAGGCAGGACACGACATCAACTACATCGCGCTTGCCGGTGTGCTGCACGCTATCGGCCGCAAAGGCGAGGCCCCCGTGCCGCCTCTCAACTTGGTCGGCGACTTCGGAGGCGGCGGCATGCTGCTCGCCTTCGGAGTTGTTTGCGCCCTGCTGGAGGCACAAAGGTCCGGCCGCGGTCAGGTGGTCGATGCGGCCATGGTGGACGGGTCCGCGGCACTCATGGGCCTGATCTACGGCCTTTACTCGCAAGGAACCTGGAAGGACGAGCGCGGGGTCAACATTCTGGACACGGGGTCGCCCTGGTATGGGACCTACGCGACGAAAGACGGCAAGTGGCTGGCTGTAGGTGCCATCGAGAAGCGGTTCTACGAGGAGTTCGTGCAACGGCTCGGGCTTGAGCTGTCGGAGCTCCCGAGGCAGCATGACCGGGCCGGCTGGCCTGACCTGCGGCGGCGCTTTGCCGAGGTGATCGCGTCCAAGACGCGTTCCGAGTGGGAGAAGATCTTCGAAGGCAGCGACGCCTGCGTTGCTCCGGTCCTCTCGCTGGCAGAGGTTGAGAGCTACCCGCACAACAAGGCGCGCAAGACTTTCTTGAATGTCGATGGTGTGCTGCAGCCGGCGCCGGCGCCGCGCTTCAGTCGCACGGTGCCACAGGCCGGGCAACCGGCGCGGCAGGCCGGCTCCGACACCGAGCGTGTACTCGCGGACTGGGGCTTTGCCGCGGACGAGATCAAGGCTCTGAAAAGCGACGGCGTGGTTGGGATGGGCTGAACAGACTGGCCAACGATGAAGTTCTCGCTCGACCGCGCCCAGGAAGAGATACGCGAGGCGATCCTCAAGCTGTGCAGCGGCTTTGGGGAGGACTATTGGCTGGAAAAAGACCGAGAGGGCGGCTTTCCGCACGACTTCCACCGCGCGGTGGCCGACGCGGGCTGGCTTGGCATCGCCATGCCGGAGGCTTATGGCGGGGCCGGTCTTGGCATCACCGAAGCTGCGGTGATGATGCAGGCCGTCGCCGAGTCGGGCGCCGCCTTCTCAGGAGCATCGGCGCTGCACATGAATATCTTCGGGCTGAACCCGGTGGTCGTGTTCGGCACCGAAGAGCAGAAGCGCCGCTTCCTTCCGCCGCTGATCAAAGGCAACGAGAAAGCCTGCTTCGCCGTAACCGAACCGGATGCCGGCCTCGACACGACGCGGCTGAAGACGCGAGCGGTACGCGACGGCGATCGCTATCTCGTGAGCGGGCAGAAGATCTGGATTTCGACGGCGCAGGTCGCAGATCGCGTGCTGCTCCTGGCGCGCACCACGCCCCTTGAAGACGTATCCAAGCCAACCCAGGGGCTATCGCTGTTCTATACCGCCCTCGACCGGCGGCACGTAGAGGCCCGGGCCATCGACAAGATGGGCCGGAAGGCCGTCGACTCCAATCAGCTATTCTTCGATGCGCTGCCGGTGCCCGCAGCCGACCGTATCGGCGAGGAAGGCCGTGGCTTCGAATACATCCTGCACGGCATAAACCCGGAGCGCATCCTCATCGCCGCCGAGGCGGTGGGAACCGGACGGGCCGCTCTTGCGCGCGCTGCGCGCTACGCAAAGGAGCGAGTCGTTTTCGGACGACCGATTGGCCAGAACCAGGCGATCCAGCACCCATTGGCGAAGTGCTGGGCCGAGCTGGAGGCTGCCAACCTCATGATGCTGAAGGCGGCGGCCTTGTACGATGCCGGGGAGCCGTGCGGGGTGGAGGCCAACGCTGCCAAATACCTGGGCGCAGAGGCCGGCTTTCGGGCCTGCGAGACAGCCGTGATGACGCACGGCGGCATGGGGTATGCCAAGGAATTCCATGTCGAGCGCTACCTGCGCGAAATCCTGATCGCGCGTATCGCGCCCGTGTCGCGAGAATTGATTCTCTCACACATCGCCGAGAAGGCACTCGACCTTCCGAAGTCGTATTGAAAGTCGCACCGCCTGCGAAGCAGGACGTGGGCACGCGGCGCTTCTATCCACGCGCGCGGAATTCATGCACTATCGCGGAGCGCTTTGCCGCGATGACGCGAGGGTGGATGGCAGGCACTTTTGTAAATATCAGCGCCTACAGCGATGCCCTTGTCGTGCTCGGCACCGCTGGCATCATCGTACCGGTGGTGCGCAAGCTCGGGGTAAGCCCAGTGCTTGGATATCTGGGCGCTGGCGCCGTCCTCGGGCCGCTGGGCCTGGGGTCCTTCATGGACAAGGTGCCATGGCTGTATTGGGTAACCGTCGTTGACGCCAAGAACGTGTCCGTTATTGCCGAGCTCGGCGTTGTATTTCTGCTGTTCCTTATCGGATTGGAGCTGTCCTACGCCCGCCTGCTGACCATGCGGCGGCTGGTGTTCGGGCTGGGCAATCTGCAGGTGCTGCTCTGCGCCGCCATCCTTGCGGGCGCCGTTGCAATGGCCGGAGCCAAGCCGGCCGCGGCGATCATCATCGGGTCCTGCCTGGCCCTGTCCTCAACTGCCATTGTCATCGACGTTCTCTCCAGCCAGCGGCGCCTCGCCACGGCAACAGGACGAACAAGTTTCTCGATCCTGCTGGCGCAGGACATGGCGGTGGTGCCCATCCTGCTGCTGGTGTCGATCCTGGGCAGTGACGCCAGTAGTTCGCTGGTCACCGGGATCATGCTGGCGTTGGCCAACGCGGCAATAGCGGTCGGGCTCATCGTCGTGGCGGGGCGGTTACTGATGCGCCCGCTCTTCCGTCTGGTCGCCGCGAGCGGCACCGGAGAATTGTTCGTAGCCACCACCCTGTTCGTCATCGTCGGCACCGGCGTGGCGGCCGGGCTGGCCGGCCTTTCCATGGCCCTCGGCGCCTTCGTGGCGGGCCTGCTGCTGGCAGAGACCGAATTTCGCAAGGCGATAGAGGCCACCATCGAGCCCTTCAAGGGGCTGTTGCTTGGCCTGTTCTTCTTCACCGTCGGCATGACCATTGATTTTCGAGAGCTGGCACGCGAGCCGGTTCTGCTGGTGGCCTGCGTTATCGGTCTGGTCACGTTGAAGGCGACGCTGATCGCCATGCTGGCCCGGATCTTCCGGGTGCCGGCTCCCGCTGCGATCGAAACCGGACTTCTGCTCGGTCCAGCCGGAGAATTCGCATTCGTGGTCGTTGGTGTTGCCGTCACGCTCAAACTGGTTGGCAGCAACACAGCCAGCTTCACCCTGGCGGTCGCATCCTTGACCATGGCCCTCATTCCGCTGCTTGCGGTCGTTGCGCGCAAGGCGACGGTTTACCTGGAGCAGGACAAAGCTCTCGCTCCTGAATTGCGCGCGGTGCCGATTGCCGTTGGCAGCCCTGGCGCCATCGTGGTCGGCCACGGTCGTGTCGGGCAGACCGTGTGCGAGATGCTTGCGCGCCACAACTATCCGTTTATCGCCACCGACAGCGACCCGGCGGCCGTTACGGAATGGCGGCGACGCGGCCGTGAGGTTTTCTACGGCGACGCGACCAACGAAGCATTTCTCCGAACTTGCGGAGTGATGGAGGCGGCTGCCGTCATAGTCACGATCCACACGCAGGCCGCCATCGACGAGATCATCAAAATGGTTCGTCGCCTGCGGCCGGACATGCTGGTGGTGGCTCGCGCCCGCGACGCCACGCATGCACGTCACCTCTACAGCATCGGTGCAACCGACGCGGTGCCAGAGACGATCGAAGCCAGCCTGCAACTCTCTGAGGCGGCGCTGGTGGGCCTTGGCGTTGCCACTGGACACGTCATTGCGTCCATACACGAGAAACGCGATGAATTCCGCCGGGACCTGCAGGAGGCCGCGGGCCAGGCAGGGCACTCAGCGACGCATTCCGTGCGCGCGAAGACCCGCACGGCCTCGTGATCGGGTGCGGGTTTCTAGGTCGACTCGAGACCTTCGCGAACCAGGCCCCATCGCAGGGTGGTGCGCAATTCTATCGGACGCAGGATCAGCCGATCCATCAGCAGCCAGGTGATGCCGATTGCCAGCATGCCGACGACAATGCGCGCGGACTGAAAATACTGTTGGGCATTGAAAATGGCGTAGCCCAACCCGTCGGTGCTCGCGATCATCTCCCCGCCCACCAGCGACCGGAAGCCGAAGGCGATCCCGAGTCGGACGCCGGTCATCAGATTGGGAAGCGTTGACGGGAAAATCACGTGGCGGATGACAGCGACGCGTCCCGCCCCCAGTGTTTGCACCGCCTCAATCAGCACCGGCTGCACCATGCGAATTCCGGTGAGCAGGTTGTGCAGCACGGGGAAAAATACCGACATCACGATGATGAACGTCACGGCGCCTTGTCCCAAGCCGAACCACAGGATGGCGAACGGGATCCAGGCGAGGCCTGGTATGGCCTGCAACAGGTTGACAAGTGGGTCGAAAAAGTCGCGGCTGAACCGGTTGAGGCCCATCAGGTAGCCGAGCGGCACCGCAAATATGGCACCTATGACAAACCCAAGTCCAAGGCTCTTCAGGCTCACCCCTAGATTGACCAGCAGGACACCTGTGCGCAAATCCTCGGCGAACGCGGCAAGGACTTCGAGCGGCGACGGAAATAGGACGCGCGGCCAGATCTCGAGGAAGGAGAGCAGCTGCCAAATTGCGACGCCGACCACGAAAGGCAGTAGATCGGTCGCCCAGCGCAGGACGCGCGCGCGCGGCACCGGCCGCATTACCTCCGCGGATACCTCGCTCGCGGTCATGCGTGTTCCTTCACTGCCGCGGTGCCGTGAATGCACCGCGTGAGTTCGTCCCGATAGGACGCAAAGCGCTCATCGCGTACCAGCTCCTCCCATCGCCTCGGTCGCGGCAAGTCGATGATCAAGTCGGTGGCGATCCGGCCGGGACGGCCGGACAGCGCAATCACGCGATCGGACAGGAACACGGCTTCGTCGATGGCGTGGGTGACGAACAGAACCGTGGTGTGCTCAACGGCGGTGATCGCGGTCAGCTCTTCCTGCAGACGCTGGCGGGTCATGGCATCGACCGCCGCGAACGGCTCATCCATCAGCAAGACCGCAGGATTGTTGGCAAGCACGCGGGCGACGGCGGCGCGCTGGCGCATACCGCCCGAGAGCTGGTGCGGGTATTTCTCCTCGAAACCAGTCAACCCGACCAGATCGACGAAACGCCTGACGATGGCGTCCCGCTCCTTCCTGCCGATGCCCTTCAGACGCGGTCCGAATTCGATATTGGCCCACGTCGTCTTCCAGGGCAGGAGCGCATACTCCTGGAACACCATGCCGCGGTCGGCACCGGGCCGGGTGATCTTGCGGCCGTCCACGAGAACCTCTCCCGAGGTTGGACGATCGAGTCCCGCCACGATGCGCAGAAATGTCGACTTGCCGCAGCCGGACGGACCGATGACGGATACGAACTCGTGTGCTCGCACCGTCATCGACACGTCCTGCAGCGCATGGACATCGTTGTTACGGACCGAATCGAAGTAGGTCTTCGATATATTCCGTGCAACGAGGATGTCGCTCGCCACTGGCGTCATTCCAGGAACTTTGCGTGCTTGGCCTGCACTTCCTTAACTATGCGATTGTAGTCGGCCAGGTGCGAAGCAGGATCGATCTGTTTGGGAATGAGTTTTTCCGATGCGAGGTACGCGGATGTCGTGTCCAGCGATTTGCGCGTGAAATCATCTATCAGGGGATTGTAGTCGAGCCATTTGAAGGTGACTTCGACGATGCGTGGCTCGACCTTCAGGAACTCCGCCTGAATGGTCGCGGCTTCCTTGGGGTTCTTGCGCACCCACTGCTGTGATTCCCACAAGGCCGCTACGGCGTCGGCCAGCTTGTCGGGGTGCGCTTTCGCCCATTGATCCGTGATCAGGAAAAAGCCGCCGCCCTGCACGTATTTGCCAAGGCGCATCATCAGCGTCGCCTTGCCTTCCATTTTCTCGGCGGTCAGCGTCAGGAACGGCTCCAGGCCGCACATGGCATCGACCGAACCCTGGATCAGCATCTGACCCATGCTGCCGTAGGTGGCATTGACGCGCATGACGTCGTCGCGCGCCAGGCCGGCCTGCTGCATCACCTGACTGAGGCCCTGCGCCGGCGCCGTGCCTTGGGGAACCGCGACCTTCTTGCCCTTGAGATCCTTCGGCGAGTGGATGTTGGACTCGTTGCGAACGAGAATGCCGTAAGAGTCGCCGCTCTTGGCGTACATGGCATACACGTTGAACGGCAGGTTCGTCGCCCAGGCGACGACCGTCGATTCGACGCCACCGCCACCCCAGTCAACCTGATTGGCTGCCAGTGCCTGGTTGGCTTGCACGCCGGTTGCGAGCGATTTCACTTCGACGTCGAAACCGTATTTGGCGAATATGCCCTTCTTGACGCCGACATAGAAGGCCGCCTGTGAGGCCGTTGTCAGAATGCCAAACCGAACCTTGACGCGCTCCTGCGCCGACGCGACGCCGGTGGCCGACAGCGCACAAGCTGCCACCACAGCGCCGAGCACGGCCCCTTTCAGTGATGTCATCGCTTCCTCCTTCTCTGCACTGAACGTTATGGGCGCACACCGTATTTCGGCTTCGGCCCAAGCGAGGTGCGCAAAAGCGCCTGGGCCGCATCGATGAACCGGCACAAGTAAGGCCGGGTTTCACGCGGATCGATGATCTCCTCCACGCCGAACGCCTCGGCCGTGCGGAACGGCGAAGCGACGGCGCGCAACTCGGCTTCGATCTCCTGCTCGCGCGCCTTCGCGTCGGGGGCCTGAGCCAGCTCGCGGCGGAACGCCGCCGCCACGCCGCCCTCAATCGGCAGCGAGCCCCACTCGGCAGACGGCCACGCGATCTTCAGTTCAAGACCGTTCTTGTCCGTCGTGCCCATACCGGCCATGCCGTAGCATTTCCGAATGACGACCGTATACATCGGCACGCTGGCCTGCAGACCGACATAGACGGAGCGCATCCCTTCGCGCAGCGTGGCCGCCATTTCCGCATCCTTGCCGACCATGAAGCCCGGCACGTCGACGAAAAAGATGAGCGGGATGTGGAAACAGTCGCACAGCTCGACGAAGTGGGTTTGCTTGCGGGCGGCCCTCACATCCATGGCGCCGCCGTAGACCATGGGGTTGTTGGCGACGACGCCTACGACCTTGCCGTTCATGCGTGCCAGTGCCGTGATGAGCGCCTTGCCGAACGTCGGCTGGATCTCGAACAGCGATCCGCGATCGACGACCATCTCGACGAGCTTGCGCATGTTGTAGGGCCGGCGGCGATCCTTGGGTACGATGCGCACGAGCTCGTCCTCGCAGCGGTCCACAGGGTCGCTGCAGCGCTCCCCAGGCGGCATCTCCCAAACGTTCGCCGGCATGTAGGAGAGGAATCGCTTGATGGCGGCGAAGCATGCCGCCTCGTCCGGCACACGGTTGTCGATGGTCCCCGCCACGTCGACGGCAAGGTCGGGGCCGCCCAACTCCTCCTTGGTGATCTTCTGCCCCAGCGAACGCTCGACCACCGGTGGCCCGGCGGCAAACACCTGGCTCGTGCCGTCCACCATCACAGACCAATGCGAGAGGATCGCGCGCCCGGCCGGCCCGCCAGCTGCCGTGCCCATTACAGCGCACACCACCGGCACCTTGCCCATCAGCTCTACAGAGCGCTCAAAGCCGTGCACCCCGGGGAAGATCGAATGGCCGCGCTTGGTGATCGACGTGACGCTGCCGCCCGAGCCGTCGATCAAGTTGACGAGCGGAATGCGATACGTTCCGGCCAGATCCTCGACGAAGCCGCCTTGTCCACCCTTCTTTCGGTCACCCGACCAGCTCGCCCCGCCGCGAATGGTGAAATCTTCGCCGCCAATCGCCACCGGGCGCCCGTCGATGGAGGCGAGGCCCATCACATAGGGCGCCGGCGTCACGCCCGTGAGCTTGCCACCCTCGAAACTGCCGTGTCCGGCAAGCGTGCCGACTTCCTGGAAGGAGCCGGCATCCACCAGCCCGGAAATGCGCTCCCGGATGGTCAACCGGCCCCGCTCGTGGTGCTTGCGCACGGCCTCCTCGCCGCCGAGCGCGGCGGCCGCGCGGCGGCGCTGGCGCAGCTCTTCGATTTCGGGCTCCCAGCCTGCCGGCGGTGGCGTTTTGCGGCGGTCGGTCACGTCAATCCTCGCAACTCGCTCTGGGTTCAGGTCGAAAGAACGGCCACGACCTGGCCCTCTGTGACCGGCGTGGTCTCGGTGACGAGAAATTTCACGATCGTGCCGCCTTCCTCCGCGATGACCGGGATTTCCATCTTCATGGACTCGATGATCATGATGGTGTCGCCCGGTTCGAGCTTCTGGCCGACCTGCGTCACGATCTTCCACACTGCGCCCGTGACCTCGGTTTTTGCTTCGATATCTGCCATGGGATTCACTGCACCGCTTGAGAGCGCGCCCGCGGCGCGCGATTGACGATTTCCGAAAGCAGTTCGGTATGCGGCCGGCCGGCGCAAAATTCCTCACTCTCGAGCGCCAGGCGCAGGGCGGGGATGTTGGTTTTGATGCCCTCGACGTGAAATGCATCGAGCGCCTCGATCAGCGCAATGCGGGCGCTCTCGCGAGTCGGGCGGTGAACGATGACCTTGGCGAGGAGAGGATCGTAGTGCGGCGTGACCTCGCCTCCCTCCGCGTAGCCGGTCTCAACGCGCACGCCGCCCTCGCATGGTGGCCGGAACACGGTCAGTCGCCCAGGTGAGGGGAAAAACCGTTTCGGGTCCTCCGCATAAACGCGTGCCTGGATGGCATGGCCATCGATGACTGGCCGTGAGGCGAGAATGTCGGCCAGGCGCTCGCCCGCGGCCGCTCGGATTTGCGCCCGGACGAGGTCGATTCCGGTTACCTCTTCTGTCACGCCGTGCTCGACCTGCAGGCGCGTGTTCATTTCCAAGAACATGAAGCGGCCGTCGCCGTCCATCAGCATCTCTACAGTGCCGAGATTGTCGTAGCCCGCCGTGCCGAGCTTGTCGGCAACCGCGGCCATCAGCGCACCCACACGCTCTCGCGCAATTCCGGGTGCTGGAGCCTCTTCGATCACCTTCTGGTGCCGGCGCTGCATCGAGCAATCGCGCTCGAAAAGCGCGGCAACTTGACCGTGCTTGTCGCCAAGCAACTGGATCTCGACGTGCCGCGGCCGGCGCACCAGCTTCTCGAGATAGATCTCGTCTGTGCCGAAGCTGCGCTGAGCGAGAACGCCGGCCCGCTCGACCACGGCGATCAATTCGACGGGGCTTTCCGCCGCCAGCATCCCGATGCCGCCGCCGCCGCCCGCCGGCTTCACGAGCACGGGATAGCCGATGCGCTCGGCTGCCTGGCGTATCTCGGCAGGATCGCGACCCAACACGCCGGACGCGGGCGCCAGCGGGAACCCGTAGCGTGCGGCCAGCTCCCGCGCCCTGGCTTTGTGTCCCATGGCGTCGATCCAGGTTGGGGAAGGCCCGATGAACGTCACCCCCGCCCCGATGACGCGGCGCGCGAACTCGGCGTTCTCCGCCAAAAACCCGTAACCCGGGTGCACGCCGTCAGCCTTCGTTGCCTCGATGGCAGCAATCAGTGCGTCCTGGTTGAGATAACTTTCACGCGCCGGCGCGGCCCCGATACGGGCCGTCTCGCTCGCAAGCGCCAGATAAGGCGCGCCCGCATCCGCATCGGAATAGACGGCGACTGAGGGGATCTTCATCTCAGCCAGCGCACGCAGCACGCGCGCCGCAACCGCACCGCGGTTCGCAACCAGCACTTTACGGAACGCACCCACGAGCCTGTCCCTCAGAAGCTGGTTGGCCAGGCGTGCATGAGGTGCTGACCCACGCCACTTGTCAGACGCTGGCGGTGCACTTCGAGCATGCGGATCAGATAGTCCCGTGTTTCCTGCGGCTGAATGACGGCCTGCGCCGCGTAGATGGCCGCCATGTCCCAGGGTTCGCTGTCCTTGTTCATCCGCGCAAAGGCTTCGGCGAAGCCTGGATCGTCGGGCTCCAGGCCGTGCACGATCTTCACGGCGAAGGTGGGATCCATGAAGCTCACCTCCGCGCTCGGCCACACCGCCACCTCGTCGGAGTTCCGGCCGCCACCCATGTTGAGATAGGCCTGACCGTAGCTCTTACGGAGAATCACGGAGATCTTCGGCACTGTGCAGAGCTGGAGGGCCTGCATGAAGGTCATGATCTTGCCCGGCGCCCGCTTGCGCTCCGCGTCCGTGCCGATGACAAAGCCGGGCGTGTCGACAAGCAGCACGATGGGAATGTTGAAGCTGTCGCAAAGCACCAGGAAGCTGGTGATCTTCTCGCACGCGTCCGTGTCCAGTGCGCCGCCCTTGAAGATCGGATTGTTGGCGACGATGCCGACCGTGCGGCCGCCGAGCCGGCACAGCCCGGTCACCGCTACCTTGCCGAAGCGCGCCTTCAACTCGAAGAAACTGTGTGCATCTACCAGTGTGTTGATGATCTTGCGCACGTCATACACCTGCGTGCGCTTCTGCGGCAAAAGCGAACCGATGCCGGCCATTCCTGCGCCGGAGCCCGCCGGCACCGGCCGCTCAGGTGGCGCCATACGATTATGCGAGGGCAGATAGGACAGGAAGGTCTTGATCGCCTGCAACGCCTCTTCGTCAGTATCGACGACAAGATCGGCAAAGCCCGTGACCTCCGCGTGGAGCTTCCAGCCGCCCATCACCTCGGGATCGACGGCCTCCTTGATCGCGAGCGACGCGAGCTGGGCGCTCGAAACCGCGAGGACCGCACCTTTGCGCATCACGCAGAAGTCGGACAGCACCGCGTACCAGGATGACGAGCCGTAGGAGTAACCGAGTGTCGCCGAGACCCACGGCGTCTCGCGCATGCGCATGTACTGCGAGGGATCGTTGCCGAGCAGCGCGCCCATGCCGCGCGACCCCATGTGGTCCGGCATGCGGGCGCCGGATGATTCGCCAAGAAAGACCATCGGCAGGCCGCGGCTGGTCGCCACGCGTTTCATGTGCGCGATCTTGCGGCCGTTGGTGGCGCTCGAGGAGGCGCCCATGACTGTGAAATCATTGGCCACGATGGCGCACTCGCGGCCGTCGATCTTGCCGAATCCGGCGATCTTGCCGTCGGCGGGCGACTTGTCTCTGTCTTCCGGCCGGGTGCCCGACACACCGAACAGGCCGGACTCGATAAAGGTACCGGCATCCACGAGATGATCGACGCGTTCGCGCGCATTGAGAATGCCAGCCGCCTTGCGCTTGGCCAGCTTTGCTGGGCCGCCCATTGCCAGTGCCTTGGCGCGCCGCGCAGCATAGTCGGCGCCCTGCGACGGGGTGGCGGCGACTGCGGGTGTTTCCTCGCTGCTAGTTCTGGGCTTGGTCATGGCATGGCGCGTCCTGCAGCGGCGCGAACTGCGGGCAGCCCCGCGTCGGGTTCGCCACACACGATTACGGCCTCGCGTGCCAGCGCCGTGAGGCGTGCCTCGTCGAACCCAAGAAGCTCAGCGAAAACGTCGCGGGTATCCTGTCCGATGTCGTGCCCGCTGTGTCTGACGTCGCCTGGCGTTGCCGACAGGCGAGGGACCACCGCGGCCATCGCCACGCTGCCAAGATGCTGGTCCGGGACATCAACGATGGCCTTGCGCGCCCGATAGTGGGGATCGCGAAAGATATCGGCGATGGTGAAGATGCGCGTCGCCGGCACCGCCGCTTTGTTCAGGACGGCCTCCAGGTCCTCAAGGTTGTGAGCCTGCGTCCAGCGGCCGATGATGGCGTCCAGCTCGGCGTGATTGCGGTTGCGCGCGGCCGGCTCGGCAAAACGGGAATCGACGCCCAGTTGGGGTTGCCCCATCGCGGCCGCCAGGCGCCGGAAAAGACTGTTGGCCATCGCGGTGATATGGATGAAGGAGCCGTCGCCGGTCGGGTAGAGGTTGTTCGGGGTGCTGCCCTCCAGCCGCGAGCCGGTGCGGCTGGCGACGAAGCCGAGCTTGTCGTAGGCCGGGATCCAAGGCTCCATGAAGTTGAACGCGGCCTCATAGAGCGCCGTGTCGACGAGTTGCCCCCTCCCCGTATGCTCGCGCGCCGTCAGCGCCAGCACGGCACCCAGGGCGCCGTGCAGCCCTGCGATATAATCGGTCATGGAAACGCCGACCCGGGAGGGAGCGCGGTCGGGATCGCCCGTCAGGTGCCGCAGCCCGCTCACCGCCTCGCAGATCACGCCGTAGCCCGGACGCTTGGCATAAGGCCCGTCCTGCCCAAACCCCGAGATGCGAACCATGATCAGCCGTGGATCGGCGCGGGACAGGTCCGCCCAGCCCAGCCCCCAGCTTTCGAGCGTGCCGGGCTTGAAGTTCTCCACCACCACGTCGCACTTGCCGGCAAGCGCCCGGACCAAGTCCTGTCCTTCGGGCCGATGCAGATCGACACAGATCAGCTTCTTGTTGCGCAGGATGCTGGCCGCATAGAGGGAATGGCCATCGCGGTGCGCCCCCATGGTGCGCACCGGATCACCTTCCGGCGGCTCGACCTTGATCACCTCCGCACCGAAGTCGGCGAGCATGCGCCCGCAGAACGGACCGGCCACCGTCGAGCCCAATTCCAGCACGCGGCGACCCGTGAGCGGGCCGTGCCTGAGAGGTGCGCCGTTATCCAAGCTGCTCACCTCACAACACGTACTTCTCGAATCGGCGGAGGTATTCCTTGGCCGCCTCGAGATTGGCTCTTTTCAGCTTTTCCGCGGTCTCGGCGTCGCCACGCCGCATCGCCGCGACCACGGCGCGATGCTCGCTGAGACCGGCCTGGGCCCGGCCCGGCAGGATGACTGTACGGCGGATAACGACGTTGGTCTTTTCATAGATGCTGTCGAGCATCTGCGCTGCCACGGGATTGCTGGCGCGCTCTATGAAACGGCGGCGAAAGCGCTCGTAGTTGGCGAGAAACGCATCGAAGTCGCCAGCCCTGACGTGCGCCTCCATCGGCGCCCCGAACAAATCGACAAATTCCTGCCAGGTCTCCGGCGGCGTATTTTCCGTGGCGAGCCGCACGCACAGGCCTTCCAACACGGCGCGCACGTCGTAGAGATGAAAAATCTGGCTGAGATCCAGCCGCGCGACCACCGCGCCACGGTTGGGAATGCGCTCGATCAGGCCGCGATTTTCGAGAAGGCTCAAAGCCTCGCGGATACGTGTGCGGGGCACGCCGAATTCCTCGGCGAGGTCATGCTCGCGCAGCTTGGCGCCCGGCGGCACGTCCTGGCGCGCGATGCGCTCGCGCAGGATCTGCAGAACTTCAAGCACCGGCAAAGCCGACCGCTCCCGCCGTTTACGGGATTTCGGCCGTTGCCTGGCGCGCAGGGCTACAACCTTCTCAGACACGCTCCACCGTCAGCGATAGATCGGTTCTGACGATATGAAAAAGCGGGCCCCGCAGCATTGTCAACATTCTTGTCGCCAAATTTGTCAACGGCGGAAAAAGACCTGTCGCGGGCGCGCGGCAAGTCTTTGAAATGGGAAAAAAGAGCTAGCCGACGGTCGCGCCGAGGTGCCGGGCGAGATCGCCGCGATCCGCAACGCTGATCCTCTCCAGCCCCAGCCAATCCGCAAGCAGGCGCAGCTCCGCCGCCAGCGCCTCGACCATTGTGGCAGGTTCCGTGCCGGGTTCGCCGTGGGCGGATTGGACCCGTAGCGCAGAAGCTGCCCGATCCGCCTTGAGGTCGACCCGCGCGACAATCCGGTCTCCCAGCAGGAAGGGCAGGACATAGTACCCGTGCGTGCGCTTGTGGCTGGGCGTGTAAAGCTCGATGCGGATCCGCGCGCCGAATAACGCCTCGACGCGCTCGCGCTGCCAGATCAGCGGGTCGAATGGCACCAACAGGGCTCGTGCGTCGAGGTGGCGCGGCCACCGCGCAGTCGAGGCCAGGTAGGCCTCCGCGTCCCAGCCCTCGACCCGAACCGGGGTCAGCTCTCCCTCTTCCACGAGTTCGGCGACGCGCGCGTTGCCATCCGCAGCATCCAGGCGAAAGTAGTCGCGCAGGCACCGTCGCGTCGCCAGGCCAAGGTTGCGTGCAGCGATCTGCATGAGGGCGCGCTGCGCGTCCGCTTCCTTCGGCGTCGGCGCGTCAAGAACCGTCTGTGGAAGAACCCGCTCGGTCAGATCATAGACGCGCTCAAAGGTGCCGCGCCGCATGGCAGTGGTCAGTTCGCCAGCCCAAAACAGCCACTCCAAGGCCCGCTTGCCGTCGGACCAGCCCCACCAGCCGCCGTCGCCCCTGTGCTTATGGGAGAGGTCTTTGGACGTCAGAGGACCGCGCTCGGCGACCTCGCGCAGCACCCGCCTGACGAGGCGCCGCCGCTCGCGGCCGAATACGGCAAGGCCTCTATAGATGCCTTCTCCGCGCGCCGCGCGCGCCATGCGCCAGCGCAGCAGGGGCTGCAGCGCGACCGGCAGCAGCGATGCCTCGTGGCCCCAGTACTCGAACAAGGCACGTCCGCGACCGCCGTAAGCGAGCGTATGCAGGTCCTCGACACGATAGCGGCCCAGCCGCGAATACACTGGCAACAGGTGAGCGCGGGCCAGAACGTTGACGGAGTCGATCTGAACCACGCCAAGCTTCTGGAAAACTGCGCGCACCTCGCGCTTCGATGCCTCGCGGGAAGACCGCGGCGCTCCGAAGCCCTGCGCGGCGAGAGCAATGCGGCGGGCTTGCGCCAGAGACACGGATTCCGCGCGCCTGCGCATTATCACCGGGCCGACAGCAGGCCGGGCAGCAGCGGTCCGCCGCCGCGCCCCAATGCGATACCCTCCAGCGCCAGCAGCCGCTCCTTGGTGCGGGGGCCGCCGAAGGCGGAGAAGCCGCCGATCTTGCCGCCGCTCGCGAGCACCCTGTGGCACGGTACGATGATCGGGATGCGGTTGCGGCCCATGGCCTGGCCGACAGCTCGCGCGGCATCCGGGTATCCCGCCAATCGACCGAGTTCCCCATAGGTCAGAGTGTGCCCCCAAGCGATACGTCGCGCCTGGTCGTAGATCCGCCGGTAGAACGGGCTGACACTTTCCAGGTCGAGCGGCACCGATTCGAACCCGATGCGCTCACCCGCGCAGTAGCGTTGAAGCGCCGTAACGACGTGTTCGATGTCTCGCGGCGGCTTCGCCCTGGTCTCACTGCCGGCGCGCAATCGTCTCTCGGTCGACTCCGGATCAGCTTCCGGCAGTTGCAGCCGCGTCAACCCGCGTTCGCTCCATGCGATCCCGCAGATCCCGATGGCGGTCTCGATCAGCCGGTAGCCGCGCCACAACGGTGGCGCGGCCCTGTCTCTGGGGGTTGAATGAGCCACGATGCTGCGAGCCATCAATTGTCCCCTTCCGCTCCGTCGAGCGTCTTCTGCATGACGCTCATTCCGTGGCTCATCATGCCGTCAATGGTCCCGGCCAGACTATCGGGCAGCACGTCTGCAATCCAGACCAGCCGACTGCCGCCGCCCTCGGCGGCGAACACCTGCAGCGCACCATTATGATGTTCCGGCCGACCGCCAACCACCGACCAGACAAGCCGGCGCGCCTCGTCATCCACGGTCACGATGCGCTCGCGCGCGACAATTCCGTTGCCGAAGGTGACGACCCGCGCGCCATCCTCCAGCTTCGTATCGGCCACGAACCCCGGCACGAGCCGCGTATGCAGGGCACCTATATCGCGCACGGCATCCCACACCTTTCCTGGCGGGGTACGGACGACAACTTCCTTCCGTATGGAAGCCATTGCAAAATCCTCCGATCCGCTGAGCCTAGGATTGGGCGCCGCAATAGGCTTCCAGCCGGTAGCCATCGGGATCGACGACAAACGCGGCGTAGTAGCTGGGGCCATAGTCCGCGCGCAGGCCAGGCTTGCCGTTGTCGCGGCCTCCCGCGCGCACCGCGGCGGCATGGAAAGCGTCAACGCTTTTGCGTGTCGGGGCATCGAAACAGAAGTGGAGCCCCGACTTGTTATCCGGCGGAACCGGATGCTCCGTTGCGCTGATCCAGAACACAACAGAGTCGCGGCCATAGCCCAGGCTTCCTGCTGACTCGTGCAGACAGCTATAGCCGAGCGGTTTCAGCGCGGCATCATAGAAGCGCTTGGCCTTGGCCGCGTCGCGAACGCCGATAGAAACGTGGTTGAGCATGGTGGTCTCCTGCTTATTGCATCGGACCACTGTGCCCGCTCAGGCTCTCTCAGACTTGGCGAATATTGCTGTATGAGAGAGAAACTCGGCGCCGATTGTCAGCACTTCTTGAAGTAGCGATAGGTATCCGGCGCCCGCATCCAGATGAAGTTCTCGGTAAGGCCGCCATGGCGGGCGATCCAGGCGCGAATATCCGGCGCGTAGGCCCGGCGAAGCGTCGCGGTGGCCGCCGGCAACTTGGCGAGGTGGAAGCCGAATGACGCCTGCGGCGTGACGCAAATTCGGTTGCGCGGGATGTGACCGAGGAGAACCGTGCACGCCGACTGGCAGGGCCCAACGATTTTCACGCTGACGCCGCGCGCTGCCAACCGGGCCCATCGCGCGTCATACTCGGCCACGCGGCCGCCATGGTCGTCGTAGACCTCAATCGTCTCGGCAAAGGCGGGACCAGCGCAAAGCAGAAACAGGGTGCATGCAGCAAGACGCAGGCAAACCATCAACGCCTCCTGAATGACTACACGCACAATTGGCGCGGCTCCGGGAGGCGCGCCATTCACTGCCGCCATAGAATAGCTGTGGTGCGGTCTTTGTCATGCGGCAGCGCGGTAGGCGCGCGGAGACATGCCGAATTCAGAGCGAAAACTGCGAACGAAGTTCGACAGGTCTTCAAAACCCGATTCGAAGGCAATGTCGGTAATCCGGCCCCTGCCGGATGCCAGCCGCTCCGCCGCGTCACGCAGGCGTGTGCGCAGCAGCCACTGATGCGGCGTCACCCCAGTTACGTCTCTGAAGGTTCTCAGAAAATGGTAGCGGCTCAAGCCCGATGCCTCGGCAAGCTCGGCCAGCGTGCGCGGCTTGTCCTCGGCCGTCTCAAGCTGGCGCAGCAGGCGCGCAATGCGTCCCTGTTGCGACGGCGAGGACGAGGCTTGTACCGGCAAACCTCTGAGGGCGCGGAGAACCGTTCCAGCGAACTCGAATGCGACCTCCTCCGCTTCGTCTTTGCCGCCCCACCGCGACAGCGCCTGTGCGCGCGCGCTCACGCGCGCGAAATCGCGCAACGGGGGCAGAGCATGATGATCGAAAGAGGCACGAGGTGCGCCAGCATCGTGAGCAAGGCGCTCGAAAGTGTCCGCATCGAAGTGAAACGACAGACAGCGGTCGCCCTCGCCGTGCTGATGTGAACATTCGAACACCTGCCCGGCGCTACCGAGGAAGAGCGAGCCGGCAGACAGCAGCGAACGCCCGTGAGGGCTGCGGCAAACGAACGTACCCGCCAGGACAAGGGAAATCGAGGCGTCCCCATGCCGCTCTTCAACAACCGGGTCTCGAGGTCCGCAGGTGCAAACCACATCGAGGACGCGCCAGCCTTCGCCCGCGAATACGACCGCCGAGGAGACACGGCCCGAGGAACCTGTGCTCGCCTTGCGTTCGAGCGCGGCAACGAGTGGATCAACTTCGGGCTTCGCGCCACCAGTGCGGCACATGGCTGGGCTGCTCCATCGAAGGCTCGGCAGACGCCGGTAGCCCTTTAAGATCTCAAGTTGCCTAACTATCTTGCAGGTTATATAGGTAGATCGTGGCGCAGCGCCTGTCAACCGGCGTGGCGGTTAGATAATCCGGATTCAGCGAATGAATGCAAAACGGCATCTGGGCGACGCATGCTGATTGCGGAGCTGCCGGCGGGTCTATGCCTCGACTACGCCAATACGCTGGCGTGGCGCGGGCGCGAGACGCCGGCGGAGTCCCTGCAGGACTTTGCCGGTCTGGTCACGTGGCTGCGCCAGCGCGGCGCGGTCGACCGCGAGACGGCCACGGACGCCAAGCGCTGGGCCCGCGAAAGGCCGGCCGCGGCCGCGAAGCAGTTTGCGCAGGCGATTGGCTTGCGAGAGGCGCTCTACCGTGCATTCAGCGCAGTGGCGGCCGGGCATGCTGTGCCCGTCGAAGATTTTCACCTCGTGCAGGAGGCCTTGGCTCAGGCGCCGGCGCGCAGCCATCTGGTCTGTGCCAATCGCTCCTTCGGCTGGGAAGTGGCGATGCCCTCACCGACGGTCCCGGCGCTGCTGGCGCCGGTGCTGTGGTCGGCCGCGGACCTGCTGGTCACCGCCGGCCGGCAACGGGTGCGGCGATGCGCGAACGACGCCTGCCTGTGGCTTTTCCTCGACGTCAGCAGGAATGGGACACGCCGATGGTGCGATATGGCCTCGTGCGGCAACCGTGCCAAGGCGCGCCGGCATTACCTGAAGCACAAGCAGGCCTGAGGCGGGCGCGTCAAACCTTCATCTTCGGATCGAGCCAGTCCCGCAGCGAATCGCCGAACAGGTTGAAGCCGAACACGGCGAGGGAAATGGCAATGCCCGGGAAAATCGCGACCCACGGCGCGCTCTCTGCATAGTCCTCCGCCCCGCCCCGCAGCATCAGGCCCCAGGCGGGGGTCGGCTCCTGCACGCCGAGACCCAAATAGGACAGTGACGCCTCGATCAGGATCGCCTGACCGACAGCGGCGGTCATGATGATCAGGTAGGGCGCCATCACGTTCGGCACCATGTGGCGCAGGACGATACGGCCGTGACTGAAGCCGCAGGCCCGCGCGGCATCGATGTAGGGCATCTCTCGCACGGCAAGCGCACTGGAACGGACCACGCGCGCGCATCTGGGAATAAAAGGAATTGTGATGGCGAAGATCACGTTGAGCGTCCCCGTCCCGAAGATCGAGACGACGGCAAGCGCCAGGATGATCAGGGGGAACGCCATCAGCACATCCATGACGCGCTGGAAGATCAGATCGAACCAGCCGCCGAAGTAGGCGCTGGCGACACCGAGAACCAGCCCCAACGTGGCCCCGATGAAGGCCGAGGCGAAGCCGACCAGCAATGCGGTGCGCGCTCCGAATACGATGCGGGTGAACTGATCGCGCCCATACTGATCGGTGCCGAGCCAGTAGTCGACGCTGGGCGGCGACAGCATATCGCCGAAGTTATTGGCGAGGGGGTCGTAGCGCGTCACCTCCTCGGCGAATATCGCCATGGCGATCATGACTACGACAATCAGCGCACCGGCGGCCCCCAACGGATTGCGGATAATGAACTGCCATATCATGGCGAGCAGCGAAGGACGCCGAGGACCGACATCGACAACTTTGGCAGGCTGGGAGATGGTGGCCAAAGAGCAATTCCCTACCGGTTGACGCGAATGCGCGGGTCGAGCCACGCGTAGATGACGTCGACTGCCAAGTTGGTGAAGGCAAAGATCGCCACCACCAGCATCACGAGCGCCTGCGTCATGGTGTAATCGTTGTTGGACACGGACTCCACGAACAGCTTACCGAGCCCATTGAGATTGAACACCTGTTCAGTGACAACAAGACCGCCAATCAGGAAGGCAAACTCGATGCCAATCACGGTGATGACCGGGAGCAACGCATTGCGCAACGCATGGCGGCGCACGATCAGCTTGCGGAACAGGCCCTTGGCGCGAGCGGTCCGCACATAGTCCTCGCGCAGCACCTCCAGCATCGCTGAACGCGTCATGCGCGTCGCCACCGCCGAGTAGCGGTAGCCCGTCGCCAGCGCCGGCCAGATCAGCATGCTCAAATTGTAGATCGGGTCGACCCAGATCGGCACGTATTTGATCGGCGGCATCCAGGGCGATCCGAACCACGCCTTGGAGGTGATCAGGATGCCCAGGATAATCAGGATGCCGAGCCAGAACGACGGCATCGCCACGCCGGCGATCGAAAAGCCGCGCACGATATAATCGATCCAGGTGTTGTGCTTCACCGCTGAGATGGTGCCGAGCGGGATGGCGATGGCGATGGCGGTGAGGGTCGCCATGATCGCGACCTGCAGCGAAAGCTGGAAGCGCAGAACCACCTCCTCAATCACCGGCCGCCCGGTCCACATCGATGTGCCGAGATCGAAAGTCACGAGCCCCTTCAGGAACACCATGAACTGGGAGATCATCGGCTGATCGAGACCCAGCTCGGTGCGACAGGCCTGCAGCACTTTCGGGTCGAGGCTGCTCCCGCCGCCGGCGAGCCGCAGCATGCAGATGTCGCCCGGGATGAGATGCATCAGGACAAACACCAGCACCGCCGCGCCGAACAGCGTCGGGATCATCAGCAACAGGCGCTTTGCGATATAGAAAGCCATAGCCGCATGAGGGCTCGATATGGGTTCTGGCCGGCCTGCGTTGCAGGCCGGCCAGGCCGGTTCAGCGCGATGTCAGGGCTCGCCTATTTGTCGAGCCAGACGTTGGCGAGATCCTGGTTCAGATAGTGGCTCGGCGAAATCTTCCAGCCCTTCACGTAGGAACGGTGCGGGATGATGCGATACCACCACAGCGTGATGAAGTTGTGCACCTCTTCATCGAGCGTGCGCTTTTCGTAGGCGCGCATGAGCCGACGCTGCTCGGCCACATCCGCGGTTCTGTTCATTGCATCGAACAGCTTGATCGACTCGTCGTCCTTGAAGCCGCCGTACTGGTCGCCCGCGTTGGGAAGGAACTTCGCGGTGTCGGCCAGCGGGTTGACCACGGACTGACAGTTGAACTCAAGAGCCGCGTCGAACGCGCCATGCTCCAGCGTGGCGTAGAACGGGCCGGTCGGCTCCATCTTCTGGGTGGCCGTGATGCCCACCTGCCGCCACTGGTCGATCAACCAGGTCCCGACAATCGTGTAGGGCTGGTCGACGGCGCGGTTCGACAGGGTGAACTTCAGGTCGGGAACACCTGCTTCCTTGAGCAGTTGCTTGGCCTTCTCACGCGAGGCAGCGATGTCGTGAGAATAGCCGGCGAGCTGCTCCAGCTCCTTGTCGGTCGCCGCCAGAGGATGGCCCGGGAACACGATGCCGCCCACCGCCTTCACGATGGCGATCTTGGACAGGTCACGCGAACCGGCCCAGCGATCGACGGCCAGCGTCAGCGCCTTGCGCACCCGAACGTCGTCGAACGGCTTCTTACGGCTGTTCGGCGTGACGATCAGCACGCAGTTCCAGTTGCTTTCCTGGACGGTGATGTCCTTGCCGAGGGCCGCCACCAGATCATCGCGGCTCTTGGGCGGGAAGCCCCGGAACTCGATCGCCGCCTGGTCGCCGCGGATGGCTTGCACGCGCAGCGATTCCTTCTTGGCAAAGATCGCCTCGAACCCGTCGAGGTAGGGCTGGCCCGCATGGTAGTAGTTCGGATTGCGCTTGCCGCGGATGACGGCACCCGCCTCGCGCCCGTCGAAGATGAACGGACCCGAACCCATCACGTTCTTCTCGTACCAATGCTGATCCTTATCGAGGACCGCCTTGGAGTAGATGAAGTGATAGGGTGACGCGAGCGCTGGCAAAAACGCGCCAGAGGGATACTTGAGTTTGAACACCACGGTCTCGTCATCGGGCGCGGAGACGCTTTCGACCATGGTGAACTGCGCCTTGCGGGCGCTCTGCACGCCCTCCGGCGGGAAAATAATGCGCTGGAACGACGCATTCACATCCTTCGCCGTCAGCGGCGAACCGTCGTGGAACTTCACTCCCTTGCGGATCTTGAACGTGAAGGTCTTGCCGCCGTCGGTCGGCTTCGGCATTTCGGTGCAGAGGTCGCACACGAAATCGGGGGCGCTCGGGTCGTCCGGATTGACGCGGATCAGCACACTGTAGAACGGCGCGATCGGATGGATGAGCGCGAAGGTCGTTTCCCGGTGGCCGTCGAAGCTGGGCGGCTCGTCAGGAACGACGAATTTAAGGATTCCGCCCTTTTTGGGCGTTTCGGCCTGAGCGCTCAGGCTCAGGGCGGGCCCTAGCAAAAGTCCTGCAATCGCCAGGAATGCCAATTTCCAACGCGACAAACTCATGTCGGGTTTCCTCCCTTGTTTAAAAGGTTGTTGCACGCCCCACCGCCCGGGAGGGGGGCGCTATTACGCGAAGCATCGTTCAAATCTGCGAACTTTTCAAATCCCATCTTTCGTGCAAGGCCTGCCCACGGACGCGCAGGGAGCGGTACGATCCTGGAAATCTGCCGTCCTGACAATGGCAGCGCGAGGATAAACCATGCTTCCTGGAAAAGGGCTCAGACAGGCGCTCGGAGAGAAAGGGCTGCTCACAGCCCCCGGCGTCTTCGACATGATTTCCGCGAAGATCGCCGACCGGATGGGCTTCAAGGCGCTCTACATGACCGGGTTCGGGGTCACCGCCTCCCACCTCGGGCTGCCGGATGCCGGCCTGATTGGCTATGGGGAAATGGTCAGTCGCGTGGCCCAGATCTGCGGCGGCACAAAGACGCCGGTGATTTGCGACGCGGACACGGGCTTTGGCGGCCTGCTCAATGTCGAGCGCACCGTGCGTGGCTACGAGGCGGCCGGCGCCGCAGCGATCCAGCTTGAGGACCAGGTGTTTCCAAAGAAGTGCGGGCACACGCTGGGCCGCCGGGTGGTACCCATCGAGCAGATGGTGCGCAAGATCGAGGTGGCAGTCGCAAGCCGCTCCTCTCCCGATTTCCTGATCATTGCCCGCACCGACGCCCGCACCCAACACGGTCTCGATGAGGCGCTGCGCCGGGGCGAGGCGTATGCGCGAGCGGGCGCCGATGTGCTGTTCATCGAGAGCCCGGAGAGCGAGGAGGAGATGGCGCGCATCGGCACTCACTTCGATGTGCCGTTGCTGGCCAACCTTGCCGACGGCGGCCGGACACCGATTTTGCCCAGGAAGCGGCTCGAGGAGCTCGGCTACAGGATCGCTATCTTTCCGGTGACGGGTCTTCTCGCCGCGTCCAAGGCGATGGAACACGTCTACGGCGTGCTCAAGGAGACGGGGTCAAGCGATACAGTCGCCGGAGATCTCTATTCCTTCGACAAGTTCTGTCGCATGATCGGCTTTGAAGACGTTTGGGCATTCGAGAAACGCTGGCCGGAGGCGTGAGCCGATGGCCGAGGCCGGACCGGTCAAAACCGGATCGGCGATCAGGTCCAAGGCTTCAGCTTTTCCAAACTGAGCAGGAGGAACTTCTGTGATCCGCGTGGGCGTGCAGATGGACCCCATCGAGGGTATCAACATTGTAGGGGACACCACGTTCGCGCTCATGCTCGAGGCGCAAAAGCGCGGGCATGCCATCAGCGTGTTCCAGCCCGAGGATGTTGCCTTTCGCAACGGCGAGTTGCTGGCGCACGCGCGCGGCGTGCGACTGGAGGATCGCAAAGGCGCCCACTTCACCGTCACGCACGAAGGCGCGATCGCCCTCGCTGAGCAGGATATCGTGCTCATACGCCAGGATCCGCCGTTCGACATGGCCTACGTCGCCAACACGTTCCTGCTGGAGCTGCTGGAGCCGCGCGTCGTGATGTTCAATCCGCCGCGTGCGATACGCAATTTCTCCGAGAAGCTGCGCGCGCTCGAGCTGCATCGATTCATGCCCGACACCTACATCGGCCGGCGGATGGAGGACATCCGGCGGTTCAGTGCCCCTTTCGAGGAGGTGGTGGTGAAGCCGGTGTTTCTGGGCGGCGGCACCAGCGTCATCAAGTCCTCGCCAAAGAGCCTCGACTTCACCAGCTCGGTGGAGTTCGTCCTTGCGCAGTCGGGCAAGGAGCCGATCATCGTACAGAAATACATCCCGGAGATCATGCAGGGCGACAAGCGCGTGCTGGTGCTGGAGGGCCGGATCGCCGGCGTTTTGCGCCGCGTCCCGGCAGCCGGCGATTTCCGCGCCAATATTCACGTCGGCGGCTCACCGCAGCTCGACAAGCTGACGGAGCACGAAGAGCAGATCTGCAAGGAGGTCATCAAGCTGCTGAACGCAGAGGGCATCATATTCGCGGGCCTCGACCTCATTTTCGGGCACCTCAACGAAGTGAACGTCACCTCTCCAACCTTGATAAGGGAATATGCCCTGGTCAGCGGCGTCGATCTCGCGGTGCAGATCCTGGACGCCCTGGAGCGTCGGGTTCGCGCCCGCGCAGGATGAAGCGCATCGGCACTGATTTTGAGGCTGACGGACGGCGCGGGTGCCGATTCTTTGCGCACAGCGAGGGAGCCTGGCCGGGGCGGTCTCGGGGCGGCCTGAGACAGGCGCCGAGGCCCCTGCCCGACGCCACCGGCCGCGCCAACGTCTCTTGAATTTGCCCAGGGACGTGAGATCATGGGGCCTGATCCACAGGAGGCGCCCTTGAGCGATGCCGACCCAATACCGGTGAGCCCGCGCGGCGGCGCGGGCTCTGTCGTTACCGCCTTCCGAACGCCCCCCGCCCCCCGCGCCGCCACCTTCGACCGCCACGAGCTCAACGAAATTCTCTCCGTTTACGGCCGCAAGGTCGCGGCCGGCGAGTGGCGCGACTACGCGATCGATTTCGAACGCGACAGGGCGGTGTTCTCGGTTTTCCGCCGCTCCAGCGAAGTCCCCCTCTACCGCATCGAGAAGTCGCCCAAGCTGGCACGCCGCCAGGGGGCCTACAGCGTGATCGCCGCGACGGGGCTGATCCTCAAGCGCGGCCACGATCTCAAGCGGGTGCTGAGCGTCCTCGACCCTGGCCTCAGACTAGCGGCGGGCTGACGAAGGCGGTTCCTCGCGCGGCGGGGTCGTGTCGCCTTCGGCGAGCGGCAGCTCCATGATGACGCTGTCCAGCCAGCGGCCGAACTTGTAGCCAACCGAGTGCAGCGTGCCGCAAAAGCGGAAGCCGAGCCGCCGGTGCAGGCCGATCGAGGCCTGGTGGCCGGAGTCGCCAATGACGGCGATCATCAGCCGGTAATGCCGCGCGGTGCAGGCTTCGATCAGCGCCTGCAGCAACGCCCGGCCCACGCCTTTGCCCTGCGCCTCGGGCGCGATGTAGACGGAATTCTCAACCGTGAACCGATAGGCGGGGCGGGTTCGGTACGCCCCCGCATAGGCATACCCGACAACCGCGCCATCGAGCTCCCCGACAAAATAAGGATAGCCGGCATCGACGATGGTCCGGTAGCGCTGCAGCATTTCCTGTTCGGTTGGCGGGTCGAGTTCGAAGCTGGCCGTGCCGTGCAGCACTGCCTCGCGGTAGATGGCACTGATTGCCGGAATATCGGTGACGGCGGCGGGGCGCAAAGTTGGCTTGGTCATGGGCGTCTCTGCTCAGGAACGGGGTTGGCATTTTGCCGAGCCGGCCTGCCATATGCAAAGGGCCCCGCCGAAGGCGGGGCCCTTCATTTCCTAGCGTCGTTCAGCCGTTCACTCGCGATTGCCGAACAGCTGGAGCAGCGAAATGAACATGTTGATGAAGTCGAGATAGAGGTTCAAGGCTCCCATCACGGCCGCCTTGGAGGTTGCCGTCATGTCCGACATCACCGCGTAGTAGTTGTCCTTGATCTGCTGGGTGTCGTAGGCGGTGAGGCCCGCAAACACCAGCACGCCAATGGCCGAGATCGCGAACTGCAGCGCGCTCGACTGCAGGAACAGGTTGACCAGCGCGGCGAGGATGATCCCGATCAGGCCCATGAACAGGAAGGAGCCCCAGCCGGAGAGGTCCTTGCGCGTGGTATAGCCGTAGAGGCTGAGGGCGCCGAACGCCGCCGCCGTCACGAAGAACACCTGGGTGATGGACTGCGCGGTGTAGCGCAGGAAGATCGTCGACAGCGACGCGCCCATCACGGCTGCGAACAGCCAGAAGGTGAGCTGCGCGGCCCCGACGCTCATCTTGTAGATCCGCCAGGACAGGAAGAACACAAAGCCGAGCGGCGCGAGCATCAAGACCCACATCAGCGGGCCGGTGAAAATCGCCTGTCCGAAGGGGGTGAGATAGAGACCCCTGTGCAGGGCGATGACGCGGCCGCCGGTGACCGCGAGCGCGGGATCGGTGGTCACGGCGTAGTTGAAAACGAGGTAGGCTACGAGCCCGGTAAGGGCGACGCCGCCCGTCATGTAGTTGTAGACGCGCAGCATGTATGCGCGCAGGCCTTCATCCACTACGACGCCGGTTTGCGCGCCCGAACCGGCCTGCGCATACCTGTTGTCGATCTGTGCCATAGCATCCTTCCCTTCGACTTTAGGCGAACCACGCGGGTCCGCTTGCGGTAATTATGGTGTCAGGCCCTTGTTGTTGCAAGGACCACACGCCGCAACTGCCTATTAACAAGGTGGGAACTTAGCACCAGCTTGGCAAGTGGCATCATTCCGCACGCAGATATGGCACGGCGGGCGCCCTCAGAACCCTCCAGGTGCCAAAGCCGCCGAACAGGCCCACCAACGCGACGGCCAGCCCGATGGCCTCGGCGGCCGCGGCGCCGGAAAACACGAAGTCCAGGTGCATGATGTGGACCACGGTGATCCAGGCCGCGACCGCTCCGATCCCGAGCGCGATGAACGACGTTAACACTGCAAGGATCGCGTACTCGGCAAGATGGGAGGCCAGGATCCGCCGGCGCGTCGCGCCGAGCGTTTTCAGGATGACCGCCTGCTGGATGCGCCGGCGCTGCGCCGTGGCCAGCGCGCCCGCCAGCACGAACGCGCCGGCAAGCAGGGTGATGCCGCTGGCCGCGCGCACGGCGACCATGATGCGCTGGAAAATGGCATCGAACGCTTCGATGGCGTCCTTGACGCGCACCGCCGTCGTGGCCGGAAACTCCCGTCCCATCCTCTGCGCGAGAATTGCCTCGGCGGCGAGTGGCGCATCCTTGGGAAGGGTGACGGTCGCGAGCAGATTATGCGGCGCACCGGCAAGGGTGTTGGGAGAAAACACCAGGACAAAATTGAGCGAAAGCGACTCCC
This sequence comes from Hyphomicrobiaceae bacterium, assembly GCA_035550075.1. Classification (GTDB taxonomy): domain Bacteria; phylum Pseudomonadota; class Alphaproteobacteria; order Rhizobiales; family Hyphomicrobiaceae; genus AWTP1-13. The sequence continues at coordinate 3,915 of DASZQG010000123.1, read as the reverse complement.
ATTTCACCTCGCGCAGATTCGCGATGCGGGCCGTGACGTTGCGCCCCAGCACATTGACGGTAACGCTGTCTCCGATCTTGAGGCCCAGGCCTTTGGCGATGTCCGCCTCGAACGACACCAGAGGCTCCCCCGAATAGTGCGCCGGCCACCAGGACCCGGCCACGACACGCGAACCCTCCGGCACGCCCTCGGAATAGGTCAGCCCGCGATCGCCATTGAGCACCCACTGTGCTTCCGGTGGCGCCTTCACCTGCTCGGCGGGGCGCTGCCCGACCTTGACGATGCGGCCACGCAGCATCGGCGCCGACCGAACCTGGGCTCCGGGGAATTCACGCCGCACAAGGCTTTCGAACGCCGCGATTTCCGGCCGCTTGATATCCAGCACGAAATAACTCGGGCTTTCTGCGGGTAGCCGCTCGGTCAGCTCGGCAACGATCGAGCTGTTGACGAGCATGACGGCCACAAGCAGCGACAGGCCAGCTCCCAGCGAAAGCACGATGGAGCGCGTCAGTCCGCCGGGTGCGCCCAGGTTGCCGACAGCCAGTGCCAGCTCAGGCTGGCGCGGCCGGGGTATCCGCCGAGCCACCCAGCTCACCAGCGATCCGAGCAGCAGGAAGACCGCGAAAATTCCGACAACCGCGAGGCAATAGTAGAAGGCCAGCAGCCGCGCGTCGGCGCTCAGGATAGCCAGCACCGCAACCAGGACTGCCGCCGAGAGGGTCAGCGCGATGATCCGCGGGCGGGGCAGCACGCGTTCCGGCGCTACCTCGTCGCGGAACAACACGGCGGGGCGAACCTGCTCGGCCCGCCCCAACGGCCAGAGCGCGAACAACAACGCCACCAGCACCCCATAGGACGACGCCACCAAAACACTGTCCGCACCCAAGCCAAGATCCGCCCGGATCGGAAGCATGTCGCCGAACCAAGCCACGAGGCCGAACGGGATGAGCGATCCCAGCGCGATGCCGAGCGCGACGCCGATACCGGCCATGAGAAGCACCTGCAGCAGGTGCAGCCCGAACACAACGCGGCTCGTCGCGCCCAGGCTTTTGAAGGCTGCAATCACCTTGCGGCGCCGATCGATATACGTCGCGACGGCGTTGGCAACGCCCACGCCGCCGACAAGCAGCGCCGTAAGGCCGACAAGCGTGAGAAATTGGCGAAGCCGCTCCAATGTTTGCGATACGCGAGGGGAGGGATCGCGCCGGTCGCGTATTGTGAAGCCGGCTTCGGGCAGGGCCGCCTTTACGTCATCGCGAAACTTGCGCAGGCCGGCACCGGTCTTCCCGGCATCGCCGGAAAGCTTGAGCGCGTAGCGCCAGCCCACCAGGCTGCCCGGCTCGATCAAACCCGTGCGCCGAAGCGTATCGAGGGACATCAGAACCCGCGGGCCGACGGTGAGCCTCGCGCTAAGCCTGTCCGACTCGGTCTCGATGGTGTCGCGTACAGTCAGCTGCAAGGTGCCGATTGAAAGCTGGTCGCCGATTTTCAGGCCCAGCCGCGCCAGCAAAATCGGATCCACGGCCGCTGCGGCACCGTCTCGAAGAACCTCCTGCAGTGCGGCCCCGCCCGCCAGCCTCACTTCGCCCGCCAGCGGATAGGCCCCGTCCACGCCTTTCACCTCAACCAGCGCCTGGTCGGAGCCGTCCACGCGGCGGGCCATTGCGCGCATATTGGCGCTTTCGCTCACCGTGCCACGGTGCGCCAGCCAGGCGCGCTCCGCCGCGTCAAGCGGCTTGTGCGGGCGTGACAGCACCACATCGCCGCCCAGCATTGCCTCGCCTTGCCGTTCGAAGCCGGCGCGCAACGCGTCGGCCAGCGAGCCGACGCCGGTGATCACGGCCACGCCGAGCGCGACACAGGCAATGAAGACGTAAAAGCCGCGCAGCCCGTTGCGCTGCTCGCGCAGCACAAGCCTCAGCGCCAGCGGCCAGCCACTCAAAAGCGCCCGCGGCGCCTGCTCGAGTGCAGTGACGCTCATGCGCAAGCCAGCGTCTCGACGGCCACCTGACCGTTGGTCATGCGCACCATCCGATCGCATCTCCGCGCCAGATCGGAATCGTGCGTGACCAGCAGCATGGTTGCCTGCCGCCGGCGCTGCAGGTCGAACAGCAGATCGATCACCTGCTTGCCGGTGGTGCCGTCGAGATTGCCGGTCGGCTCGTCGGCGAGGATGATCTGGGGACGCACACTGAGCGCCCGGGCGATGGCGACGCGCTGCTGCTCGCCTCCGGAAAGCTGGGCGGGAAAATGCTCGGCGCGCTGCGACAGGCCGACCTCGCCCAGAAGTGCCCGCGCCGCATCGAAGGCCTCCGGCCGGCCGGCGAACTCCAGCGGCAGCGCTACATTCTCCAGTGCCGTCATGGTCGGCACCAGGTGGAACGACTGAAAGACGATGCCTATGTTAGGTCCGCGCACCAGCGCCAGCGCATCCTCGCCGAGCGCCATGAAATCGTGGCCGGCAACGCGCACGCCGCCGGAAGAAGCTTTCTCCAGTCCTGCCACGACCATGAGCAGCGACGTCTTGCCCGATCCGCTGGGCCCGACAATAGCCACCGATTCACCCGGCATCACATGGAGATCGACATGCCGGAGCACCTCCACCGGGCCCGCGCGGCTCGTGAGCGTCAGGGATACGCCGTCCAGCGAAATGACAGGTTGTGCCACGATTGCGATTGGCTCCCGCCCCGGACTTGCCCCGGGCTCTGCAAGTTTCTAAGTCACGGTCGTTACGGCTGACGTCTGGATCCAAGGAGAACGCATGTCGATGCTGCCATCCCGCGCGGCCCTGGCAAACATGGTGTTTCGCGTACTCCTCTGCAATTGGTTGCTCGCTGTTGCGGCAACCGGCGCCTTGGCGCAGGAGAAAGCCACGCCCTTGCGCCTTGTGGTGCTGGGCGACAGCCTGGTTGCGGGGTTTCAGCTCAAGGCCTCGGACGCTTTCCCGGCACAACTCGCTCGCGCGTTGAAGGCGCGAGGCCATGCCGTCGATGTCATCAATGCCGGTGTTTCGGGCGATACCACGGCAGCCGGGCTGGAAAGGCTCAATTGGGCGGTCCCGGCACACACCGACGCCGTTATTCTGGAGCTCGGTGCCAACGACGCGCTGCGCGGACTTGATCCTGCGCTCGCCAAAGCCAACCTGGACAAGATCATTACGGAGCTAAAAAAAGGCGGCTGTGAGGTTCTGCTGGCGGGCATGATGGCGCCGCGCAATCTGGGGGACACGTACGCGCGCGCGTTCGATGCCATCTATCCGGATCTTGCCAGGAAACATGGCGTCATCCTCTATCCGTTTTTCCTCGACGGCGTCGCCCTCAATGACAAATTCAATCTGAGTGACGGGATGCACCCCAACGCCCGCGGTGTCGCCGAAATCGTGACGCGCATTCTGCCCTCCGTGGAAACCCTGCTGGCGCGCGCCGAAGCGCACCGGCTCGCGCACTCGAAGGGCTGAAGGTTGATGCCGAGGCTTTTCAGCGCTCTCGAGATCCCGGCGCAGATCACGACCAGGCTCGGTCTCATCCGGTCTCCGCTGCCGGGTGCCCGCTGGATCGAATCGGAGAACATGCACATCACGGTTCGCTTCTTCGGCGATATCGACGGACGCACGGCCGATGAACTGGCGGACGCGCTTGCGGAAGTCCGCGCCGAACCGTTTACCGTCAACATTGCCGGAGTGGGCGCCTTCGGCGGTCGCGACGTCCGGGCGCTATGGGCCGGCGTGCACGAGGAGGAGCCGCACCAGGCCCTCTATCGGGCCCACGACCGTGCGGCCCGAGCCGCGGGCCTCGAGCCCGAGGGCCGGGAGTACCGCCCGCACGTTACTCTGGCGCGGCTGCGCGGAGCGCGGCCGCAGGCTGTCGCGCGGTTCCTGGAGGAGAACGGCACTCTGCGCATGCCGCCCTTTCTGGC
>DASZQG010000122.1:0-49352 GCA_035550075.1 Hyphomicrobiaceae bacterium | reverse complement strand
CTGCTGTCAGTGCCGCTGATCGCGGGCGGCGTGATCGGGGCGCAGCTCGGCGTCGGCTTCGGCGAGCGCATGAAGGCCGAGCAGTTGCGGGCGCTGCTGGCGGCGCTGGTGTTGCTGGTGGCCGTGCGCATGGCCTACGAGCTCGTGATACCGCCGTCCTTTCCCTACAACATCGAGGTGCCGTCGGCCCTGTAGGTGCGGCTCTAGACGGCGACGTTGTCGATCAGCCGGGTCTTGCCGAGCCAGGCGGCGGCGAGTGCGCGCAGTGGCCGCGCCGAATTTGCATCCGCGGGTTTGAGCGTTTCGGCGTCGCGCACATCGAGGTAGTCGACGCGAAAGCCGGCCGCCTCCAGCGTCTTCTTGCCTTCGGCGATGATCTTGGCATCGCGGCCGCCCGACCGGGCCACCGTCTGCAGCACCTGATACAGTGTCGGCGCGACGGCGCGTTCCTGCGGCGACAGGTAGGCGTTGCGCGAGCTCATGGCGAGGCCGTCCGCCTCGCGACGGGTCGGTGCCGCGACGATCTCGAGCTGGAGATCGAGATCGCGCACCATCTGCCGCACAACCAGGAGCTGCTGGTAGTCCTTCTCGCCGAACACGGCCACGTCCGGCAGCACCTGGGTGAACAACTTGCAGCACACGGTTGCCACGCCGCCGAAGAAGTGGGGGCGGAAATCGCTTTCCAACCCTTCCGCGGCGCCCGAGGGCACCACCCGCGTGGCGAAGCCCGGTGGATACATGGCTGCGGCATCGGGCGCCCACACCCCATCGCATCCGACCTGTTGCAGCTTGGCGAGGTCGCCGGCTTCGTCGCGCGGGTAACGGCTGAGGTCTTCGCGCGGGCCGAACTGGGCGGGATTGACAAAAATCGACACCGCCACCCGCCTGCAGCGCGCCCGCGCCAGCCTGACGAGGTCGAGGTGGCCCTCGTGAAGGGCGCCCATAGTGGGCACCAGGGCCACCGTCTCGCCGGCTTCGCGCCAGCGGCGGACCTGCGCGCGCAGCGCAGCCAGCGTGCGGATCACAGGAATGGCGGAGCCCATCGTCCTCTTCCAGGCGTGATGCTGCGGCACTTTATATAGGAAGCGCGTGCCTGCGCTCCAGCCAGCCCGTGATTGTGCACGGATTGGCGCGGCCCGCGTTGTCAGGGGCCGTGCGGGGTTCTGCTAGGATCGCTAGCAGAGATTCGCCGCCCGAGGCCCCGAATCGCGGAGAACCAGAAGATGCGCCCAGCCTGGCAAGCCCGGCCCGCCGGTGAGACGCCGCAGCCGACGCGTCCCGAGTTGTCGCGCGAGGAGATCGCCGCCTTCCACTTGATGGACGAAGCCCGCGTAACGGGTGGGCTGGCGGAGCGGGCCATCTACACCGCGGAGGAGCGCCGTCGCATCGCTGACCTGGCCGCCCGTCTGGTGCGTGGCGCGCGAACCGGGCGCGAGCAGTTCGGCGGCATCGACGCCTTCATGCACGAGTACGAGCTTTCCTCCGAAGAGGGCGTGATCATCATGTGCCTCGCCGAGGCCCTGCTGCGCATCCCCGACAAGGACACCGCCGACGCGCTGATCGCCGACAAGATCAGCGGCGGGCGCTGGGAGAAGCACCTGGGCGCCTCCGACAGCCTGTTCGTCAACGCCTCCACCTTCGGGTTGATGCTGACTGGGCACGTGGTGAAGCTGGGCGCCGCCAAGGGCTCGGGACCCGCCAGCGTGCTGAAGCGCCTCGTCGCACGCTCCGGCGAGCCGTTCATTCGCCAGGCTCTGCGGCAGGCGATGAAGGTGCTGGGCGACAATTTCGTGCTCGGCCGCACCATCAAGGAGGCACTGGCGCGCGCCGCCCCGCTGGAAGCGAAAGGTGCGCGCTTCTCCTACGACATGCTGGGGGAGCGGGCCAAGACGGCGGCGGATGCAACGCGCTACTTCACGCGCTACCTGGAGGCGATCGAGGCCGTCGGCAAGGCGTCCCCGGCGCCAGCGCAGAATGCGCTGGCGCTGTTTGCGCAACCGAGCGTGTCGGTCAAGCTGTCTGCCATTCATCCGCGCTTCGAGCCCGGCAAGGAGGAGCGCCTTCAGGCGGAGCTGCTGCCCCGCCTCGTCGAACTGGCGCTGGCGGCCCGCCGCCACAACCTCACGCTGACGGTCGATGCCGAGGAGCAGGACCGCCTCGACCTGACCCTCGGCCTGTTCGAGGCCGCTTTCGCGCATCCGGATCTGGCCGGCTGGCCCGGGCTCGGCATTGCCGTGCAGGCCTACGGCAAGCGCGCCATTCCTGTGCTGCGTTGGCTGCGGCGGGTGGCGGAGCGCGAGCGCAAGCGCATTCCGGTGCGGCTGGTGAAGGGCGCCTATTGGGACAGCGAGATCAAGTGGGCGCAGGAGCGCGGCCTCGACGACTATCCCGTGTTCACGCGTAAGATCCACACGGACGTATCGTATTTGGCCTGCGTGCGGCTGCTGCTGTCCTATCGCGATGCGTTCTATCCGCAGTTTGCCACTCACAACGCGCACACCATCGCCACCGCCATCGTCGCCGGCGGCAGCGACGCCTTCGAGATGCAGCGCTTGCATGGCATGGGCGAGGCGATCTATGAGCAGGTCGCGCGCGAGAAGCTGGGCGTGCCCTGTCGCATCTATGCGCCCGTCGGCCCGCATGCCGACCTCGTGTCCTACCTCGTGCGGCGGCTGCTGGAGAACGGGGCGAACACCTCGTTTGTCAACCGCCTCGCGGATGAGAAGGCGCCGCCCGCAGACATCGTGCGCGACCCGATCGAGGTGGTGGAGCGCGAGAAGGAAAGCGCGCAGCCGGTCCCGCGTTTGCCGCGGCCGGTGGAGCTTTTCGCGCCGCAGCGCATCAACAGCCGCGGCATTGCGCTCTATGAGCCGTCAGTGCGCGCCGGCTTGCTCGCCGAGATCGAGGCGGACCTGCGGGGCACGCTGGCGGCGACACCTCTGGTCGAGGGCATGGCGGCGGCCGCGCCGGTGGCCGGCAAGGAGACGGTCGAACTGGTTCTGTGCCCGCATGATCGCCGGCAGCGCCTCGGCACCGTGCGCACCGCGAACGCAGCGACGATCGAGGCGGCGCTGAAGAACGCGCAAGGCGCGCTGAGCGCGTGGGACCGGGTCGGCGGCCCGGCGCGGGCACAAATCCTTGAGAGGGCGGCTGACCTGTTCGAGCGCGACCGCGCGCGGCTGATGGCGGTGATGGTGCGCGAAGCCGGCAAGACGCTGGAGAACGCGCTGGGGGACGTGCGCGAGGCGGTCGACTTCCTGCGCTACTATGCGGGCGAAGCGCGCCGGCTGTTCAGCGGCCCGGTCACCTTCAAGGGCGTGACGGGCGAAAGCAACACCATGGCGCTGCACGGCCGCGGGCCGTTCGTGTGCATCTCGCCGTGGAATTTTCCGCTGGCGATCTTCACGGGCCAGGTCGCCGCCGCCCTGGCGGCCGGCAACACGGTGCTGGCGAAGCCGGCGGAGCAGACGCCGATCACCGCTTTCCTGGCGGCCGGCCTGCTGCATGAGGCGGGCGTGCCGCCAAGCGTGCTGAGCCTGTTGCCGGGAGGGGGCGCGGTGGGGGCGGCACTGGTCAAGGATCCGCGCGTGGCCGGAGTTGCCTTCACGGGCTCCAACGCCACCGCCTGGGCGATCCAGGACGCGCTCGCCGACCGGCGCGGGGCGATTGTGCCGTTCATCGCCGAGACAGGCGGCATCAACGCCATGATCGCGGATTCCAGCGCGCTGCCCGAGCAGGTGATCCGCGACGTGATGCGCTCCGCTTTCGATTCCGCCGGGCAGCGCTGCTCGGCGGCGCGCCTGTTTTTCGTTCAGGACGACGTCGCCAAGCGCATGATCGACATGCTGGTCGGGGCGGTTGAGGCACTCGACGTCGGCGATCCGCTGGATATCGCAACCGACATCGGGCCGGTGATCGATGAGGATGCGATGGACCGGCTCGACGCGCACAAGCTTCGCATGCAGCGCCATGGCGCCCAGCTCGTGGATATTCCGCTGCCCGACGACTGCCGGCTCGGCACCTACGTGACCCCTGCGGTGTTCGAGATCGACAGCGCCTCGGTTCTGGAGGAGGAGGTGTTCGGGCCGATCCTGCACGTGGTGCGCTTCGAAGGCGGCCATCTCGACAAGGTGGTCGAGGCAATCAACGCGTCGGGCTACGGGCTGACGCTGGGCGTGCACAGCCGCATCGACTCCGTGGCCGACTACGTCGCCGCACATGCGCGCGTCGGGAACCTGTATGTGAATCGCAACCAGATCGGCGCGGTGGTCGGCGTGCAGCCCTTCGGCGGGGAAGGGCTGTCGGGCACCGGGCCCAAGGCGGGCGGGCCGAACTATCTCGCCCGCTTCGCCACCGAGCGCGTGCGCACGACCGACATCACCGCCACCGGCGGCAACGTCACGCTGCTGGGGCTGGGCGGGGGCGGAGACGCGGGCTAGGCCAACTGTCCATCCTGTCGAGCGGTGTTTACGTCGCGGACGAGTTTCCCGCACGCGGTGATCCGGCGGCTGTGGCGGGCGCGGCGGCTGGCGGCGCGGCCTGGCCGCGGTTGATAAGCATCAGCCCGCAAACCACCAGCACCAGCGCAACGCCGTGGTACCAGGCGAGCCGCTCGCCGATCAGCACGACGGCAAGCATGGCGGCATACATCGGCGTGAGCGCAATGGAGGCCGAGGTCAGCACCGGACCGTTCCGCTTCAGCGAGACGTTGTAGCCGAGGTAGGCGCCGATGCCGGTGGCGAGCACCAGCGCAGCGATCCAGGGCAGCGCGCGCATCTGCAACGCCGGCCATCCGTCTGCAGCCACTTCCAGGGCGGCCACCGGGGCCAGCGCCAGCGTCGCCGCCGACGCCATCAGCGTGAACTGCGACAGCGGGCCGAGGCCCGAAGACACCCGCCGCATCGCCACCGTGTACACAACGAATGCGAACATGCCGGCCGCCGCCCACAGGTCACCCGGAACGAACCGCATGTTACGCAGGGCTTCCAGGTGACCCTGCGTCAGGATCAGCACCACCCCAAGCAGGCAGCCGGCGATGCCGAGGGCAAGCGAGGCTTTCGCGCGCTGGCGTCCGGAGGAGATCTCCCATACCGCGACGAAGGCCGGCGTGCAGCCGTAGATCAGGCTCACGTTGGTGGCGGTGCTGGTGTGTGCGCCGATGAATGCCGCGTAGGCGCAAAAGCCCATGCCGAGGATACCGAGCCCTGCCAGTCGCGCCGTCACGCCAAGGGGGGCGCGCCGGGCGCCGATTTCGCCGCGCGCCAGCAGGGCGATGACCAGTGCCGATCCGGACCAGCGCACCACCGACAGCGAGGCCGGGCCGAACACGTCAGCCATCGCCCGGCCGATCACCGGGTTCAGCGCGAAGCAGGCCGGTACGAGCGCGAGAAGCAGGATGTTCATGGGCCTCGGGGGATGGGAGATGGTATGGGGCGCGAACCGCCGGGTTTCCGGGCATACGCCAAAGACGGCGACTGTCACAAGTGGACGCTGTGCAATCCACCTCTGATCTACTCGCGCGACAGGGATTTGCCCGGTTAAACATTGTCGTGGGACATCGGGAAGGCCATGTTTCAGGTGAGGATGCTCGGCAGTTGCACGCGGGTGTTGGAGGCCGCGCCAATCCATGGCGGACGAAAAGCAGAAAAAGGAGGGTGGCCGGAGCGAGGTTGGCGCACCGTCCAGCAGCAGCGTGTCAGCGGGCGCGCCGGGCAAGACGCCTGCGCCGGCGACGGATGCGGAGGTTGCCGATTTCGTGCGCCGCATGCAGACCATCGCTCCACGCACGGGCAGCGGGCGTGGACGGCTGGTATTCGCCATGGATGCCACCATGAGCCGGCAGCCGACCTGGGACATGGCGCTCGCTCTGCAGGCTGACATGTTCCGCACCGTGAAGGCGGTTGGTGGGCTCGATGTGCAACTCGTCTATTTCCGGGGCGCGGGCGAATGCCGCGCGTCCAAGTGGGTGTCGGACCCCGACGCGCTGGCGGCGCTGATGACCCAGGTGCGCTGCGCGGGCGGCTACACGCAGATCCGCAAGGTGCTGAGCCACGCGCGCAAGGAAGCGGAGTCTCGGCCGGTCAACGCCCTCGTCTACGTCGGCGACTGTATGGAGGAGGACATCGACGATCTGTGCGGGCGCGCAGGCGAGCTGGCCCTGCTCGGCGTCCCGGTGTTCCTGTTCCAGGAGGGATTCGATACCCGCGCCGGGCAGGCGTTTCGCGAGATCGCGCGGCTGACCAAGGGTGCCACCTGCCGCTTCGATGCGGGTTCGGCGGCGCAGCTTCGCGAGCTGCTGTCGGCGGTGGCCGTTTACGCGGCCGGCGGGCGCAAGGCGCTGGAAGCCCTGAGCGGGCAGGCGGTCGGCGGCGGGGCGCGCATGCTGCTGCAGCAGCTGAAATAGGGAGCGGCGCATGCAGTTCCTGATCCTTGGGCTCGCCGCCCTGCTGCTGCTCCTGGTCGCCTCGCGCGGCTTTGCGGTGGCCAACACGCAGCTGCTGGCGCGCCGCCTACAGGTGGGCGCAGGCATCGCCGTGATGGCCGGCGCCCTCTTCCTCGTGCTGCGCGGCGCCATCGGCTACGCCACCTCGCTGGCGGCGCTCGGCTCGTGGTTGATCTGGGGCGCGGGCGGGCTGTCATGGCCCGGCGGGCAGACGCGGAAAACGCCGGGCAACACATCCAGCGTGGCCACCGAGCATCTGCAGGTCGAACTCGATCACGACACTGGCGCCATTCGCGGCGAGGTGCTGAAGGGTGCATTCGCAGGACGCGCGCTTGACAGCCTGACGCCGGCGGAGACGGCGCGCCTGTGGCAGGACTGCCGGTTTGCCGATCCTCAGTCGGCCAAGATCCTCGAGGCCTACCTCGATCGCGTGCATCCCTCCTGGCGCGATGACCTGGCGCGTGCTCAGGGAGCAGGCGCGCAGGGAGCGGACGCCCGCATGACGCGCGAGGAGGCCTATGAGGTGCTCGGCCTTGCCGCAGGTGCCGGCGAGGACGATATCCGTCGCGCGCATCGCGAGCTGATGATGAAGCTGCATCCCGACCGCGGCGGCAGCAACTTTCTCGCTGCCAAGATCAACGAGGCCAAGGACGTGTTGCTGAACGGCCGCGCGTGAGGCACCGCGTCCAATCCGCCTACAGCGGTTGCCATGCCTCGGTCTCGGCGTCGAACCACGCGCTGATTTTTTCGCCGTTCCATTTCAGCATGATGTGCTTCGTCTGCACGGGGATGCCGACCACGTCGGGCCAGAACGCGCCCGCGCACTGGCCGCGCGCGTGGCGTACGCTGGGGTAGACGATGCCGTTGCTGCCCGCCTCGCGCAAGCGGCGCCCGAGCTCCTGCGGGCGCGCGTAGGTAGCGAGGTCGGGATCGAGGAACGTCGCCCAGTCTCCGGTGCGCAAATCGTGCAGGCGGCTGTCGATGGTGCCCTGGTACGTGCGGTAGCTTTCCTCGTGCGGGGGATCGCCGGTGGCGCCATAGAACGCCCCCATGTGGAAGGCGACCTCGCGCAGCGCGGTGTCGAACCGGTTGGCGGCGTAATAGACGCCATAGGTCCCGGCCGAGAAGCGCGTGGGGCGCGCCGGGCTGGCGTGCGTGAAGGGCGCCATCACGATCGACGCGCCCGGGCCGGCGACTCGGCGCTCCAGCGGCACCAGGCTTATCTCGCCGGCGTCCTCGCGCAGGCGTGGGTTGGTGAGGGCTTCGAGCTCGAACAGAAGCTCCCAGTCGGCCGGGTCGGCAATGCGTTCGAAGATGTCGATCGGCGGGTAGCGCGACGGTACCAGACGGTAGGCGGCCTTCCAGCGGATGCGGCTGACAGGGACGCGGGCGATCAGCGCGTCGTCGACGCGCGGTTCGGCGCGGGGCACGTCACCAGCCGCCGCGTGCGCTGTCGAGGTAGCTGCGCACGGCCGCGAGGTCGACCATGTGGCCGGAGCGCATGCGTTCCATCGCCGACTGACCACCGAAGGCCTGATTGGGACGCCGCACCCAAGCGTCTGCGAGCTCCGGCCGGCTGTAGAGGATTTCCAGCGCCTTGAAAATGCCGAGCACGTAGCTGAGCCGGCTGGCGAGGTCGAAGCTGTGCGCGACCTGGCCGATGTCGCCATTCTTCCAGTTGTAGAACGTGGAGCGGCTGGGATGGCCGAGCAGCGCCCTGGCCTCCTCCGTCGACAGGTCCCATCGGTCGGCGATGGCGAAGAAGGCCCGCAGACCTGCGGCGATGCCAGCTTCGCCGGCGGCGCGCTTGGCGCGGGGGTCGGCAGAGGCTGGGAATGTGCGGGCTTTGCGCATGGCGGCGGTGTTTGCGTTATGGTGCTATGTTAGATGAAAGGTCGGCTAATGTCCAGGATTGGACAATCGGCCCGGTAGATGGGAAGGCCTGCCGGTTCCGGCCCTGGGACCTGCGTTTTTGCGGCCGGGCTAGAGCGCGAGCGACGGCAATGGCAGGCGCGGGAGAGCGAAAGCGTGGCGACGGCCAGGAAATGCAGGCGCCGGTCAGTCTGCCTTCATCGGCAGGCAATCGACGTGGCGGCGCTTCAGCTGTGCGCAGGCGGCAGCAGCATCGGCCTGCGCCGCAAACCCGGTGTAGCGCGCGCGGTACAGCACCTTGCCGCCGAGGGTTACCTGCTGCGTGACGGGGCTCTTGCGGGCCAGAAGGGTACCAGCGTGGCCGCGGACGGCTGCGAGACGTTGCTCGGCCTCGGCGGCGCTCTGGAAGGCGCCGATCTGGATCACGTAGCCGCCCGCGATGGTCGCAGGCGGGGAAGGTTGCGGGGCGGCGATCCTGTGCGCCACCGGTACGGGCCGCGGCGGGATGATCGGCGCTGAATCGAGGTTGGGTGGATCGCCGGCGCGCGGCGGCAGAGCAATGACGGCGGGGTCCGGCGCTGCGGCTGGAACGTCCCTGGCCTTGGTCGGCCCGGACAGGCGCCAGGGAAGGTCGGCGCTCGCCGACACCCATTTACGCATGGGGCGTGCGGGCTCGGGAGAGGCCGGATTGCTGGCGAGAATCGCCTCGATGCTGTCGGGCCCCTCTGCGGCGGGCTCGGATGCGTCGGCTGCGGCGGGATCGGGCGTGCCGGGCTGGATGCGCAGGAGGCTGACGGCGCGCACGCGCACCTGCTGGGGCGGCTCGGGCGCGGTTTCGGTGCGCGGAGCCTGCGCCACAATGGCGGGGGCCGGGGGCGGCGCCGCGGTGGCAGGACGTTGGACGCGCCGCGGTGCGGGCGCGGCGGTAGCGACAGGGCGCGGGGCAGGGCTGCGGCGGGCCGCGACCAGCGGCGGCGTTGCCGGCTTGCGCGTCACGACGCTGGAGGCCTTGACGAGCCCCATGTTGAGGTAGGTGCGCATCGCGTGGTCGCGCGAGGAGGCGGTGGCGCCGCCGAACACGACGCCGATGACATGTTTGCGCCCGCGCCGCACGGAGGCGACCAGGTTGAACCCGGAGGCGCGTGTATAGCCGGTCTTCAGCCCGTCTGTGCCCGCATAGTTGAAGAGGAGCTTGTTGTGGTTGCGGAAGGTTTCCCCGGCATAGGAGAAGGTACGCGTGGAAAAGAGGCCATACTGCTCGGGGAAGTCGTCCTGCAGGTGGAGCGCGAGGGTGAGTATGTCGCGCGCGGTGGTGACCTGGTCCTCGTCCGGCAGGCCGGACGCGTTTTGGAAGACCGTGTGCGTCATGCCGAGCTGGCGCGCCTTGGCGTTCATAAGCTGGGCAAACTTGATCTCGCTCCCGGCGATGTGGTCGGCGATGGCCACGGCGACGTCGTTGGCGGATTTGGTGATCAGCACCTTGATGGCGTCGATGAGGGGGATTTTTTCGCCCGGCTCCAGGCCGAGCTTGGAGGGGGCGACCGCGGCGGCCGCCGGCGTCATCTCGATCGGGGTGTTAGCCTTGAGGCGGCCCTGCGCCATCTGCTCGAAGACGATATAGAGTGTCATCAGCTTGGTCAGGGACGCCGGATAGCGGCGCTCATCGGCTGCCCGCTGATAGAGGATGCGGCCCGAGTTGGCGTCCATGATCAGCACCGCGCCCTTTTCGGCGGCATGGGCGGCCCCGGCCAGCGCAGGCAGCAGCGCCGCCAGCGCAATGACCACTGCGGTCAGCCCACGGCTATACCGGGGCCAAATAGGTTCGGGTCCGAACGCCATTTCCCTCTATCCGACGGCTGGCCGGTGAACATGTGTCACAAACACGCCGCGCCCCACCGGTGCCACCTTTGGATGCCACCATGTGTTGAGGGCATCAATTGGGCAGGCGTTGCAGCAACCCCACGTTCACGGTTCGCCTTCTCCAGTGCCGACAGGCTAGGCTGGGTGCCGTGTGAACTGGGTAAAGAAACTTGGTTACCGAACAGCCCCGATCCCGTTCATCAAGATGCCGCATGCTGCATCGCAGCAGACGCCCTTGACCTTATGGTGCGCCGCATATATTTTGGGTGCATCGCACAATGAGCGCGAACAAGTCAACCGTGCCGCAGCCACCGACCCGTGTGACTACCCCTATGACCGAAAAGGACCCCGCCGTGATGAAGAATTTCGATGACATCCAGAAACTGGGCCAGACCAACGTGGACACTGCCATGAAAGTGCTGGGCGAGTGGAACAAGGGCTGGCAGGCGATCGCCAGCGAGGTCACCGACTATACCAAGCGCTCTTTCGAGGAAGGCACAGCGACCTTCGAGAAGCTGATGTCGGCGAAGTCGATCGAGCAGGCCGTCGAGATCCAGACCGGCTACGCCAAGCGTGCCTATGACGAGTACATGCACCAGGTCTCCAAAATCGGCGGCCTTTATGCGGAGCTCGCCAAGGAAGCTTACAAGCCGCTCGAGAAGGTGTTTCAGAACGCCCGCTCGTAAGCGGACGGCACCTCCAGTCAAAGCCGGGCGCGCGGCCAGCACGCGCCCGGGTCCCCCGCTCAAGGCCTGCACAGCCTCACGCTGTGCAGGCCTTTTTTTCGTCATGTTACGCGCTTCCCGCAGGCCTCGCGCGACCTGCACTTGTCGAGTTTGCGATCCGCGCCCAGCTATCGCTAAAATGGCAGGGTGATTTGCATCGGCGGGTATGGACAACTCCCCGCGCGGTGCCGATCTCCGTGGAACCTCGAGCGACGATGGGGAATTAAGGGCATGGCCGGCAAGAACGGCTCGCGGGATGATGGCGAGGGCAAAGCGGGCCTGATCACCAAGACGCGTCCGAAGACCAAGAAGCCCAGCCTCTACAAGGTGCTGCTGCTGAATGATGACTACACGCCGATGGAATTCGTGGTGCACGTCCTGGAACGCTTCTTCAACAAGGGGCGCGAAGACGCGACTCGCATCATGCTGCACGTCCACCATAAGGGTGTCGGAATTTGCGGCGTTTATACCTACGAGGTCGCAGAAACCAAGGTTGCCCAGGTGATGGACTTTTCCCGCCAGCATCAGCATCCTTTGCAATGCACCATGGAAAAGGAGTGAAGCACTAAGTGCCCGCATTCTCACAAAGCCTGGAAGCCGCGCTGCACCGAGCCCTGGAGTTCGCCAACGAGCGGCATCACGAATACGCCACGCTCGAGCATCTTCTGCTGTCGCTGATCGACGACCGCGATGCGGCCGCCGTCATGCGCGCGTGCAACGTGGATACCGAAACCCTGCGCGCGCGGATCGCGGAATATCTCGACCATGAGCTGGCCGACCTGTTCATCAAGGAATCGACCGAGGCGCAGCCCACCACCGGCTTCCAGCGCGTCGTCCATCGCGCCATCGTGCACGTTCAATCCTCCGGCCGGGAGGAAGTGACCGGTGCCAACGTGCTGGTCGCGATTTTTGCCGAGCGCGAGAGCCACGCGGCGTTCTTCCTGCAGGAGCAGGAGATGACGCGCTTCGACGCGGTGCAGTACATCAGCCATGGCATCGCCAAGCGCCCCGGCATGTCCGACCCCAAGCACGTGCGCGGCGTGGACGAGGACCAGGGCAACGACAAAGGCGACGAGAAGAAGCAGCCGCAGGACGCACTCAACACCTATTGCGTCAACCTCAACAAGAAGGCCAAGGGTGGCCGCATCGACCCGCTGATCGGGCGGGAGAGCGAGGTGATGCGCACCATCCAGGTGCTGTGCCGCCGCCAGAAAAACAACCCGCTGCTGGTCGGCGACCCCGGCGTGGGCAAGACGGCCATCGCCGAAGGCCTGGCGCGCCGCATCGTCAACGCCGACGTGCCCGAAGTGCTGCGGGACGCGACCATTTTCGCCCTCGACATGGGCGCGCTGCTGGCCGGCACCCGCTATCGCGGCGACTTCGAAGAGCGGCTGAAAGCCGTGATGAAGGAGATCGAGAACTACCCCGGCGCGATCCTCTTCATCGACGAGATCCACACCGTAATCGGCGCCGGCGCCACCACCGGCGGCGCTATGGATGCGTCCAATCTGCTGAAGCCCGCGCTGCAGTCGGGCACGGTGCGCTGCATCGGTTCCACCACCTACAAGGAATACCGGCAGCATTTCGAGAAGGACCGCGCGCTGGTGCGGCGCTTCCAGAAGATCGACGTCAAGGAGCCGACGGTCGAGGACTCCATCGAGATCCTCAAGGGGCTGAAGCCCTATTTCGAGGAGTACCACAAGCTCAAGTACACCAACGACGCGGTGAAGGCGGCGGTGGAGCTGTCGGCCAAGTACATCCATGATCGCAAGCTGCCCGACAAGGCGATCGACGTGATCGACGAGACGGGCGCCTCGCAGATGTTGGTGCCGGAGCCCAAGCGCAAGAAGAAGATCGGCGTGAAGGAGGTGGAGGCGACGGTCGCCACCATGGCGCGCATTCCGCCTAAGACCATTACCAAGTCCGACGCGCAGGTGCTGGCCGCCATCGACAAGGACTTGAAGCGGCTGGTGTTCGGCCAGGACAAGGCAATCGAGTCGCTGGCGTCGGCCATCAAGCTGTCGCGCGCGGGCCTGCGTGAACCGGAAAAGCCCATCGGCTGCTACCTGTTCTCCGGCCCTACCGGCGTCGGAAAGACCGAGGTCGCCAAGCAGCTCGCCAACCTGATGGGTGTGGAGCTGCTGCGCTTCGACATGTCGGAATACATGGAGAAGCACACGGTTTCGCGCCTGATCGGCGCGCCGCCCGGCTACGTCGGCTTCGACCAGGGCGGACTGCTGACCGACGGCGTCGACCAGCACCCGCACTGCGTCCTGCTGCTGGATGAGATCGAGAAGGCGCATCCCGACCTTTTCAATATCCTGCTGCAGGTGATGGACCACGGCAAGCTCACCGATCACAACGGCAAGCAGGTCGATTTCCGCAACGTCGTCCTGATCATGACGACCAATGCGGGCGCCACCGACCTCGCGCGCGCGCCGATGGGCTTCAACAGGTCCAAGCGGGAGGGCGACGACACGGAAGCCATCAACCGGATGTTCACACCGGAGTTCCGCAACCGGCTCGACGCGGTGATCGCCTTCTCCGGCCTGCCGCCAGAGATCATTCTCAAGGTGGTGGAAAAATTCGTGTTCCAGCTCGAGGCGCAACTCGCCGACCGCGGCGTCACCATCGAGCTGTCGGAGGACGCGGCAAAGTGGTTGGCCGATACCGGCTACGACGAGAAGTTCGGGGCGCGGCCGCTGGCGCGGGTCATCCAGGAGCACATCAAGAAGCCGCTCGCGGATGAGCTGCTGTTCGGCAAGCTGGAGCATGGCGGCACCGTGCGGGTGTTCGTCACCGGCGAGGGTTCCGACCGCAAGCTCGGCTTCGAGTACATCCCCACCGATCCTTCGCAGAAGCCGAAGAAGGCCAAGAGCGAGGACAGCGATGAGGATGACGACGGCGAGGAGGAGGCTGACGAGGCACCGGCGCTGGTGGAAACCGCGCCGCGCAAGGCCCTTCCAGGTCCGAAGGACAAGAAGGACCGTCCGCGGCCCGGCGGCGCCGTGCCGAGCGTGCCGCGCCGGAAGGACGAGTAGCGGTCCGCGCGGTTTTCCCTAGGTTTGCGCGTGGCGCGGGGGTGGATCAAATCCACACCCCGCGCTATCAGCTTCGGCGTGCGTGTGCGCCGGGCGAGGGAAAGCCATGTCTCCAGCCGACAGGTCTCAACTCGCGGCGTTCGGGCGCGGGCTGCTGCTCGTGTGGTCGGTGCCTGCCTTCGTGCTGTTCGGGACGGCGCTGGGGTTCGGGGCGCTGGCCCGGGACGGCGGCTTCTCGGTCGGCCACGCGACGTTCGTCGCGGCGACCATGTTCGCCCTTCCCAACCAGGTGGTGCTGATCGATCAGCTCGCGCGCAACGAGGCGGTGGCCGGCGTGGCACTGGCGGTCGCGCTGACGGCCATGCGCCTCATGCCAATGACGGTGACCCTGGCGCCGCTGTTTCGCGGCGACAAGCGCCGGCCGGTACTGGAGTTGCTGGCCTCGCACTTCGTGGCCGTGTCGACCTGGATCGAAGGTAACCGGCGGCTTCCGCTGACGCCGGCCGGGCTGCGCCTGTCGCAGCACTTCGGGCAGGGTGTGGCGATCTCCATGATGATGGTGCTCGGTACGCTCTCAGGCTATGCCCTGGCCGGCCGTGTGCCCGACGTTGTCAGCGCGGCGCTGCTGTTCATGACGCCGCTTTATTTTGTGCTCTCGCTGGTGGCGACCTCGCGCTCCCCCATGGATCTCGCCGCGATCCTGATCGGCTGCGCGCTGAGCCCACTCATGTTCCGCCTCGTTCCAGGTTTCGATCTGCTGGCGACCGGTCTCGTCGGCGGCACGGCCGCGTTTCTTGCCGGCCGCAGGTTCTAGTCCATGTCTTTCCTGAACGATGGTTACGGCGGCTACCTGACGCTCTTCCTCGCGGGCACGCTCGCCACCGAGATCTGGCGCTGGCTGGGCGTGATCGTGGGCGGCCGCCTGGACGTAGCGGGAGCAGTGTTTCAATGGGTGCGCGCCGTGGCGACGGCGCTGGTGGCGGGCCTCGTCACCCGCATGGTTCTGTTCCCCTCCGGAGCGTTGGTGGCGGTTCCGCTCGCGGTTCGCCTCGGCGCATTCGTCGCCGGCGTCGGCATCTACTATGTGGCCCGGCGCAATCTGGGCGCGGGCGTGGCCGGCGGCGCGGTGCTGCTGATGGCGACGCAATGGATCATCGCGTGACGCGTGCTCAGCGCTCGGGGCTTGTGACGGTCGCGCGCCAGACCCGGTAGCGGCCGTTCTCGGCCACGATTGCCACGTTGCCGAGGTGTGCCGACAGCAGGGAGTCCAGCGGCACGCGGCGCTGCACGACGATCTGCAGGTGGCCGCCGGGGCGCAGGTGTGCCGGGGCCTCGGCAATTAGCCTTTCCAGGCTGTCGTGCGTCTCTGCGATGCCACGGTGTAGCGGCGGGTTCGAGAGGATTGCGGCATAGAGGCGATCGCCGGTGTCGCGAAGGGCTTGTCCCAGGATCAAACGCGCGGCCGGCACGTTTTCCCGCGCTGCCTCCAGGGCCACCGTGTCCTCGTCCAGCATGTCGAGAACTATGCCGGGGCTTGCTGCCAGCACCGCGGCGCCGATCACGCCGCTGCCGCATCCAAAGTCGAGTACCCGCGCGCCACCTTCGAGGCAGGGCAGCGCGGAGATCAGCAGTTCGGTGCCCTCGTCGAGCCGGCCCGCCGCGAACAGGCCCGGATACGACACCCACCGATGCGGGGCGCCTGCAAAGGTCAGGGTGCCAACCGCGCGCCACGCCGCCAGCGACGGCTTGAGAGCTGCAATCTCGGCCGGCCGGAGCGCGGCGACCACCCGGCCGTGGCCGCGCGCCGCCACGGTCTGCACCTCTCCGCACAGTCCGCCCAGCCGCGACGCAGCCGAGCGGATGCCCTCATCGTTGCCACCGTAGAGCACCAGGCGCCCGCCGGGATGCAGCGCGCCGAGCGCTGCGTGCACCGTCATTTCCTGCTCGTCCTTGGCTTTCGGCAGCCGCACCAGCACGGTGTCGAACGGCCCGGCCGGCGGCCAGGGCGCCGGCGCCGCCGCCCCGCAGCGCCGGTTCCATTCCGCGACCTCCGCTCCCTGGGCGCTGAGCAGGTGTGCGAGCGCGCGGTCCTGCTGGTTCACCAGCAGCAAGCGGCCGGAGGGAGCGATTGCCTCCAGGCTGCGCCGGATCAGTTCGCCGGCAGCCTTCTCGGGGTCGTCCGCCCAGCGGCTCATGCGCGCGGCGCCGCGCCGATCAGGCGGCCAGCGCCTTCTTCAACTTCTCGGCGTTGGCCGCGAGCACCTCCGGCTTTTCCATCTTGCTGGCCGGCGGGCCCAGCGCCACGCCCTCGAGACGCGGCAGGACGTGGAAGTGAAGGTGAAACACTACCTGTCCACCCGCCGGCTCGTTGAACTGCTGCAGCGTGATGCCGTCGGCGGCGAACGCCTTCATCGCGGCCTGCGAGATCTTCTGCACCGTCTTCAGGCAGGCGGCGAGCTGGGCGGGGCTGGCGTCGAGAAGGTTGCGCGCGGGTGTCTTGGGAATGACGAGGGTGTGGCCGGGGCAGCGCGGCATGATGTCGAGAAAGGCCAGCGTGTCGGCATCCTCGTACACCTTTTGCGAGGGAAGTTCACCGCGCAGGATCTTGGCGAAGATGTTGTTGGTATCGTAGCCCGGCATCGGCGTCTCCCGCACAACGGTTCAACTCGGATGATCTCTCGCAAGCGCACCGGGCTTGCGTCAAGCGGGATGATGGATGGCAGGCGTCGCGCGATGATTGCGACGCGCTCACACTTCCTCCACCTTCGCATCCTTGCGGAAGGGTGCGAACTTCGCCAGCTCTTCGCCTTCGGCCTCGACGTAGAGGCGCTCGCGGCGCAGGAAGTCGGCGATCGCGCGGCGCAGCGCCGGGTCGGCGATGAAGTGCGCGGAGTAGGTGCGCACCGGCAGATAGCCGCGCGCGATCTTGTGCTCGCCCTGCGCACCTGCTTCCACGCGCGCCAGCTTGTGCTGGATCGCGTATTCGATCGCCTGGTAGTAGCAGACCTCGAAATGCAGGCAGGGATGATGCTCGATGGCGCCCCAGTAGCGGCCATAGAGGCAATCGCCGCCGATCATGTTGAGCGCGCCGCCGACAAAGCGCTGCCCGCGCCGCACCATTACCAGCAGGCAGCGGTCGGCCATGGCGTCGCCCAGCAGCGAGAAGAACACGCGGTTGAGATAGGGCCGTCCCCACTTGCGCGAGCCGGTCTCCATGTAGAAGGCGAAGAACGCGTCCCAGTGCGCTTCGGTGATGTCGCGGCCCGTCACCCAGGAGATGTCGAGGCCTTCGACACGCGCCTGCTCGCGCTCCTTGCGCACCGTCTTGCGCTTGCGCGAGGCGAGCGAGCCCAGGAAATCCTCAAACGTGGCGTAGCCCTGGTTGGCCCAGTGGAACTGCTGTCCGGTGCGCTGCAGGTACCCGCGTGTGCCCAGGCGCTGCCATTCACCTTCGGTGAGAAACGTGATGTGCACGCCGGAGAGCCCGCTGCGCTGCACGACCTCGGCCGCCGCAGCGGCGAGCATTGCCTCGTTCTTGTCGCTTGCGGGCCCCGGCTTCGTCAGCAGGCGGCGCCCGGGCACCGGCGTGAACGGCACTGCGATCTGCAGCTTCGGGTAATAGTCGCCGCCGGCGCGCAGGTAAGCGTCGGCCCAGGCGTAGTCGAACACGTATTCGCCCTTGCTGTGGCTCTTCACGTAGCAGGGCGCACAGGCCGCGACCTCGCCTGTGGCATCCTTGAGCACCAGATGGCGCGGCGTCCAGCCGGTGCGGCCGCCGACGCTGCCCGACTCCTCCAGGCAGCGCAGGAAAGCGTGCGAAAGAAACGGATTGAACAGGGCCGGGTCGGGATTGGCGCACGCATCCCAATCCGCGGGCGCAATGTCGGCGATGCGGCTCACCACTTCGGTTACGCACTCACGCGGTTTGGTCATCACATCTTTCGACTGGTTGCCTGTCGCTACGACAAACGCCGGCGGCGGCTAAAGGATCACAGGACGCTCGGCCCGGCAATGGCGCTCATGCGCACGCCAGCTCACGGCTCATAGCCCTCGAAGATCGGCGCATCGGCCCAGCGTTCGGCGGCGGCGCGCTGCTTGAGGGTGCGCACCGTCCAGGTATACAGCACGAAATCGAGGCGGTTGCGCATCAGGCACGCGGCGGCGCCGGGCAACAGGCGCACGTCCACCGCGAAGAAGGCCACGCCATCGGGCGCAGTCTTCAGCAGTCGCGCGACCGCGGGACTGCTGGTCACGTCGCGCTCGCCAGCCGCCTCGCGCACGCGCAACTGCTCCGACCCGACCACCAGCCCGCGCGGAACCTTGGGCGCCAGCTCGCCCAGGGCCGCAACGAGCTTGCGATCAAATGACATCAGCGCCAGCGGTCCGCGATACGCGCGCGCCTGCCGGGCGATCTGATCGAGGAACCCTGATGGGGGTTCCGGGCCGGGACTCTTCACCTCGACCAGGATCGGTACTCGGCCCCCGGTCTGGTCGAGGAGGTCGGCAAAGGTGGAGAGCCGCGTGTCCTGTCCCTTGTAGCGCAGGCGGGCAAGCTCAGCCGGCGTCCGCGACGCGACCGGTCCGCTGGCGTCCACCAGCCGGTCCAGGGTCTCGTCGTGGAACACCATCGGCGTACCGCCGGAGGCAGCCTGCAGATCGCACTCGATACCGTAGCCTTTGTCGATCGCCGCCTGGAACGCGGGCGCGGTGTTCTCGATTCGGCCGGCCGTCGCATCGTGCAGGCCGCGATGGGCAATCGGCCGCACGAACGCCACCCGGTCAAGCGGCGATGCCGGGCCGCGCGGCCAGGCGCGCCCCTTGGGAAAAGTCGAGCTATTCTTTATCATTGCCGCAGTGCGCCCCCCTGGAAACCCCGCTTCCTGTCGTTCCCGCGGCGTTTGCCGGGGCCGCGCGATCGCTGATGCCCGTGCTAGGGAGTGCCGGGCAATTGCGATATTACAATGGTGCCGGTCTTACATCGGCCCACCTAGAAAGGAAAATGCGGCACATGTTGCCTCTTGTGTCTGGTTGCGGCGCGCACGGCCGCCGTTTCGGCGCGACCCTGGCGCTCGTCGTTGGTTTGGCGTGGAGCACGCCGCCGCCTGCCCTGGCCGAAGGGCCGATGCTGGCGCCCCACCGCGCCGTCTACGACATGGAGCTTGCCAACACACACGGCGGGTCGAGCCTGTCGGCGATCACGGGGCGCATCGTCTACGAGCTGACTGGCTCGCCATGCAGCGGCTACAGCCAGAACATCCGCGTCGTCATGCAAATGATCAACGAGAGCGGCGGCGCGACGCTCACCGACCAGCGGCTGACAACCTGGGAGGACGCTTCGGGCAAGCGCTATCGCTTCGACTCCAGCGAATACCGCGACGACAAGCTCGCCGAGGCCGCCGCCGGTGATGCGGTGCGTCCCGACAAGTCGGCCGGTGTAAAGGTCGAGCTGACCAAGCCCGCCAAGAAGGACGTCTCGCTGCCCGATCACATCTACTTTCCCGTGCAGCACATGATGGCGCTGGTCGATGCCGCCAAGGCCGGCAAGACATCGCTGCGCGCCAACCTCTACGAGGGTTCGGAAAAGGGCGAGAAGGTGTACGACACCGTGTCGGTGATCGGGCGCCGCTGGAGTCCCGAGCGCGAGCGCAAGCTCGAGCCGGTGAAGAACGCGGAAGTGCTCGATCGCTTGCCGGCGTGGCCGGTGTCGATTGCGCATTTCGAGCGCAGCGACAGCAAGGAAGATGCGCTGCCTGCCTACGAGCAGACCTTCCTGCTGTTCGAGAACGGCGTCAGCCGGCGGCTCTACCTCGACTATGGCAACTTCGCCATCTCCGGCAATCTGAAGGAAATCTCTTTTCTGCCGCTGGAGAAGTGCGCCGACCGGCCGCGCTGAGGCGGGCAGCGCTCAGGGGCGCCCCCATAGCCAGGCCGCGCCGCGCACGCCGCTGGCATCGCCCCAGCGCGGCGGCAGGATGCGAACATCGCCGGCGGTGAGGCCGCTGCCGACCAGATGGTTTGCCACCAGCGCGGGCAGCGCCTGGTAGAGGTGCTGAAGCTTCGAGAGCCCGCCGCCCAGCACGACTACATCGGCGTCGAAGATGTTGAGGACATGCGCCAGCCCGCGGCCGAGGCGGGTTGCGTGGCGCGCGAGGGCTTCGCGGGCCGGCACGTCGCCGGTGGCGGCCCTGGCGGCAATCCCCTCGGCGGGGAGGGAGTCTCCTGCCGCAGCGGCGTAGTCGCGCTCAAGCGCCGGGCCCGACACCCAGGTCTCCATGCAGCCGCGGCGTCCGCACCAGCAGGCCGGCCCCGGATATTCCTCCGGCGAAGGCCACGGCAGCGGATTGTGGCCCCACTCGCTGCCGATGCCGCGCGCACCTTCCACAAGGTGCCCCTCGAACACGAGGCCGCCGCCGCAGCCCGTGCCCAGGATCACGCCGAACACGCTGCGCGCCCCCGCGCCGGCTCCGTCCACCGCCTCCGACAAGGCGAAGCAGTTGGCGTCGTTGGCCAGGCGGAGCGGGCGCCCCAGGTGCGATTCGAGATCTGCGCGCAGCGCCCTTCCATTGAGCCAGGTGGAGTTGGCGTTCTGCACCAGCCCGCTGTTTGGGGCGATGGAGCCGGGAATGCCGATGCCGACTGAGCCCTGCTCGCCCACCTCCTGCTCGAGGGCGGCGACCATTGCGCCGATGGCGCGCACGGTTGCGTCGTAGTCCCCGCGCGGGGCCGGCTCGCGGCGTTCGGCCAGCGGCCTGCTCGACCGTCCCATGGCGACGCCGGCAATCTTGGTCCCGCCGAGGTCGATGCCTACCCGCAGGGCGGCGCGCTCAGGGGCAGGGTGTTCGGTCATGATTCTCCGTTTTCCTCACCGCGCAGCACGATCTGCGCGCGCGCTACCGCCTCGGGCGCAAGCTTGGCGTTGGCGGCGAAGGTCAGCAGCAGTGATTCGTCGCTCGCCAGGTGGTCCAGCACCGCGCGCAGGACCTCGCGCGAGCCGGCCTCGGCGCGCAACCGGGCGAGATCGAGGCCGGTCAGCGCCAGGAACCTGGACAGGTGCGCCTCTTCCGACGCCAGGAAGGCAAGTGCCTGTGCCGCCACTGTTTCCGCGCTCTCAATTGTTAACGATGCGCGCTGTTTTTGTGGCCTGCGCATGCAATTTCGCGCTCCGCGCACCTGCCGGTTCACAGACATCTTAAACAGTTGCTTACGTCTGCTGAAGCAAACTCGGCTGCTGGCCCGCATGAGAATCGGTGCAAAGACAACGGGGCGAGGCTGGCTTGCGGGGATGCATGACTTACCAGGAAAGCAGCCGGACCATTGCGGGCGAATCAACCGGAGCGCGCGTGATCGCCAAGACTGTCCTGATCGTGGAAGACAATGAGCTCAACATGAAGCTCTTCCACGACCTTCTGGACGCGCACGGCTATCGCACGCTGCAGACGCGCACCGGCACGGAAGCGCTCAAGCTGGCGCGCGAGAACCGGCCCGACCTGATCCTCATGGACATCCAGCTTCCCGAGGTGTCGGGGCTGGAAGTGACCCGCTGGCTGAAGGACGACGATCTCTTGCGCGACATCCCGGTGGTCGCCGTGACAGCCTTTGCCATGAAGGGCGACGAGGAGCGCATCAGGCAGGGGGGCTGCGAGGCGTACATCTCCAAGCCCATCTCCATCGCCATGTTTCTCGACACCGTGCGGCGGTATCTCGGCGAGGCGTGAAAGCCGGCAGCGTTTGAAGGTGTCCGATGACCGCCCGTGTTCTGGTCGTTGACGATATCCTCGCCAACGTCAAGCTGCTCGAAGCCCGGCTGAGTGCTGAGTATTTCGATGTCCTCACCGCCTTCAGCGGCGCCGAGGCCCTGACGATCCTTGAGAGCGAGCGCGTCGACGTCGTGCTGCTCGACGTGATGATGCCAGGCCTTGACGGCTTCGAGGTCTGCCGCCGCATCAAGGCTTCCCCGCGCACCGCGCATGTCCCCGTGGTCATAGTGACAGCGCTCGACCAGCCGGCCGACAAGGTGCAGGGGCTGGAGGCGGGGGCCGACGATTTCCTGACCAAGCCGGTGGACGACATTGCGCTCGTCACCCGCGTCAAGAACCTGGCGCGCTCCAAGACGGTAGCCGACGAGCTGGCCCTGCGGGCAGCGACCAGCGTGCAACTCGGCGCGTTGCCGGGGGCCAAGCCGGGCCTCGCGGGGGACGGCGGCGGCAGCATTCTGCTGATCGAGGATCACGAGCGGGCGGCTGAGCGGCTTGTGAAGGTGCTTGGCAAGCGCCACGCGATCGACGTGCGCGCCGATCCGCAGGCGGCACTGCTGAACCTTGCCGAGAAATCCTACGACCTGGTCATCGTCAGCCTCAGCCTGGCGCGGTCCGACGGGCTTCGGCTGTGCGGCCAGGTGCGCTCGCTGGAACGCACGCGCTACCTGCCGATCCTGGTGCTCGTCGACCCGGGCGACAATGCGCGCCTGCTGCGCGCGCTCGACATCGGGGTGAACGACTACCTGGCGCGTCCCGTCGACCGCAACGAGCTGATGGCCCGCGTGCGCACCCAGATTCGGCGCAAGCGCCATTCCGACGATCTGCGCAACCGCCTGCGCGAGAGCGTGGAGTTGTCCGTCACCGATCCACTGACCGGGCTCTATAACCGCCGCTATCTGGACGCCCACCTGCACACGCTTGCACGCGAGGCCGCCAGCAACGGGCGGCCGCTGTCGCTGCTGCTGGCCGACATCGACCACTTCAAGTCCGTCAACGACAGTTTTGGGCATGACGCCGGCGACCGCGTGCTGAAGCAGGTCGCCGACCGCCTGAGGCGGCACACGCGGGCAGCAGACCTCGCCTGCCGGCTCGGCGGAGAGGAGTTCGTTATCGTCATGCCGGACGCTACCCGCGACGGCGCCTTCCGCATGGGCGAGCGGCTCCGCGCCTCCATCGCCGGGGAGCCCTTCGGCATCGACGGTGGGACGCAAATAAACGTCACGACCAGTGTCGGGATTGCAACATTCGACGGGCGGGACGATACGCTGGAAACGCTGCTCAAGCGTGCAGACGATGCCCTCTACGCTGCCAAGCGCGAGGGGCGCAACAAGGTCGTCTACGACGCGGCCTAGTCCCGTCGGTGCCAGATAACAACCTGGAATCGCTGGTCTTAATCCGTACCCGGCGGCCTGTCATAAATTCTGCGCGATGGACAGCTATCGTCCCCGGTAAGGTTGTTGGCGGAAGACAGCGGCCCAAGTGCTTGATCGCACTGGCAGACTATTGCAAAGCCTTAATCTATCTGCTTTGCTGTTAATAGGGCACATTAGCGGGGAGGATTTCACAGCGGGTATCTGAACCGGGCGCCGATGCGCCCGTTCCCCTCAGTACAATTCTGCGAGCTCCTCACGGACGTTCAGGTCCGCCGCATCTCCTGATGACCGTGAGGTGGTGATCGTCTCAGAACGGCTAGGAGTGGCCTCCTCTAGTGATGTCGTTTTGAGTCGATCCGAACGCCGAGTCGATGGCCAACGCCCTCTTTGGTCCATGACTTGGCAGGCCGGCGTCCGTGGCTGCTCGGACTTCTACCCCGCTGCCGATGTCAGTCACGGACCCGGCCATCCTCTTCTCTCCGCACCCGGCGGCGATGCTCAAGTTCCTGCAGGCGATGGCACGCGGTCTTGGCCGTTACACGGCAAGCCTGCAGCAGCAAGCGCATGGGCTATACTCCTGTCACGGACTAAACAGGCGGCTGGAAGGATGCAAATAACTTACGGTGTTTGCGAATTGAATACGGTTATTTGATCTTAGTCTCTTTGAAAGCGACGTGCTTGCGGGCAACCGGATCGTACTTCTTCAGCGACAGCTTGTCTGTGGCCGTTCTTGGGTTCTTCTTGGTGACGTAGAAGAATCCGGTTCCGGCCGTGCTCAGCAGCTTGATCTTCTGCGTAATTGGCTTTGCCATCGGTCCCTACTTCTGAACGTTGTATGCGTCGCTAAGATTTGCCGCGCACTCTGAGCCGTGAGCCGGATCGAGTCAAGATTGTGCATCGGCGCGGATGAGGTCGCGGCGGAAATTCCCGTTGGCGCGATGATAGAAGGGAACGGGCAGGTCACTGGATTCCAGGGCGCCTGCGGCAATGCGCTCACCCAGATCCTCGATCACCACGCGCGTGATGTTGGGCAGGTGCAGGTTGCGCGCCTGCGCGATCGAATGCCACTCGAGGTCCGACAACTCGCCTTCGTCGAACTTGATCCGATGCGCGATCGCATCCGAACGCACACAGAAGAAACGTGTGTCATAGCGGCGCGGCCGACCGGGTGGCGTGATGGCGCGCGCCAGGAACGTGAGGCGGTCCAGGGCGGGCTCGAAGCCTTGCGCATAGAACTCCTGCCAGGCTGCCGCCTTCGGCGCCGGTCGGGCCGCCGGCCGTCCGATGACGAGGCCGGCTTCCTCGAAGGTCTCCCGCACGGCTGCGAGCGCAAGCGCGCGTGCGCGTGCATCGCTTGCGGCGCCCTTCATCTCGATCTGCAGTTTCCGGAGGTCGCCGCTGCTGAGGTCGCCGGCGGGCCGGATGCGCCGGTCGGCGGGGTCGACGCGGCCGCCGGGAAACACATAGCGGCCCGGCATGAACACGAGGTCCGGCCGCCGCCGGCCAAGCAGCACGCGCGGCTCGCCGCTGGTGTCGTCGACGATGATCAGCGTGGCGGCGTCGCGCGGGCGCAAGGCGCGTGCCTTCAAGGCCGCCTTGGGCGACAAAGCTTCCGGCTGCGGACTGCTCATGCGGCGACAGTTCCCTCCTCCGTACCAGTTCCACGTCTACCGGCCCAGGCGGAGCCGTCAAGATCACTGCGCAGCGGGCTCCTCTGCGTCGCGTTCAATGCCGCCGCCCGCGCCGGCCCCTGGCATTGTAGCGCCGCCCGCGCGGGACCTGGCGCCCCGCCTCGGCATCGGTCCGGCCGGCCGAGAGTACCTCGAAACGGAGCGCGCCGGCCGTCGGGATGGCCTCTACCAGCTTGACGGTGACGGGGTCGCCCAGGCGGTAGGTCTCGCCCGTGCGGTCGCCGACCAGCGCGTGCAGGTGCTCGTTGTGGCGGTAGTAGTCCCTGCCGATGGTAGCGGCCGGCACGAAGCCGTCGGCGCCGGTGTCGGTGAGGCGCACGAACAGGCCCGCCCGGGTGACGCCGGAGATGCGCCCCTGAAACTCGGCGCCAACCCGGTCGGCGAGGTAGCCGGCGATCAGCCGGTCGGCCGTTTCGCGCTCGGCCGCCATGGCGCGGCGCTCGGCATCCGAGATGGCCTGCGCCACGTCCGCAAGGTCCGCGGCCGCGTCGTCCGGCAGCCCGCCGGCGCCCAGGTGCAGCGCCCGGATCAGGGCCCGGTGCACCAGCAGGTCGGCATAGCGGCGGATGGGCGAGGTGAAGTGTGCGTAGCGGCGCAGGGTGAGGCCGAAGTGGCCGATGTTCTGCGTGGCGTAGACCGCCTGCGATTGCGAGCGCAGCACCACCTCGTTGATCAGCTCCGTCACCGGCAGCATCCTGGCGCGCTGCAGGATGCGGTTGAAGTCGCCAGCGCGGAGCTGGCCGGTGCCGGGCAGCTTCAGGTCGAGGCTTTCCAGAAACTCGCGCAGCGCGACGAGCTTCTCCTTCGAGGGGGCATCGTGCACGCGGTAGACGAGGGGTGTGCGTCGCGCCTCCAGTTCCTCGGCGGCGGCGACGTTGGCCTGGATCATGAACTCTTCGATCAGGCGGTGCGCCTCCAGCCGCTCCGGCACCACCACGCCGGTGACGCGGCCGTGCCTGTCGAGCTGGATCTTGCGCTCCGGCAGGTCGAGGTCGAGCGGGTCGCGCTCGGCCCGCGCCCGGGCGAGCGCGTGGTAGGCCGCCCAGAGCGGCTTGAGCGTGTCTTCCAGCAGCGGCCGGCAGCGGGCGCTCGGCCGGCCGTCGATCGCCGCCTGCGCTTCCTCGTAGGCCAGCTTGGCGGCCGAACGCATCATGGCGCGCAGGAAGGTGTGGCCGCGCTTGCGGCCGTTTCTGTCAAACACCATGCGAACGGCGAGGCACGGCCGCTCCTCGTGCTCGCGCAGGGAGCACAGGTCGTTGGAGATCTTCTCCGGCAGCATCGGCACCACGCGGTCTGGGAAATAGACCGAGTTGCCGCGCAGGCGCGCCTCGCGGTCGAGCCGGGTGCCGGGCCGGACGTGATGGGCGACGTCGGCGATGGCGACATGCACGATCCATCCGCCGGCGTTGCGGGGGTCATCGTCGGACGCGGCGTGCACGGCATCGTCATGGTCGCGCGCGTCGGAGGGGTCGATGGTGACGAGAGGAAGGCTGCGCAGGTCGGTGCGGCCCTTGAGCGCCGGCGGCTCGAGCTTGCCGACCTCGGCCAGCACGCCCGGCGGGAATTCGTCGGGAATGCCGTGCGCGTGCACCGCAATCAGGCTGATCTGGCGTTGGTCGGACGGATTGCCCAGGCTCTCCACCACGCGCGCCTGGGGAACGCCGGCGCGCCCCGAGCGCGCGAGGTCGAAGCGCACCAGATCGCCGTCCTTTGCCTCGCCCTCATCGCCCGGCCGGATGGGCCACTCCTTGAGTTCCTTGCGGTCCACCGGGTCGATCACGCCGCCGCCCTTGGCATGAGACCGGAAGATGCCGAGCTGGCGCCGCTTTTCCTTGGGCAGGCGCTTGATCGGTTCGGCCTCGTAGCGGTAGCCGGCGACATCCGGGCCCTCGAGCCGGGTGAGCCGCGCCAGGATGCGGTCGCCCTGGCCGATGGCCGGCTCGCCACCGCGCGTTGAGCCGCGCGGCGGCAGCACCAGGATGCGCGGACGCGCGCCTTCCTCCGGCTCCCACACGGCGGGTTCGGCAACGAGGTCGCCGTCGGCGTCGCGCGCCACCACCTCCAGCACCGCCACCGGCGGCAGGCTGCCGCGCTCCTTGAAGCCCTTGCGGTTGCCCGAGAGCAGGCCTTCGCTGGACATTTCCGCCAGGAGGCGCTTGAGCGCCGGCCGGTCGCTGCCCTTCACGGCGAAGGCGCGCGCGATCTCGCGCTTGCCGGCCTTGGCGCCGGACGTTCGCACGAACTGCAAGATTTCATCCTTGGTCGGCGGCCCCGCCTTGCGGGTTTCTTTGGGTTTGCGGGCCACGCTCCGGGCCTACTCCGCCGCTTCCTTCGGCACCTTGGCTTTCGCCGCCTTGGCCTTGCTCGCCTTGGGCTTGGCGGGCTTGGCGTCTGCCGCCCTGGCAGGCTTGGGTTCGGCCGCCTTGGCGGACTTGGCGGTCCGCCGCGCCTTCGGTTTCGACGGGCCCTTGGCTGCGCGCTCCGCGATCAGCGCGACTGCCTCGTCCATGGTGAGCTGTGCCGGATCTTTGGCGCGCGGCAGCGTGGCGTTGACCTTGCCGTGCTTCACGTAAGGCCCATAGCGGCCGGACAGCACCTGCACGCTGCCGCCCTCGCTCGGGTGCTCGCCCAGGTCCTTCAGCACCGTGGGCGCCGCGCGCTGCCAGCGGCCCTTGCCGCCGCCGGCCTTCTTCTCCGCCAGCAGAGTGACGGCGCGGTTGATGCCGACATCGAACACGTCCTCCACCGCCGGCAGGTTGGCGTAGGTGCCCTCGTGCAGGATGAAGGGGCCGTAGCGGCCGAGGCCCGCCGTGATCGGCTTGCCGGTTTCCGGATGCAGGCCCACCTCGCGTGGCAGGCCGAGCAGCTTCAGTGCGTAGTCGAGATCGACGGCGCTGGCATCGACCCCCTTTGGAATCGACGAGCGCTTGGGCTTCTCCTCCTTGGAGCCTTCGCCGAGCTGAACGTAGGGGCCGAACCGGCCGGTGCGCAGGGTGACGGGCAGACCGGTTTCAGGATCGTGGCCCAGCAGCTTGCCGTCGGGCGTGGAAGCTTCCGTGGGACCGTCCGGCTGGGAGAGCTGGCGCGTATAGCGGCAGTCCGGATAGCGCGAGCAGCCGATGAAGGCACCGTACTTGCCGCTGACCTTCAGGCTGAGGCGGCCCTCGCCGCAGTTTGGACACTGGCGCGGATCGCCGCCGTCGGCGCGCGGCGGGAAGATGTGGGGGCCCAGGATCTCGTTCAGCGCCTCCAGCACGTCGCCGACGCGCAAATCCTTGATGCTGTCGACCGAGTGCATGAACTCGCGCCAGAAGTCGCGCAGCACGTCCGTCCACTCGAGCTTGCCGTCGGAGATCAGATCAAGCTTCTCTTCCAGATCGGCGGTGAAGTCGTACTCGACGTAGCGCTTGAAGAAGCTTTCCAGAAAAGCTGTGACGAGGCGCCCCTTGTCCTCAGGGATCAGCCGCTTGCGGTCGATGCGCACGTAGCCGCGGTCCTCGATCACCGCCAGGGTGGAGGCGTAGGTGGACGGCCGGCCGATGCCGAGCTCCTCCATGCGCTTGACGAGGGTGGCCTCGGTGAAGCGCGGCGGCGGCTCGGTGAAGTGCTGCTTGGCCTCGATGGCGCGGTCTTTCAGCGCGTCGCCCTCGGCCAGCGGCGGGAGGCGGCGACTGTCGTCGTCGTCTGATGTCTCGTCGCCCTTCGGACTGGCCTTGTAGCGGTCGTCGCGGCCTTCCTCGTAAAGCTTGAGGAAGCCGTCGAACTGCACGACCGAACCGGTGGCGCGCAGGCCATAGGTCTTGCCGTCGCGTCCCGGAACCACGATCTCGGCGGTGGTCTGTTCCAGCTCGGCCGAGGCCATCTGGCTGGCGACGGCGCGCTTCCAGATCAGCTCGTAGAGCCGCGCCTGGTCCTTGGCGAGGTGGCGCGCCACGTCCTGCGGGCGGCGCGTGACGTCGGTGGGCCGGATCGCCTCGTGGGCTTCCTGCGCGTTCTTGGCCTTCACCTTGTATTCGCGAATGAACGGGGCGACGTATTTTTGCGAGTACTCGCGGGCGATCAGGCCGCGGATGGCGTTGATCGCCTCCGGGATGATGGTGACGCCGTCGGTTCGCATGTAGGTGATGAGGCCGACCGTGTCGCCGTCGAGGTCCACGCCCTCGTAGAGGCGCTGGGCAACCTGCATGGTCTGCTTGGCCGAGAAGCCGAGCTTGCGCGAGGCCTCCTGCTGCAAGGTCGAAGTGGTGAAGGGCGCGTACGGATTGCGCCGCACCGCCTTCTTCTCGACGGACGTGACCTTGAAGGCGCCGCCCTCGATCGCCGCCTTGATGGCGTTGGCGGAGGCCGCATCCTTGATGTCGAGCTTGTCCAGCTTCTTTCCCGCAATCGCGGTGAGGCGCGCGGTGAACTCCTCCTGCCTGGCGGTCGCCAGCAGAGCCTCGATGGTCCAGTATTCCTCGGATTTGAAGGCCTCGATCTCGGCCTCGCGGTCGCACACGAGGCGCAGCGCCACCGACTGCACGCGGCCGGCCGAGCGGGCGCCGGGCAGCTTGCGCCACAGTACCGGCGAGAGGGTGAAGCCGACCAGATAGTCCAGCGCGCGGCGGGCGAGGTAAGCCTCCACCAGCGGCGCGTCGATCTGGCGGGGCGTCTTGAACGCCTCCAGCACGGACTGCTTGGTGACGGCGTTGAATGTCACCCGCTCGACAGGGAGACCCTTCTTGAGCGCCTTCCTGTCCTCCAGGATGCGCAGGATGTGCCAGGAAATGGCCTCGCCCTCGCGGTCGGGGTCGGTGGCCAGGATCAGCTTATCGGCGTTTTTGACGGCTCCGGCGATCTCCTTCATCACCTTGGCGGAGCGGCCGTCCACGTCCCAGTGCATCTGGAAGTCGTTGTCGGGCTCGACCGAGCCGTCCTTGGACGGCAGATCGCGGACGTGCCCGTAGGACGCCAGAACCTTGTAGTTGGAGCCGAGGTACTTGTTGATCGCCTTGGCCTTGGCGACCGATTCAACAATGACAACGTTCATGAAGGTGTCGGCGGCCACCCCGGCCGGTGCCCTCTGAGGCAGCCGCGCGATCCTGTGCTGTTAATACATAGCCTGATGGCGGGCAGAACATGGGTGATGCATGGGACCATGTCAAACGGGGTCCCGGAAACCATCAACACACGAATTTCCGGCCACTCTTGCTCCCCTTACAACCAAAAGGTAGATTCTCCGTGCATTAATGTTGGATGAAGAGCGGGGGCTGGCGATGGCTCAGAGGGCTGTGGACAGGGACGCGGACAGGGAAAAGGGCTTCGGACCGCGGGTGCTGCCGGAGGGCTCGGGCGGTCCCGCAGGGGCCGTTCCGGCGGCGCCCGGGCAGCGTCTCGCCTACGTCGCCGACATGCTGGAAGAGCTCAAGCTGATCGTGGCGCGGGTCGGGTGTCCGACGCTTACCGGGCTGCTCGAGGTGGCCCGCGTCGAGGCCGTGCTGCAAAGCCGATCCGCCTCATCGGGGTGAGCGGGGCGGATCTCTTGCCCGGTGGTGCGTTCGGCCGGTGGCCGGCACATCGCCGGGCGGAGCCTCATTCCGGGGTCTTGAGTGACACGAGCTGATGCCCGTGGTGCTCGATGCGGCCCGCCAGCGACAATTCCAGCAGCGCAATGCGCAGGGCGCGGGCCGGCAGGCCGGTGGCGCGCGCCAGTTCGTCGATGTCGATGGGGGCCGGACCGAGCGCCGCCAAGATGCGTGCACGCTCGTCCTCCGCGAGCGGCGCCTGGCCGGAGGACGACGATGGCGCCACGGCCTGGGGAACTGACGACGGTGGCTCCATGGACAGCGGCGGGGCCGGCGCCTCGCGCAGCATCGGCGCCAGGGCATCGAGAACCTCGTCGGGCTCGGTGACCATGGTGGCACCGCCTTTGAGCAGGCGGTTGGTGCCTTCCGCGCGCGGGTCGAGCGGGTGGCCGGGAATGGCGAAGACCTCGCGGCCCTGCTCGGCGGCCCTGCGCGCGGTGATCAGCGTGCCGGAGCGCTGCGCCGCCTCGATGATGACGACGCCCAGCGAAACGCCGGATATGATGCGATTGCGGCGGGGAAAATCCCGCGCCCTGACCTGAAAGCCTGGCGGGTTCTCGCTGAGGAGGCAGCCAACCTCGCCGATGCGCTGCTGCAAGGCGGCGTTCTCGGGCGGGTAAGCGGTGTCGATGCCGCCGGCGAGCACCGCAACCGTGCCGTGCGGAAGCGCAGCCTCGTGGGCCGCTGCATCGATGCCGCGCGCCAGCCCCGAGGCGATGACGAAGCCGGCGCCGCCGATGCGGTCGGCGAACAGCCGCGCCAGCTTCTGCCCTGCCGCGGATCCGTTGCGCGCGCCGACGATGGCGACCGTCGGACGGACGAGATGTCCGGTGTTGCCCTTGACGTAGAGCAGCGGCGGTGGCGCCTCGATGCTGGCAAGTGCCGCCGGGTAACCCGGCTCGATGGTGAACAGGGGACGTGCACCGATGCGCTCGGCCGCTTCCAGTTCCGCCTCCGCCGCCGCGCGCGGGCACAGGCGGATACCTTGCCGCCCGCCGCGCCGCGCCAGCTCGGGCAGGGCCTCCAGCGCCTGTTCGGCGCCACCGTAGCGGTTGATGAGCTCGCGAAAGGTGACGGGGCCGACGTTGTCGCT
This sequence comes from Hyphomicrobiaceae bacterium, assembly GCA_035550075.1. Classification (GTDB taxonomy): domain Bacteria; phylum Pseudomonadota; class Alphaproteobacteria; order Rhizobiales; family Hyphomicrobiaceae; genus AWTP1-13. The sequence goes on along the minus strand of DASZQG010000122.1, from coordinate 17,934 downwards.
GCGTATGAGGCGCAGGCAGGCGAGGCGCTGGGCATGGTCGAGCGGCGCCTGGGGCAGCGGCGCCGGCGTCAGGCGAGCGCGCTGCTCATGACTTGGCGCCAATCCTGCTCTCCCGGCCATCGAGCAGGCGGCGGATGTTGGCGTGGTGCTTGAGGAAGATCAGCACCGCCATGATCAAGACGAACAGCAGGCCGGCCTGGCCGGCGATCAGGTAGTAGATGACGACCGCCACCGTTGCCACCAGCGCCGCCAGCGAGGAATAGCGGACACCCGCCGCCACGCCGAGCCACACCACGCCGAACACCAGCGCCGCCGGCCAGTGCGCGCCGAGCAGTACGCCAAGGAAGGTCGCGACGCCCTTGCCCCCCTGGAACTTGAGCCAGACCGGGTAGAGGTGGCCGAGAAAGGCACCGACCCCGGCGAGATAAGAGAGATAAAAGGCATCGAAGGCGACGAGGCGGCGGGCGATCTCGTAGATGGCCAGCACGGCGACCGTACCCTTCAGCAGGTCGAGCAGCAGCGTGGCGGCAGCCAGCGCCTTGTTGCCGGTGCGCAGCACGTTGGTGGCGCCGATGTTGCCCGAGCCGATCTTGCGCACGTCGCCGAGGCCCGCAGCCTCGGTCAGGAGCAGGCCGAACGGAATCGAGCCCAGCAGATAGCCGGCCGCCAGCGCCAGCAGACCGTAGATGGAAAAGAGAAACCCCATCGACTGCACACCTGCAGCAGTGCGCCCTCAAACGCCCTCGCCGCTACCGTATTGGTACACGGTCTTTCCGGCAACCATGGTGTGGAGAACGCGACCCTGCATCTTGCTCTCGTCGAAGGGCGAGTTCTTCGAGCGGGCGCGGATCTGCGCCTTGTCGACGACCCAGGGCTGGCCGAGATCGACCAGGATGATGTCGGCCGGCGCGCCCTTCTCCAGGCGTCCCGAGGGCAGGCCGAGCAGCTTCGCCGGGTTGATCGTCATGGCGCGGAGCAGATGCATGAGGCCGATCTCGCCGCTGTGGTGCAGGCGCAGGGCGGCGGCCAGCAGCGTCTCCAGGCCGATGGCGCCGTCGGCAGCCTCCGCGAACGGATGGCGCTTGGTGTCGGCGTCCTGCGGATCGTGGCTTGAGACGATCACGTCGATGTCGCCGGAGGCAAGGCCGCGCACCATCGCCGCGCGGTCTTCCTCTGAGCGCAGGGGCGGGCGCAGGCGGAAGAAGGTGCGGTAGGGCCCGATGTCGTTCTCGTTGAGGGTGAGGTGGTTGACCGATACGCCGCAGGTAACGGGCAGCTTGCGCGCCTTGGCGGCGCGAATCACGGCCAGGCTTTCCGCGCACGAGAGGGTGGATGCGTGATAGCGCCCGCCGGTGATCTCGACCAGGCGCACGTCGCGCTCCAGCACGATTGTCTCGGCCGCCTTGTTGACGCCGGGCAGCCCGAGCCGGGTCGCCACCTCGCCGGCGTTCATCACCGCGCCCTCGGTGAGGTAGGGGTCCTCGGTGTGATGCACGATGAGGGCGCCGAAGTCCTTCGAGTAGAGCAGAACATTGCGCATCACGCGGGTGTTGGCGATGCTCGACTTGCCGTTGGTGAAGGCGATGGCGCCGGCGCGCTTCAACAGGCCGATCTCGGTGATGTCCACGCCTTTGAGGCCCCGTGTCATGGCCGCCATGATGTGCACGTTGATCACGGCGTTGTCGCGGGCGCGGCGCTGGATGAAATCGACCAGCGCGACCTGGTCGATCACCGGCTCGGTGTCCGGCATTACGACCATGGTGGTGACGCCGCCCGCCGCGGCGGCGTTGCTGGCGGTCTTCAGCGTCTCGCGGTGCTCCTGGCCCGGCTCGCCGGTGAATACCTGCATGTCGATCAGGCCGGGGCACAGCAGGTGCCCCTTGCAGTCGATGACGTGCGTCTTGTCGGGCGCATTGCGGCGCAGATGGCCGCCGATGTCGGCAATCACGCCGTCCCTCACCAGCACGCCGCCCGGCTCGTCGCGGCCGCTGGCCGGATCGGCGATGCGCGCGTTGATGAAGACCGTCGGCTGGTCCATCGAGGATTCGTTCTTGCGTATCACGGCACTTTCAATGGTTCGGCAACTGACGCGCCAGAGCCTCGAGCACGGCCATGCGCACGGCCACGCCCATCTCCACCTGCTCGCGGATCACGCTGCGTGAGTGGTCGGCGATGGTGGAGGCGATTTCCACGCCTCGGTTCATCGGACCGGGATGCATGATGAGAGCATCAGGCTTGGCGCGTGCCAGCTTCTCGTGATCGAGCCCGAAGAAGTGAAAATACTCGCGCGTGGATGGCACGTAGGAGCCCTGCATGCGTTCGCGCTGCAGGCGCAGCATCATCACGATATCGGCGCCCATCAGACCAGTGTTCATGTCGGTGTAGACCTCGGCGCCGAGACGGTGCGCCTGCGGTGGCAGCAGTGTGGATGGCGCCACGATGCGCACGCGAGCGCCCATCGTGTTCAGCACGTTGATGTTGGAGCGGGCAACACGCGAATGCAGAATGTCGCCACATATCGCTACCGTCAGCCCGGCGATGCGGCCCTTGGCGCGGCGGATGGTTAACGCGTCGAGCAGGGCCTGGGTGGGATGCTGGTGGGCGCCGTCGCCGGCGTTGATGACCGAGCAATCGACCTTCTGCGAAAGCAGCTCGACCGCGCCGGCGGCGTGATGGCGCACCACCAGGATGTCGGGCCGCATCGCGTTCAGAGTCATGGCCGTGTCGATCAGCGTCTCGCCCTTCTGTACGGAGGAGGTCGACACGTTCATGTTCATGACGTCGGCGCCGAGCCGCTTGCCCGCCAGCTCGAAGGAGCTCTGCGTGCGAGTCGAGGCTTCGAAAAACAGGTTGATGAGGGTGCGGCCCCTCAGCACGTCGCGCTTTTTGATGACCTGGCGGTTGTTTTCTGCGGCTTTGTCGGCCAGATCGAGCAGGGCGACGATCTCGCCCTCGGTTAATTCCTCGCATGTCAGCAGGTGCCGACGTGCGAACGTAGCCTGGAGGACGGAACGGGTCATTAAAGCGGCCCCTATACGCCGACTCCGCTCCGCCCGCAAGCGGGGTCCGAGAAGCGTGCGCACAGGCCCGCCGGTTGCTAGGCTGTCCGTGGCCGAACGGTGTCAGCGGGATGGATGCGCATGGTTAGCAAATTCGCGACGCACGACGTCTTCAACCAGAGTCCTGCCTTCGAAAACGTCAATCTGTTCACCAGCGACGCGGCGCTGGGTGAGGCCGTTCAGCGCGAGGGCGGCGGGGCGGCGAAGGAACGGCTGGGCGCGTTCGGCGCGATCTGCGGCAGCGCCGAGGCCTTCGAGCGCGGGCGGCTCGCGAACGAATTCCCGCCGCACCTGAAAACCTTCGACTCCAAGGGCAACCGCATCGATATCGTCGAGTTCCATCCCGCCTACCATGAATGCATGGCGATCAGCGTACGCGAGGGCCTGCACTGCTCGGCATGGGATTATCTGGCGACGCAGGGCGCGGGCCCGCAGCCGGGCGCCAACGTGGCGCGCTCGGCCGGCTGCTACATGGCGATCCAGATGGAGGCGGGCCACCAGTGCCCCATCACCATGACCAACGCGGCGGTGCCGGCGCTGCTGGTGCAACCCGATGTCGCGCGCGACTGGGTGCCGAAGATCCTCTCGCGCGAATACGACAAGCGGTTCCTGCCGGCGGGACAGAAGACCGGCGTGACCATCGGCATGGGCATGACCGAGAAGCAGGGCGGCACGGACGTGCGCGCCAACACCACGATCGCAACCCCGGCCGGACCGGGCGGGCCCGGCGCAGAATATCTGATCACCGGGCACAAGTGGTTCATGTCGGCGCCGATGTGTGATGCGTTCCTGGTGCTGGCGCAGGCCTCCAAGGGGCTGTCCTGTTTTCTGGTTCCGCGCCTCCTGCCGGACGGCACCGTCAACGGCCTGCGCCTGCAACGCCTGAAGGACAAGCTCGGCAACAAGTCCAATGCGTCGTCGGAGGTCGAGTTCCAGGAGGCGCACGGCTGGATGCTGGGCGAGGAGGGCCGCGGCGTGCCCACCATCATCGAGATGGTCACCTGCACCCGGCTCGATTGCGCGGTGGCGTCATCCGGGCTGATGCGGCTGGCGCTGGCCAACGCCATTCATCATTGCCGCTATCGCAGCGTGTTCGGCAAGCATCTCGTCGACCAGCCGCTGATGACCCAGGTGCTCGCCGACCTCGCGCTCGACGTGGAGGCGGCCACCGCGCTGTCGTTCCGCCTGGCGGCGAGCTTCGATCGAATCGGCGACGAGCGCGAGGCCGCCTGGCGGCGGCTGATGACGCCCGTGACCAAGTATTGGGCGTGCAAGATCGGCCCCGCCATGGCCTACGAGGCGATGGAGTGCCTGGGTGGCAACGGCTACGTGGAGGAGGGGCTGGCCGCGCGCGTCTATCGCGAGCTGCCGGTCAACGCGATCTGGGAAGGCTCGGGCAACGTGATGGCGCTCGACCTGCTGCGCGTGCTGCAGCGCGAGCCCGAGACGCTGGGCGTGGTGATGGGCGACCTCGCCGCGGGCGCGGTCGGCGATGCGCGCCTCAAGGCACAGCTTGCGCGTATCGAGACCATGCTGCAGGAGCCGCGCCTGCTCGATCGCCGCGCGCGCTCCCTGACCGAGGCGCTGGCGCTGCTGGGGGCAGCGACAATCCTGCGCGCGCACGCGCCTGTCGCCGTCGCAGACGCCTTCATTGCGACGCGCCTTTCCGGCGCGCCGCGTCAGACCTACGGACAGGGACTGGAATCGGCCGACGCGCGCGCCATCGTCGATCGCGCCTACCCGGGGTAGGCGCGGCAACGGCGGCGGCGTCGCGACGATCGCTTCAGGTGCGCATGGCCCGCCGGCTCATGCCGTGCACGATCTCGGCGAGCGCGGACAGGAAGGCGCCACGCTGATCGCTACGCAGCACGGACAGGATGCGCTGGTCGACCTTGGACGCGACCGGCTTGATGCTGTTGAGGATCGACTGCCCCTTCTGGGTGAGCCTGACCGCATACATGCGCGCATCGCGCCGGGTGCGCTTGCGCTGCATCAGGCCGCGCTTGACGAGGCGGCGCACGATGTCGGCAAGGGTCGAGCGGTCGACGCCGGTCTGCTCGACGAGGCCGGTCTGGCTGACGTCGGGGTTGTTGGCCACGCAGGCGAGGATGGCGTACTGGCGTGGCGTGAGACCGGCCTTGGTGGCTTCGCTGGTAAACAGCACCTCCGCAACCTGACCGGCCCGATGCAAGAGGTGCAGCGCCGAGGTATCGAGAGGGCCGGAACGATTGTCGTGTTTCATGCAGAGCCTCCGCCAGGTTGTTATCTCGAATCGCGATGGAAGCGCGGCGCCGAAGCCGCTCTTCTCGAAGTGTGGTGCGCGAGTGCAATTTCAATAGGGCGAAGCCGGCATTTCCGGCAGGGTCCCAGTATGTCAGCCAACGTATGGCTTATTCCGAATCCGTCGCGGGCGGTCGCGGAAAAATGCCGACGCTCAAGCTCGGCGCGGAAAGATCAGCCGTGTCCGGAAATTGTGCTCAGCGCGCGCGAAAAGAAATCACGCCGCGCCAGGATCAGGATCACCCACGTGGTCGCGAGCATGAAGAGCAGCGGATGAAAGAACCATGCCAAAGTCGCAATCGCATAGTAGAAGGATCGGATCCCGCTGTTGTTATGTTCACCCGCGATGCCGATGAGGCGCGCCGTGCGCTCCGCGTGCTGCGCGCATGCTTCCGCGTGCGTATCATTGTAGAGCGGGGCGGCGCCGATCATGATCGAGCCATAGTGCGAAAGGCGAAAAGCCCACGCGAACTTGAAGAACGCGTAGACGAAAATCCACATGATCAGAATCTGCTTAACGTCCCACAGGAAGGGCGTGGAGCGGGCGAGGTAGGGGATGTTGGCAAGCACCGCCTGCACCTTGTCGCCGGCCCCCAGCGTGGCGGCAAGCCCGCCCACGGCGATCACGCTCGTTGAGGCGAAGAACGCGTTGCCCTGGCTGAGGCTGCCGAGCAGGATGGCATCCAGCATGCGGTTTTCGCGCCGGGCCATGTTCAGCATCCAGCGTATGCGGTGCTCCTGGATGGCCCCGACCAGGCTGCGGTCCAGCAGGCGGCCTGCGACAAAACGGTACAGGCCGACGGCACAGACGAAATAGGCGAAGGCCAGGGCGTCGAGCGGCGGCGCCAGGGTGTCCAATGCCATCCGGGTCCTCCAGATCGAAGCGTCACGAAACCGTTGATAACCGCATGCGATCAAGGGCGCCCTGCAGGATCAGGGTGGCGGCGACCTTGTCGATCACCTGGCTGCGGCGGCGGCGCGAGGCGTCGGCCTCCAGCAAAGTGCGCTCGGCCTCCGCGGTCGAGAGCCGCTCGTCCCAGAGCAGGATCGGCAGCGGGGTGAGCGCCGCCAGGTTGCGGGCGAAGGCGCGCGTGGCCTGCGCGCGCGGGCCGGAGGTTCCATCGAGGTTCACCGGCAGTCCGATGACGAAGCCGCCCACGCCGTGTTCCGCGGCGAGGTCCAGCAGGCGCCCGGCATCGGCCGCGAACCTGGTGCGGCGGATGGTGAGCAGGCCCGAGGCGATGGTGCGCGTAACGTCGGAGAGGGCGAGGCCGAGGGTCTTGGTGCCGACATCGATGCCGATCAGGCGCTCATCGCGCGCCAGCGCGCGCGCGAACGCATCCAACGAAAGGATGCTGCCGGCTCCGGTTCCGGTCGGCTTGTGCGGAAGACCCATTGGCGGCAATCATCGTCTTGTTGTCGCAACCTGCCGCCTTATACTCCGCTACAGAGTCCCGCCAAAGCGCCATAGAGGCAAGACATGAACATCACCTGGTTTGGCCACTCCTGCTTCCGTCTCGAGACCGGCAGCAGCGTCATCCTCATTGATCCCTTCCTCAAGGGCAATCCGACGTTCGAGAAGGCAGGCATCGCCTGGGAGGAGGCCACCAAGGGCGTCACGCACGTGGCGCTGACGCACGGACACTCCGATCACGTCGGCGATGCGGCGGAGATCTGCAAGACGCGTGGTGCCGCGCTGTTCGCGAATTTCGAGCTGGCGATGTATCTGAAGTCCAAAGGCGCGGAAAAGCTGGAGCCGATGAACACGGGCGGCACCGTGCCGGCGGCGGACTTCGAGCTGACGCTGACCAACGCGCTCCACTCGTCCTCGACCGACACCTACCTCGGCAACCCGAATGGCATCATCATCCGCCCAAAGGACGGCAAGACGCTCTATCATATGGGCGACACCGACATGTTCGGCGGCATGGCCTTGATCGAGGAGTTTCACAAGCCGGCCATCGGCATCGTGCCGATCGGGGACCGCTTCACGATGGGGGCGAGATCGGCCGCGTTTACGTGTAAGAAGTTCTTCAAGTTCGACATGATTCTGCCCTGCCACTACGGAACGTTTCCCGGCTTGCTCGATCCCACGGCAGACAAGTTCGTTGCCGAAATGAAGGATCAGAACGTCGTCGTGCCGAAAGTGGGCCAGGTTCTCACCGTGTGAGTTGGAAAGGCGCGGCGGACGCTCGAGACGGGGCGCCTCTTCTGCGGAGGTAAGACGAGGATGCCCTATTCCGGCTTCGAAGCGGGCAGCGCCGGCGCGCCCGGAGGAGCGCCTGAGGCGCAGGCGCCCGCGGCATCGCCGCGCGGCCTCGGCCGGAGCGCTGCCACGGTGCTGCTGTGGGTCTATACGGCGACCACCTTTCTCTCGGCGCTGCTGCTGTTCTCGGTGCAGCCGATGTTCGCCAAGATGGTGCTGCCGGTGCTCGGCGGCTCGCCGTCGGTGTGGGCGGTGGCCATATTCTTCTTTCAGGCGGCGCTGTTGGCCGGCTACTGCTACGCCCACCTGCTGATCAATCGCGCCCCGCTGCCGCTGACCGGCCTGCTGCACCTTGCGGTGTGCCTGCTGGCTTTCCTTCTGCTGCCGATCGGGTTGCCGAACGGTTGGGGCGAGCCGCCGCCCGGCGAGCCCTACATGTGGCAGCTCGGCCTGTTCACGGTGGCGATCGGCCTGCCGTTCCTGGCTGTGTCCGCCAACGCGCCGCTGCTGCAGGCCTGGTTTGCCCGCAGCGGGCATCCGCACGGACGCGACCCGTATTTCCTCTACGCGGCCAGCAACCTCGGCAGCCTGATCGCGCTGCTGAGCTACCCCTTCGTGCTGGAGCCCGCGCTCGGCCTGCAGGCGCTGAGTCGGTTCTGGTCGCTGGGTTTCGGGCTGCTGATCGCGGCGCTGCTTGCCTGCTTCGTGCTGATGCGCCGCGCCCAAGCCGAGGCCGTGCCGAGCGTGCAGGTGGCTCCACTGGCGGTCGAGAGTTCCGCCAGCCGCCCGCAATGGCTCGACCGGCTGGGCTGGATCGGGCTTGCCGCGGTGCCGGCGGCGCTGCTGACGGCCTTTACCACGCATGTTAGCACCGACATCGCCTCCGCGCCGCTGATCTGGGTGCTGCCGCTGGCGCTCTACCTGCTGACGTTCGTGCTGGTGTTCCGCGAGCAGCCGCTGATCCCGCGGCCGATCCTGCTGGTGCTGCACCTGGCCTCGGTGGTGGTGGCGCTGCTGATGCTGGCGCAGACCAAGCACGAAACCTGGTATCTGACCGCGCTCACCGGCGTTGCCGTGTTCTTCATGACGGCGATGGTCGCCCACCGCACGCTCTATGAGAACCGACCCGCGGCGCGGTTCCTGACCGAGTTCTACCTGTGGATGTCGTTCGGCGGGGCGCTTGGCGGCCTGGCCGCGGCGCTGATCGCGCCCAAGGTGTTCAGCGAGGTGTTCGAGTATCCGCTGCTGCTGGCGCTGTCGATGGCGTGCCGGCCGGGCGCGGTGAGTGCCGATGCCCTGCGCCGCACGGCGGTAAGCGTCAGCGACTCGCTGGCGCGGCTGCTGCGCCAGCCATGGCTGCGGCTCAGGGGGTCGGAGCTGGAAGACGCCGGCAAGCAGGAATTCCTCGTGCTGTGGCTGATCATCGCCGGCAGCGTGCTGCTGATCTACTGGGTGCCGTGGGCGATCGAGAAATTCAACCTCAACATCTACAACTGGGGCACGACGACGGTGGTGGTGGCGGCGATCGCCGCCGTGCTGGTCGCGAGCTATCGCTTCCCGCAGCGCCAGCTCGTCGCCGCGCTGCTGATGTTCTGCGCGGTGGTGGTGCTGCCCTCGGCGGTGCGGCGCGGGGAGGCGCAGCGCAGCTATTTCGGCGTCTACCGGGTGATGCATTCCGCCGACGGCGAATTCAACGTGCTGATGCACGGCACGACGCTGCACGGCGCGCAGCATATGCGCGATGAGGACGGCAATGCCGACGTCAATACCGTACCGGCGACCTACTATTATCCTGAGAGTCCCATCGCTCAGACGGTGGCCAAGGTGCGCGAGCTGGCGACGGCGGAAGGCCGCAAGCCGCGCATCGGCATCACCGGGCTCGGCGCGGGCTCGCTCTCGTGCCACTCCAAGCCGGGTGAGCCCTGGCGCTTCTTCGAGATCGATCCGGTGGTGATCGGGATTGCGCGCAATCCGAAATACTTCACGTTCCTCAACACGTGCCAGCCCACGCCCGACATCGTGGTCGGCGACGCGCGGCTCACCATCGCCAAGGAGGCGGACGCGAGCTTCGACCTGATGGTGATGGATGCCTTCACTTCCGACGCGGTGCCGGTGCACCTGCTGACGGCGGAGGCGATCAAGCTGTACCTTTCCAAGCTCAAGCCGAACGGGGTGGTGCTGCTGCACATCTCCAACCGCTATCTCGACCTGGAATCGGTGGTCGGGGCGACGGTCGGCGCGCTGCCCCATGCGGCCGGCATCATCATCTCCGACGACACCGCCGACGGCACCTATGCGGAATCCACCTCCACCGTTGCGCTCGTCGCCAAGAGCCGCGAGGCGCTCGATCCGTTCCGCGGAATCCATAAGGTGTTCGAGCTGGAGGACGGCGGCCTGCGCCCCTGGACGGACGATTATTCCGACATCCTCGGGCCGTTCATAAACCGCTACCGCCATCGCTGAGGGCAAGCGTTGCGCATCCGCGGCCGGGCGGCTATCTAGGGCGCACGAGCGGAACAGGCGGTTCTTATGAGTAGGCAGGTCGACGAGGCGACCGTGCGGCGCATCGCGCGGCTGGCGCGCATCAAGGTGACCGACGCCGAGGCCAAGGCGCTGGAAGGCGAGCTTTCCGGAATCCTCGACTGGGTCAAGCAACTCGACGAGGTGGACACCGACGGCGTCGCGCCGATGACGCGCGTGGTCGCCATGACGCTGAAACGGCGGCCGGACAAGGTCACCGATGGCGAGATCGCCGACGATGTGCTCGCCAACGCGCCGGCGACCGAGGACCGCTTTTTCGCCGTGCCCAAAGTGGTCGAGTGAGCGCGCGCGTGTCCGACCTCTCCAAGCTGACGCTCGCCGATGCGCGCGCGGGACTGCGCGCGAAGAAGTTTTCCGCCACCGAGCTGACCGAGGCGCTGCTGGCCGCCATCGAAGCCGGCAACCGGAGCCTTAACGCCTACGTGCTGCCGACGCCGGAGATCGCGCTGCGGCAGGCGGGCGCCAGCGACGCGCGGCTGGCCAAGGGCGAGGCGCGCGCACTGGAAGGGCTGCCGCTCGGCATCAAGGATCTCTATTGCACCAAGGGCGTGCGCACCACCGCCTGCTCCAACATCCTCGACGGCTTCACGCCGACCTACGAATCCACCGTCACGCAGAACCTGTGGGATGCGGGCGCGGTCATGCTCGGCAAGCTCAACAACGACGAGTTCGCGATGGGCTCGTCGAACGAGACGAGCTGCTTCGGGCCGGTGGCAAGCCCGTGGCGGCGCAAGGGCTCCAACGTCGCGCTGGTGCCGGGCGGCTCCTCGGGCGGCTCGGCAGCGGCGGTGGCGGCCGACCTGTGCCTGGCGGCGACCGCGACCGACACCGGCGGTTCCATCCGCCAACCCGCGGCGATCACCGGCACCGTCGGCATCAAGCCGACCTACGGGCGCTGCTCGCGCTGGGGCATCGTCGCCTTCGCCTCCTCGCTCGACCAGGCCGGGCCGATCGCCAAGTCGGTGCGCGATGCCGCCATCATGCTGCGCCACATGGCAAGCGCCGATCCGAAGGATTCCACCTGCGCCGACCTGCCCGTGCCCGATTACGAGGCCGAGGTGGGCAAGAGCATCAAGGGGCTGAAGGTGGGCGTGCCGAAGGAGTATCGCATCGACGGCATGCCGCGCGAGATCGAGGATCTGTGGCAGCAGGGCATCGCCTGGTTGAAGGCGGCGGGCGCAACCATCCATGACGTGTCGCTGCCGCATACGAAATACGCGCTGCCGGCCTACTACATCGTTGCGCCGGCGGAATGCTCATCGAACCTCGCGCGCTACGACGGCGTGCGATACGGCCTGCGCAAGCCGGGCAAGGACCTGATCGATACCTACGAGGAGACGCGCGCGGCGGGCTTCGGCCCCGAGGTGCGGCGGCGCGTGCTGATCGGCACCTACGTGCTGTCGGCCGGTTACTACGACGCCTACTACCTGAAGGCGCAGAAGGTGCGCACGCTGATCAAGCGCGACTTCGACGAGGCGTTTGCCAAGGTCGACGTGCTGCTGACGCCGGCGACGCCCGGCCCCGCGTTCGGGGTCGGCGAGGTGAGCGGCGACCCGTTGCAGATGTATTTGAACGACATCTTCACGGTGACGGTGAACATGGCCGGCCTGCCCGGCATCGCCGTGCCGGGAGGCCTGTCGTCGGAGGGAACGCCGCTGGGCCTGCAATTGATCGGCAAGCCGTTCGATGAGCCGACGCTGTTCCGTGCCGGCCAGGTGATCGAGGACGCGGCGGGGCGCTTCGCGCCGCCCGACCGATGGTGGGACGCCCGCAAAGGGACTTGAAGCCAGGAGGCGAATGCAGATGACCGCTCGTTCACCCAGGGAGTGCGCCGACCTGTCTCAGGTGCGTGTGGAGATCGACCGCGTCGACAAGGCGCTGGTAGACCTGATCGGCGAGCGGTTTGGCTATGTCGAGCGCGCGTGGCAGATCAAGCTGCAGCAGAAGGCCGAGGCCAACGTGCCCTGGCGCAACCAGCAGGTGATCGACAAGGTGCGCGCCCGCGCCACCGAGAAAGGCGTGCCGCCGGATTTGTGCGAGGCGCTGTGGCGGCAGATGATCGGCTGGTTCATCCAGTACGAGGAAGAGAAGCTGCGCCCGCAGATCGAGGGCAAGTCGCGCGGCTGACCGCGGGCTTTCAAGAGCGAGTGTGGGGCATGACCCCCGTCGATCTCAAGGTCGTGCTGCTGAGTGCCCTGCTCAACCCGGGCGTCTTCATGCTGGCGTTCTGGCTGGGCCGGCGCGCGGACCAGTGGCAGAAGGTTCCGGTTGCCGCGTTTGCCGCGGCGCTTGCAGGCTCAGCGCTGGTGTATATCGCCATCAGCTTCGGCTTCCTGACGGCATTGGGACGCGCGATGGCCGGCGTGTTCACCGCCAGCTTCCTTTACGGCTTGGTATGGGCCATCGCGGGCAACCTGAGCCGGCGCTGGCTGCGGCAGGGGCCATGAGGCTGCTGCGGCTCTGGCTGCTGGCGACAGCCGCACTTGTCACCGGCGCGGCGCTGTGGGCGTTCGCGCCGGTTGTGATTTTCGTACTGCTGCTGACTGCGGCGCTGGGGCTGCTGTCCGCGGTGATGGTGGGATTGGCGCGCGCCCTGCAGGCGTGGCGCGACCGCAATGGCGCTCGCTGACGTGCCTCAGGCGGCGACCGGCCCGCGGTTGCGTGCGGCCGGGGAGATGCTGCGCTCGAGCAGCATCAAGCCGCGCGTGTCAGGACTGCGGCGCACCGCGAAGCCAGCCTTGCGCGCCAGATGCAGCATCCGCTCGTTGGTCGCCAGCGTCTGCCCCGTGAAGCGCTCGATGCCCGAGGCGCTCGCCTGGAGCATCAGCGCGGCCAGCATGCGGCTTGCCAGCCCCTTGCCTTGCCAGGGCTCGGCCACCGCAACGGCGAACTCGGCGCTGGGCTCGTTCGGGGTGCGCACGTAGCGGGCGTCGCCGACCACGCTTTCCGCACCGTCCGCGAACACTTCCGCCACCAGCGCGCAGTGGTCCGCATAGTCCACCTGGGTGAACCGGCGCAGCAGGTCCTCGGGGAGCTGGCGCGCCGGGCTCAGGAACCGGTCATAGCGGGCTGACTGCGACAGGTCGCGGAAGAAGCGCGCGGTCAGGTCCTGGTCCTGCGGCAGCACCGGACGGATGATCACCCGTCCGGTGTCGCCGAGGTGCACGACATCGATCAGGTCGACGGGGTAGCGATGGATCTGATAGATCACGGCCGCCCTCCTTACGCACCCGGGCGCGGCGCGTGGCCGACCGCCGGCACGCTGGCCGCCTCGGGCAGCGTCCAGGGCGTGCCGACCGTGAAGGTGACGTCAGACAGGGCGTAGACGATGGCCACGCCCGGCCGGTCGAGGGTGAAGCCTTCGCCGGACCTCAGCACGATGTCGCGGTGATCGTGCTCCTGGGTGATCCAAAGGTCGCCGCGCACGCTGAACACGCGCTGACCCTGGCCGTTGACGACGCGGTAGGTGCCGCGCCGCCGCAGCGAAACCGAGCTGGTCCGATCGAACTGACCCATGATCGCCTCCATATCCATGCGCTGTGCGCATTGAAAAAACCGCCGACCCATGTTGAGATCGGCCTCGGAGCAAGGAAATATGGGCGGTTGCTGCACAGCACAAACGATGATTTCTCAGCCGATGCATGAGTTTTAGGAATGCCTCAGAAGCGCTTTAACCTGCCGCCCCTGGACTTCATCCAGGGCTTCGAGGCCGCGGCCCGAACGCTGAGCTTCACCAGGGCGGCCGACGAGCTGTCCATCACCCAGTCGGCGGTCAGCCGGCAGATTCGTGCCCTGGAGGAATACCTGGGCGTGCCGCTGTTCGAGCGGCGCCCGCGCAGCCTGGCGCTGACCGAGCAGGGCCACATGCTTTACGCGGCGGCAGTTGGACTGCTGGAGCAGCTTCAGGCCGTCACCGACCGGGTTCGCGCCCACAGCGGCTCGCCGCACCTGACCGTCACCACTACCGGCGGGTTCGCTTCGCTGTGGCTGATCCCGCGCCTGCGGCGGTTCATGTCGCGGCACCCGGATGTCGACGTGCGCATTTCCGCCACCTACAAGACCATCAACCTGGAGCGCAGCCTGGTGGATGTAGCGGTCCGCTACTGCCTGGCTGAAGAAGCGCCGCCGGGCGCGGTGCGCCTGTTCGGCGAGGATTTGTTTCCCGTCTGCAGCCCGGCGCTGCAAGCCGAAGGACCTAGGCCCCTGCGCACCTTCGAGGACCTCGCCCATCATGTGCTGCTGCACATGGACGAAGCCGCCGGCATGCTGGACTGGGGCACCTGGCTCACCGCCCACGGCCTGCCGGATCTGAAACCGGCGTCCTCGATCCGCTTCGACAGCTACGAGCAGATGATCCAGGCGGCGCTGGGCGGGCAGGGCGTGGCGTTAGGCATCGGCCGCCTGGTCAGCGCGCTGATGCAGGCGGGCCAACTGATCGCGCCATTCGGCGAGATCGCGACCGGCTCACGCTCCTATTTCATCATCGCCTCGCCCCTCACCGGGGACCGTCAGCACGTGAAGGAGTTCGTAACGTGGCTGGTCGAGGAGGCGCAGGCGGTGGAGATGGCGGCCGGCGGCGTCACGTCCCCACTACCAGCGGCGCCGTCAGTCGCCGCAGCGCGGCGACGACGCTCAGCGCGGTGATGCGGCCTGTGCGTGGGTTCTCCGCGGTCGGGATGCTTTCGATCGTCATGGTCAGGTTCGAGGAATCCGACGTGACGTGAATGGTATGCGTGTTGCGCGTGACGCCGGGATCGGCCCAGATTTCAACGCGCGTGCGGTCCGGGCCGATACCGGCCAGCGACAGCGCCACGGCGACGTTGACGTTGGCCGGGAAGCCGGCGATGGCCTCGCGCGCGCTACCCTCGAACACGCGCAGCGGCTGCTCGAGTCCTTCCACCGAGATGTTGCGTGCCACCAGCAGCGGCGCGCCGGCGAGCCCGGCGGGCGGCTTGCGGGTGACGATGCGGACCGACTCGATGGTGCCTTCGGCGGCGGCGCGCACGGCATCGAGGCCCAGCAGCGCGCCGGTCGGCACAATGATGCGTGCTCCCGTCTGTCGCGCCCGGTCGACGAGGTGCATGTGGTCGATCAGGGCGCCGACCGAAAGGGGCATGAAGATGCGGCCGCGCGCGATTGCCGGCTCGGCGATGGCCGCGAACTGGGCCGAGGGCAGGCATTCGACGATGATGTCGGCAAGCTCCGCCGCGCCGTCGAAATCGACGAACTGCGGAAGCGCGCGCACCCCGGCCAGCGCCTTGCGCGCCTTGTCCCTGTCGCGCACCACGGCGGCCGCGAACGCGATGCCCGGCACGTCGCCGGCGGCGATGCGGCGCGCCACGTCGAGGCCGATAGCGCCGAGCCCGCCGATCGCCAGCTTCAGGGGTTGCGAGCGTGGCTCCATCTCTCACCTGTCTTTCGTTGCGTTGCGCGTGAGCCTAGCAGAAAGCGGCGGCGGCGCGCAGATATGCGCGGGTAGGCCAGAGGGCGGCAGGTAGCCGACGGCGCGGCAGTGACGTGTCCCGGCCCTCGCCGGGAGGAGGGTAAGATCCAGCCAATCATCGAAATCAGCGGTTGGGAGAAGTGCCGGCGCCTCACGGCACGTCGATCGTCAGACGCATCGAGGGATGGATGGCGCAGAACGCCTCGAACGTGCCGGGGCCGGGAAAGTGGATGGTGATCGACTCGTGCGGCTCCTGCGCCCCGGAATTGTAGTCGAGGCGCGGATCGTAAATTCGCACGTTGTGGGTGCGCGTGTCGTCGTTGAGGATCGTCAGCGCCTCGCCGGACCGCAGCCGCACGTGCGCCGGCCTGAAGAGCTTGTTCACCTGGCTGACGACGGTGGCGTCCTCCGGCGGCGGTGGCGGCGGCGGCGTGGTGACGCCCACCCAGGCTTCCGTGGAGGGTTTCGGCGGCTGGTCGCTCGACAGCGTCTCCAGGAAGGCGACAAGGTCCGCGCGGTCCTGGTCCGACAGCCGCAGCCGCTGCGGCAGGTCCTTCGCTCGCGTCGCGCGCCTGACCCAGCCCTTCTCGTAGAAGCGCACCACGTCCTCCAGCGTCGCCAGCGAGCCGTCGTGCATGTAGGGCGCGGTCCAGGCGAGCTCGCGCAGGGTCGGCGTCTTGAAGGCGTGGTCGGCGGCGCGAAGGCCGATCTCGCGCCCGCGCCCGAGGTCGTCGCCGGGCAGGCCGATGTCGTAGAAGTTGTAATCGGTGAAGGCGAAGCCGGTGTGGCAGTTCACGCAGCGGCCGCGGCCGGTGAAGATTTTGAAGCCATTGATCTCCGAGGGCGTGAGCGCATCGGCCTCACCCGCGACCCAGGCATCGAACCGCGTCGGCGGCGACACCAGCGTGCGCTCGTAGGCGGCGAGCGCCCGGGCGATGGTGAGCGGCGTGATATGCGGCTCGGCGGGAAAGGCCTGCGCGAATTCCGTCTCGTAGCTGGCGTGGCGGGAAAGCCGGTCGACGGCATTCTCCAGCGACGATCCCATCTCGTCGGGATGCTCCACGGGAAAGCGCACCTGGTTCTCCAACGTGTCGGCGCGGCCGTCCCAGAACAGCAGCGGGCTCCAGGCGATATTCCAAAGCGTCGGCGTGTGGCGCGCTAGGCGGCGGCCGGTGACGCCCTTGCCCTTGGGCTCGCCATCGGTGAAGGCAAGCCTGGGGTCGTGGCAGGAGGCGCACGCGACGGTGCCGGTTGCCGAGATCTCCTTCTCTTCGAACAGCCGGCGGCCGAGCGCGACCTTGGCGGCGGTCGTGGGGTTGAGCGACGGCGTGGGGACGAACGAGGGCCGCGCGAACTGCGCCTTGATGGCGGCGAGCCGATCGTCCGGGTGCGCGGCGCGCGCGCCGGACCACGCGGCAACGGCGAGCAGGAAGGCGGCGCCCAGCAGCGCGCCGCCGCTGAGCGCGCACAACGCCTCGCGGATTTGCGCTGGCGGCATGCGCCCCATCAGTACCTCGCGATGTGCTGCTCGATGTCGGCGATCAGCGATGCGACGTCGCCAGCCTGCAGCACGGGTGCGCTGGGCGGCATCGGCGCCGGCCACGCGGTCTTGAGTTTGGCGACATCGGCCCGGATCTTCTCCAGCGAGGCGGCGTCGGCGCGGGCGAGCGCCTTGGCGGCGCCCTCGAACATGCTCTCGGCCTGCCAGACGAAGCCGCGGCTGTCCTGGTACTCGACGGGCTTCACGAAGCGGCCGCCCTCCATCGATTCCTCATACTCGGAGTGCGCGGCCTTCAGCACCTCGACCGCCGCGCGCACGGTGAATTTCAGCGGTGGATGCATGAAGCCCCTGGCGACATCGAGCGCACCTGCAAGCCGCCGGTCGACCACCTTCAGCGCCTGGTCATACGCGCCGCGGCGCTTCGCCTTCACGGCCTGTGCCAGCACCTGCAGATCGCGACGGAACGGGGTGATGTGATGCAGCTTGATGTATTTCTCCATCAGCCCGTACAGCTCTTCGGTCGGGTGCAGGAAGTGCGGCAGCGCCTCGTCCCACAGGCCGAGCGCGATCAGCTGGCCGCCGACCAGCAGGTGGCCGCGCATCAGCTCGATATCGCGGTAGAAGCGGATGCGGGTGTCGCGCGGACCGCCGTCGGTCAGGTAGGCCTCTCCGCCCGCATCCGGCGTGGCGGCGGCTTTTGCCGGGGCAGCGTGCCCGTGGTCCTGCGCGATGGCCTGCGGGGCGAACGCGACGCCCGTGAGGGTGGCAACGCCGATCCCGGCCCACAGCTTGCGCGTCAGCTTGGCCATGTGGCGTTCCCCTTGGGTGCTATTCGTGCATGACTTGGCAGATCGGGTATCGTCCCCCAATCGACCCACGCGATCAATTGCCGGAAGGCCGCATG
>DASZQG010000121.1:0-13903 GCA_035550075.1 Hyphomicrobiaceae bacterium | reverse complement strand
GACAGCAGGTTCAGCGCCGCCGTCGCCTCGTCCATGAACTTCGGCTTGACCACGATACGACGCCCCACTGCCACGACGGTATCCGCCGCCAGCACGTAGGCGTCGGCGATATCCTTGTCGTTGGCGATGGCGTCCCGGGCTTCCTCTGCCTTGGCGCGTGCCAGGCGCGTCACCAACGTGCGAGGCATCTCGCCCTTGTGCGGCGATTCGTCGATGGCGGAGGGGCGCAGGGCGTCGGGCTCGATGCCGGCCTGTGCCAGCAGCGTCAGCCGGCGCGGCGAGGCGCTGGCCAACACCAGCTTGGGCTTGACGCCGGATTTGCGCTCCGTACTCCGGGTGCGCGCAAGTTCCTGGCGCAGTGTTTCGCGGCGCGGGCTGTCCGTCCGGCGCAGAGCCGTCAGCAGGCCCGCTTTTGTGGATGTCATGCAAGCACTCCCAAGCGTCGTGGCGCGGAGAATGCCCCCGGCCCGAGGCGTAAATCAAGACGCGTGCGGTAAAGTTGGCTCTGCCTCGCTCGTGCTCAGAATGCCGGCCCGCCCATCAACCCGAACCGCTCCTTGATACGCTGGAACAACTGGTCGCGCACCGAGCGGTAGGCCTCCATGATCTGCTCACGGCTGGCGTGCCCAACCATGACGGAGGCGTCGAAGGTCGGCCAGTATTCCACGTCCACGGCCATGGTGCGGGTCAGCTCCAGCGCCTGGTGGTGGGCTTCCGGCGACAGCGTGACGATGAGGTCGAAAGAGGTGTCATGCAACTCCGCCAGCGTGCGCGGCGTATGGCCGGAGATGTCGATTCCGATTTCCTGCATGGCGGCGGTGGCGAACGCGTCCAGGCTGCCGGCCCGCAGCCCCGCCGATTCCACGTAAATGCGCCGGCCTGTCAGATGGCGCAGTATGGCGGCCGCCATCGGCGAGCGGACGGAGTTCATGGTACAGGCAAACAGTACCGCGCCCGGCAGGTCCTTGCCCCCCATGCGCGCCACGTCTCACCCTTTCCAGTGCAGCGCGCAGATCAGGGTGAACAGCCGCCGGCCGGTATCGCGATCCATGGTGATTTTTCCCCTGAGCCGTTCCATCAGGATACGGCTGCCCTCGTCGTGCAATGTGCGCCGCCCCATGTCGATTGACTGAATGCGCGAAGGCGGCGCGGTGCGGATCGCCTGGTAATAGCTCTCGCAGACCATGAAGTAGTCCTTGAGGATGCGGCGCAGCGGCGTGAGCGAAAGCACGAACGTGAACGCGTCAGCCTTCTCCTCGCGCCCGACCGCGAACACCAGCCTGTCCTCGACGATGGAGAGGTCGAGCGAGTAGGGCCCGTCATCGCGACCATCGAGCGCGAAATAGTTGCTCTCCAGGATGTCGAAGATGGCAACTTCCCGCTCGTGCTCGATATTGGAATTGCCCGGCCGTATCGAATTCTGGTCGAGGTTGATCGCGGTCAGCCGGGCTTTCGAATTGGGGTCATGGCCGGGGGGCTGAAACATGAACCTCAGCTCTCCGAATCACTCGGCGCCAGGCGCACCGCGACGGAGCGGCGGTGCGCGTCGAGCCCCTCCGCGCGCGCAAGCGTCATGGCCGCTGGCGCCAGGGCCTCCAGCGACGCCTGGTCGAGCTTGAGGATCGAGGTCCGTTTCATGAAATCAAGAACGCCCAGCCCCGAGGAGAAGCGCGCGCTGCGCGCGGTCGGCAGTACGTGGTTGGAGCCCGCGACATAGTCCCCGATCACTTCCGGCGTATGCGCGCCGAGAAAGATGGCGCCGGCGTTTCGGATGCGGCCCGCCAGAGACTCGGGATCGCGGGTTGAAATTTCCAGATGCTCGGCCGCGATGCGGTCGGCGAGCGCCGGTGCCTCATCGAGCGACCGCACCAGCAGGATCGCACCGAAAGCATTCCAGCTCGCCGCGGCAATGTTGCCGCGAGGAAGTTCCGCAAGCTGGCGCAGCACCGCCTCTTCCGTCCTCGCTGCGAGCGCGGCGTCGTCGGTGATCAGGATCGCCTGCGCCGCGCTGTCGTGCTCCGCTTGTGCCAGCAGGTCTGCCGCCAGCCATTGGGGATCGGCGGAGCGGTCGGCGATCACCAGGACCTCGGAAGGTCCAGCAATCGAATCGATGCCGACCGTGCCGAACACCTGCCGCTTCGCCGCTGCGACATAGGCATTGCCGGGGCCGACGATCTTGGCGACCGGAGCGATGCTCTGCGTCCCATACGCGAATGCGGCGACGGCCTGCGCGCCGCCGACGCGATAGATCTCGGTCACGCCGGCGAGCCGGGCCGCGGCCAGCACCAGCGGATTGAGTTCGCCTTTGGGCGCTGGCACAGCCATGGCGATGCGCGGCACGCCGGCGACCTTGGCGGGCACCGCGTTCATCAGGACGGAGCTGGGGTAGCTCGCCAACCCGCCGGGCACGTAGAGGCCCACCGACTCCACGGCAGTCCAGCGCGTGCCGAGTTCCGCACCCAGCGCATCGCGGTAGCGGTCGTCCTTGGGCAGCTGGCGCTGGTGATGGGTTTCGATGCGCGCGTGCGCCAGCTTCAGCGCCGAGATCGTGTCGCTGTCACAGGCCGCGGCGGCAGCGGCAATCTCCGCATCCGTAATCCGGAGGCCAGCGGCGTGGAGATCCAGCTTGTCGTAACGCTGCGTGAGTGCGATCAGCGCCGCGTCGCCGCTGCGCCTGACCTCGGCGATGATCGCACTCACCGCCGCATCGACGTCCTGCGAGATTTCCCGTTTTGTGGCCAGGAAGGCGGAAAACGCACTTTCGAAGTCGGGATCGCTGGTGCTCAGGCGCTGCGGCATGGCGCGCGGGTCCCTCGGCCCGGTGTCTCAGGCATTGGTGGTGTCATCCGGATGAGCGGGCATCGACTTTGCGCCCCATGCCGGCCCGAGGTCCCTGATTTCCGCCTCGATGCATTCCACGCTGAGCCGGATGGCAGCGCCGTTGGCAAAGTGCAGCGTGACGTCGCCGGCCGGCGCCTCGCGTGGCTCGAAGCTGATGGCGAGCAGTGACAGCACAGTGGCCTTGTTCCTCAGGTCGACGCCCTGCAGCTTGGCATCGAGCACGCGCTCGAAGCGCAGCGCGGCGCGGCGGCGGGTATACCTGTCGGACTGCTTCGTTGAGCTTCCGTTGATGGCATCCACCCAGTCGAAGCGGTTGACGACGGCGGCGAAGCGCTTCTCATGCGGCAGATAGGTGAGGTCGCCGACCTGCAGCACGGCATCCTGCAGGTGAGCCGAAAGCACCGACAGGTCTTCAGAATCAAGGGCAATCAGTTTCAGTTCGGCCATGGCTGGCGACACCCCAAACGGTACGTCTCCGGCATACAAGTCTCGTGCCGAAGCTTGCAGGGCCCCGTGATAGCGAAGGCGGGGCCTGATTGTAAGGGGCCGCGGAGCGCTTTTGCGCCGCTCAGCCGCTGACCAGGCGCTCGATATTGGCGCCGCAGCCCGACAGCTTCTGCTCCAGCCGCTCGAAACCGCGATCAAGGTGGTAAACACGGTTGATGGTGGTTTCGCCCTCCGCCATCAAGCCTGCGATCACCAGCGACACCGACGCCCGCAGGTCGGTGGCCATCACCTGTGCCCCGCGCAGGGTTTTGACTCCCCGTACGGTCGCCGTATCGCCCTGGAGCTGGATGTCGGCGCCAAGCCGCGCCAGCTCCTGCACGTGCATGAAACGGTTCTCGAAGATGGTCTCCCGAATCACGCTGGTCCCCTTCGCGCGTGTCATCAGAGCCATCATCTGCGCCTGCAGGTCGGTGGGGAAGCCGGGGAAGGGCTGGGTCTCGATGTTGACGGGCGCCAGCTCGCGGTTGTCGCGGGTGATGCGCACGCCGGCCTCAGTATCGGTAATGGCGACCCCGGTCTTCTCAAGCGCCGCGAAGGCGTTCTCCAGCAGCTGCCGGCGCGCGCCCTTCAGCTCCACGTCGCCGCCGGCCGCCGCCACGGCAAACGCGTAGGTGCCGGTCTCGATGCGGTCGGGCAGAACGGTGTGCACCGCGCCCTCCAGCCGGTCCGTGCCCTGGACGCGCAGCGTGCCTGTGCCGATCCCTTCGATGCGCGCCCCCATCTTGGCGAGGCACTCGGCAACGTCGCCGATCTCCGGCTCGCGCGCCGCGTTCTCGATGACCGTCTCGCCCTTGGCCAGCGTCGCCGCCATCAGCACGGCGTGCGTAGCGCCGACCGACACCTTGGGAAAGACAATGCGCGCGCCCTTCAGCCCGCCGGGAGCCCGCGCAACGACATAACCGCCGTCGATCTCGATGTCCGCGCCCATCGCCTTCAGGCCCATGAGGTGCAGATCGACCGGACGCGTGCCGATCGCGCAGCCGCCAGGCATCGACACCCGCGCCTTGCCGCAGCGGGCCAGCAACGGCCCCAGCACCCAGAAGCTGGCGCGCATGCGGCTCACCATCTCGTAGGGCGCGGTGGTATCCACGATGTCGCGCGCGGTGAGATGGAAAGTCTCGCCCATGTGGGGGGAGGTGGCGGCGCGCTTGCCGTCAATGGTGAAATCGACCCCGTGGTTACGCAGGATGCGGGCCAGCGTGTTGACGTCGGCAAGGTTGGGCACGTTTTTCAGGGTGAGCCGCTCGGGCGTGAGCAGCGTGGCGATCATCAACGGCAGGGCCGCGTTCTTGGCGCCGGAGATGGGAATGGTGCCGTTGAGGCGCCGGCCGCCGCCGATGGTAATGCGATCCATTCTGGTCCCCGTCTCCTACCGTGCGTTGTGCTAGCGTCGTGCCATCGGGCCTAGGCCGTCCCGCCCTCGCCTTGATCCTCCCCCGCGGATCGTGATTGAGCCTCGCTCTGCATACCCTGTCGCCGTCGCGCCTGGTCCTTGCGTCTGCGCAGGTTGGCGCGCAGCTCCTCTGCCAGCCGCTCACGGCGTTTTTCTGGTTCTGAGGGTTTGCCGCCTTTCGGCCGCACCATGCGAGCTTTCCCGGATGCCGTTGCCCCGAGTCGCCAACATTACTACGTGTGCGGCGTGCTCTCCACAAGGCCGCCCGCGGTCCGGCGGTCGGCGATGAAGCCAAAAGCGCACGTAACCGACATGAAGATCACGGCTGCGCCGAAAACCCACTGCGGCAGCTGGTGGTCCATGATCCAGCCGAACAGCATCGGCCCGATGATGCCGCCGATGTTGAACCCCGTGGAAACGATGCCGAACGCGCTGCCCGCCGCACCCGGAGGCGCGGCCCGGCGCACCAGCATGTCGCGCGAAGGCATGATCATGCCGGTCAGCAGCCCCGCCAGGCCCATGGCCGCAACGATCACCAGCGCAGGCAGCGGCAACGCAGCAAGCGCGAGCGCCAGCAGAGCGCTGAGGCCGAAGCCGACGGCTGCAACGTCGCCATGCCGCGACGTCCTGTCGGCGAGATAACCGCCCGCCAGCACCCCAGACGATGCTCCGATAAGAAAGGCAGTCAGCGCCACGTTGGCCGTCGCCAGCGACATGCCCTGGCTCGCCATCAGCGCCACCACGGAGAAGCTCTGCATGGCGCTGAGCGACAGCGACAGCAGGGTGAAAAACACGGTGAGCGCCAGGATGGCGGGATTGAGGACGCTGACGATCGCGCGTCGCGTGCCGCCGGCCGTCGACTTGAAGGTCTTGCCGGCATTGCGATGCGGTGGCCGCGGCATGATGAGCAGCGCCGCGGCGGCCGCGAGGCCAATCAGGCCGGCCACCAGAAGCGACGCGGAAAGCCCGGCGTAGGCGGCCACCGACAGCAGCACCGGCGGTGCTGCGGCACCGCCGAGAAAGCCGGCGAAGGTGTGGATCGAGAACGCGCGCCCCATCCGCCCTTCCTGCATCGCCTCGGAGAGGATGGCGTAGTCGGCGGGGTGGTAGACGCAATTGGCGAGGCCGGCCAGGAACGCCACCACCAGCAACATCGTATAGGTCGTGCTGACCGCGAGCAGCGCGAACGACAGCCCGCCCAGCACGAGGCCGGCAATCAGCAGCAGGCGCGGGCCGATACGGTCGACCAGGAAACCCATCGGCGCCTGCGTCAGGCCCGAGACCACGTTGAAGATGGTCAGCGCCAATCCCAGCTCGAGGAACCCGACGCCAAGCTGCGTCTTAAGCAGGGGCAGCAGCACGGGTATCAGCAGGATGTAGAAGTGGCTCACGAAGTGCGCAGCCGAAACCACCGCCAGCGTCTGGTTCTCGGTGGCGGCCCTGGCGTGCGACGGCTGCAGTGTCGTGGAAACCATCAGGCAATCCCTGCGCAATATCGCGCATCCCTAGCACGATGCGGTTGCCATTGGGTATGTGAAACCGGATGGGCTGCGGTGCGCGGGCGTCCGTAGCGGTTGCGTTCTGACGGCCTCTCAACACTTCGCCCACGCCCGCCAGGAAACGCGGGATCGCCGTGTTGGGTGCATTGCTTGGCGCTCCCGTGGCTTGCCGCCGGTGGCAGCCTGTGGCATATCCGCGCCAGCCGGGTGGCCGATGCATTTTGCGGCCTGCGCGAGCTGCCGTAGCTCAGTGGTAGAGCACTCCCTTGGTAAGGGAGAGGTCGAGAGTTCAATCCCCTCCGGCAGCACCACTTTTCAAGCCATCCCTCGCCACGCACCGTGATCACGACTCCGGTTGGGACCGAGGCAGTTCACCGGAACGGATTTGTCGTGTCCAGGTGCCGGCCCGCGCCGCATGACAGCGCCCTGGAAGATCAGTGCGTTAAACCCGCAGTGTCACAAAGCCACCCTGAGGGCAGTCACGCTGCTGAGCGCTCTGTTCCGCACCACTCCGCGATGAACAGCGCAATTGCTCCGGTAATTCGCTTCACCGACGCGAGGCTCACCCGCTCATCGAAGCCGTGGATACTCTGTGCGGTGGGGCCATAGCAGAGCGCGGGGATCCTGTCGTAGAGCGCGTACACGCGGGTATCGAGGTAGCAGGCCGTCATGTGGGTAGTGAGTTCCTGGTTGGTCGCGGCGCGATGGGCGCGGCCCAGCACGGCTTCCGCCTCCGATCCCGGCTCCAACACGTATCCCTCGGCCTGGAAGCCGTTGAATGTCACCGTCGGTGGCGCATTGGCGAGGAAGCGATCCTTGCGGGCGAACGCCGCCACGCGCTGCTCGATCTCCTTTGCCTTCTCGTGCGCCGACTGCCCCGGATAAATGGCGGCGCGACAATCGATCCGGCACCACGCCGGCACCGAAGACGCCCAGTCGCCGCCTTCGATCTTTCCGATATTCAGATTGAGCGGGTGATCCTCGTTCTCGAAATGCTCGCGGCCCTTCCTGTCCGCGTTCCACTCCTCTTCCAAGCGCCGCAGCTCACCGACCACGCGGTAGGCCGCGTCGATAGCATTGGCACCGGCGCCCATCTCCCGCACGTGCACAGGCACGCCGCGCACCTCGACCTGAAACCACAGCACGCCCGGGTTGGCGCGCACCAGCCGTTCCGCTTCCGGCTCGGGCACCAGCGCGGCATCGGCCTTGTAGCCGCGCAGATGCGTCATCAGGGCGCCGTTGCCGGTCGACTCTTCCTCTACGACCGATTGAACGTAGACCGTCGCCGCCGGCTGCAGCCCCGCGCGGCGCAGCGCGTCGAGCGCGAAGATGTTGGCCGCGTGCCCGGCCTTCATGTCGCCGGCGCCGCGTCCGTACATCCAATCGCCCTCGATCACCGGATCGAAAGGCGGGTGGCTCCACATTTCGACCGGGCCGGTCGGCACCACGTCGACGTGCGCCTGCAGGATGAGCGAGCGGCCGGTCTCCGCGCGCGGCCGGTGGATGCCAACAACGATTGGCGCGCGCGAATGCTGCTCGGTGAAGGCGCCCCCGCCCGGGTGCCGCGCCAGCGCGTCCGGGTCCATCCCGAAGCGTTCCATCGCATAGCCCCGCGAGCGCAGGGCTCGAAACACGAAATCCTGCACGGCGTGCTCGGCGCCGCGCACCGAGGCAAAGCGCACCAGGTCCTGGGTGAAGGCAACCTGTTCGGCGAAGCCGGCCTCGACTGCGGCCAGGATGCGGTTTTTGAGGTCGGGATTGAGGGTCATGAGCACGGTCCGGAGATGGGGTTGCGCGCGCTGCCGCAGAGCAGAGGGGCGAGGGCGCTCCAGAATAAGTCTTACTGGCAGCGGCGGCGCAACTCCAGCCGCGCGTACGGCGCCCGCTCCCGCAGCGGCGGTCAGCGCCCGGCGGTCTTGCCCGAGGTGGCTGCCGGTGCAAACACCTGCTTGCGCACCACGGCATGAACGCCCCAGTTGCCGTCCGCCACCTGGGTGATGCCGAAATCGACGGCGAGCGACATCAGCGTGATCGCGTCGTCCTCGGTGAGGCCGTACTGCTCGACCAGGAACTTGCGCGTCGTGCGGAAGGCGCCGCGCAGGGCCAGATCGAGCGAGGAGCGGCTGTAGATCTCAGCCTGTGCGTTCTTGCCGAGTTCCTTGAGATAGTTGGCGTAGCTGAACGACTGCAGCACCCAGGCGTCGGGCGTCTCCAGAACTGGACTCGTGAGGCCGTGCGCGAACGGCAGTCTTGCATCGCCGGCCTTGATCAGCGTGAGGTGGAAGTTGCCGGTGAGGGAGCATTCAAGGCCCGTGCCGTTGATCTCGCCGTCGCCCTGCGCCAGGTGGCCGTCGCCGACCGAGAACAGCGCACCGGGAACGGCCACCGGCAGGTACAGCTTCGAGCCCGGCCCGCAGCGCCAGTTGTCGATATTGCCGCCGAAGTATCCCGGCGGGATTGAATCGACAATGTCGGCCTCGCGCGGCGCGACGCCGATGAAGCCGAAGTGCGGGCGCAGCGGGATGGTTACGCCGGGCAGCACGTCGTGGCGCTTCTCGATGATCTTGTGGTCGACCGGAATGCCGGGATAGTCGATCGTGGGATGCAGGGTGCCGAACGGATCTCGCTGGGGCGTCCAGCGGAAGCTATAGAGTGCGCGGGCGCCCGCCGACATGTCGGCATCGACTTCGAAGATCGTCACCACCTCGCGCTTGAGCGGCCGCTCCAGCATGTCGTGATACTGGTAGCCCCACCAGGCCGCGGCATTGCTGGCGAAGCATTTGCCCGCGTAGAGCGGATTGGCACTGGGCCGCGGCTTGATGTCCAGGATCTCCACCGCCAGCACGTCGCCCGGCTGTGCCCCCTCCACATGGATCGGGCCCGTGCATATATGCACGCCGAAGCCTTCGCCGGCGCCGCGACCGAATACGGACGCATCCAGCGGGCCCGCCCCGCGCCGGTCGACCGACTTCTCCTTCGCGGTCCAGCGAAATACGCTCTCGGCGCCGGGATCGCCGGCAATCATGCGATCGTAGTCGTCATAGGCGTGTTGCGTCAGCGTTTCGATGGTGACGTGGGCGTCGGGACCTACGCGCAAGACGGGTGGGATCGACCGGCTGAGGTAACCCCAGTGTACGGTCTTGGCGGTGGCCGCGAGGTAGTGGCTGTTGCCCGACGGTTCAGCGCGCGCTTCGGACGCGTCCACTTGCGGGCCGTCGCTGCGCACGGGCTCCGCTGCACGCGGTTGCTTGGCGGCGGGGCGTCGCGGCGGAGACCCTGGCCGCACCAGCGGACGCCCGCGGGTCTTTGGCCCCTCGCTCGGCACGTCGATGAGCTTGCGCAGGCTGCGCGGGGATGCGCCGAAGGCTGCGCTGAACGCCCGGCTGAAATGTGCCTGGTCGCGAAAGCCCCAGCGGAAGGCGATGTCGCGGATGCTCTTGTCGGCATGCGCGCGATCGAGCAGGTCGCTGCGGCAGCGTTCCAGCCGGCGGTTGCGCACGTAGTCGGAAAGCGTCTGGTTGTGACGTTCGAACAACCGCTGCAGGTAACGCCGAGACAGGCCTACGCGCTCGGCCAGCGTGATGAGGGAAAGCTCGGGGTCGTCCAGCAGTGCTTCCACCTCCGCCGTCACCCGGCGGAAATTAGCCGATTGCACCTGGGTTACGTGGTCCGCCTGGGCCCGCGCCTCGATCAGCAGGCTGCTCGCCACCAACTCCACCACCGCCGTCTCGGCAGAGGCCAGTTCTTCGGGCTTGATGGTGTCGAAATGCGTGGCCAGCGAACGCAGGATGGGCCGAGCCGCGGCTGCCGTCGCCGAGGCGCCCAGCACCACCGGCAACTGCAGCGGGGTGCGCCCGAGCCGATTGAAGAGGCGCCGCCGGGGAAGCTGCAGCGCCAGGATCTCGAAGTCGTCGCGCAGGCTCATGGTCCAGGCGTGCTGCATGTCGAGCATGCAGAGATCACCGTCGGCGAACTCCACCGCGCGCCCGGCGGAGACAATCCGGCCGCGGCCGGCGATCTGCAGGGCAATCGTGAGTGGCAGCGTCTCGGCCGGCGCGCCTGAGGCCGCAAGCGCGAACAGGCTTTGCGCACAGGAGCGGAGCAGGGCCAGGCGCGCGCCGGTGCTGGAGCGCAGCAGGGCGACCGCGCCGTCTCGGAACACAGGATCCTCGCAGGCGAACCCGAGGTGGAGCGGTTGCAGGGCGAGGGCCCAGGCTTGCGCGCGCGAGCGTACCGGGATGACGTCGATCGATGTCCGTTCCGCGCTTGTCGTCATACGGATCGCCGATCTGCGAAGCTCGCCGCCGCGAATATTCGCTTTCCGGCCTGGGTCAGCCGGAAACGAATTGCCAGCGCGCATATCGTAGAGTGCGCGATGGGACAATAGTGGGGCGGTATGCTGCGCATTTGTCTCCGCACGCCCAAAAAGTTGCTCGGACAGGCAAGTGCCTCAAGCACGATCGATGCCAGTCTCGTGTCGTCCAGAAAACAACGCATGGAAACGATTGAAGAATTCAAACTCCGTGTCGTGATCAATGCCCGCATATTGCCCGCCTCCTGCTGAAACTTTGCGCAGGCGGAGCGGGAGAGGCTGCTGCAAGATTGGGCGCGTCATGCGAGCCAACGGAGAGCACCATGTGCAAAGGCGACGACACGTCCTGTCCAGAATTTGCCAAGCACGCTGCCGAATTCAGAGAGGAGCTGGATCATGAGCGGCGCAGCTTCCTGAAGAGCAGCTTTGCCGCCGCGGGCGGTGCCAGCGCACTGATGGGTGGCGGCCTCTCGCTGGTCACGCCGGCGCTGGCGCAAGCCACCAAGGCCAAGCAGCCCGAACACCCGTCGTATCATTACCTGCCGGCCAACGCCGACACCGTGCACTGGGGCTATTTCAGCAAATCGCTGAAGCCGCGGGTCGAATTGAATTCCGGCGATTACGTGACCATCGAGACCCTTACGCACCACGCCTGCGATGACCGCGAGCGCATGGTCACCGGCGACCCCGGAGCCGAGAGCGTGTTCCTCTGGACCAAGGACAAAAAGGGCGTCAACCGCCGCGGCGCCGGGCCCATGGATTCGCCGATCGGTGCAGGCGCCGGTGCCGGCGTGCACATCATGACCGGCCCGGTCGCGGTGCGCGGCGCCGAGCCGGGCGATATCCTCGAAGTGCGCATCATCGACTGCAAGCCGCGCCCGTGCGTCAATCCCTCGTTCAAGGGGAAATCGTTCGGCAGCAACGCCGCCGCCTGGTGGGGCTTCCACTACAACGACCTGCTGACCGAGCCGAAGCCGCGCGAGGTGGTCACCATCTATGAGGTCGATGCCAGCGGTGCGAAGAGCTGGGCGCAGGCCGTGCACAGCTTCCGCTGGGTGCCGCAGACCGACCCGTTCGGCGTGGTGCACAAGACCATCGACTATCCCGGCGTCCCCGTCGACCACACCAAGACGCAGCGCAACTTCAATGTCCTGAAAGGCGTGCGGGTGCCGATCCGCCCGCATTTCGGCACGCTGGGCCTCGCCCCGAAGGAGGCGGATCTCGTCAACACCATCCCGCCCAGCTACACCGGAGGCAACATCGACAACTGGCGCATCGGCAAGGGCGCCATCATGTACTATCCGGTCTCGGTGGCGGGCGGCCTGCTCTCGGCCGGCGACCCGCACGCCTCGCAGGGCGACAGCGAGCTGTGCGGCACGGCAATCGAGTGCTCGCTGACCGGCACCTTCCAGCTCATCGTGCACAAGAAGGCTGACCTGGCCGGCACGCCGCTCGAAAAGCTCGACTACCCGATGCTCGAGACGCAGACCGACTGGCTCGTGCACGGGTTCAGCTATGCCAACTACCTGGCCGAACTCGGTGCGAATGCACAGAACGAGATCTTCAAGAAGTCTTCCGTCGATCTCGCCCTGCGCGACGCGTTCCGCAAGATGCGCGCGTTCCTGATGACCTCGAAGAAGCTGACGGAGGACGAGGCGATCTCGCTGATGTCCGTCGCTGTCGACTTCGGCGTTACCCAGGTCGTGGACGGCAACTGGGGTGTGCACGCGGTGATCAAGAAGGACATCTTCGCCAACGCCTGAAGACGCCTTCCAACTGTGAAAGGCGCGCCTCGTGGGATCTGGGGCGCGCCTTTTCTTTTCTCGAGGTCTATTTCGGCGGCTGTACAAGCTCGAGCCGCACCTCGTCCGGCGCCGTGAGAAAGGCGAACAGCACCCCGTTCGGCGCCTTCAGCGGGCCTTCCTGCAGCCTGGCACCGGCCTTGGTGAGCCGGGCAATGTCGGCCTCGATGTCCTCGCTCTCGATGGCGAAATGCTCGAGGCCAAAACGCGGTCCCGCGCTGCCTGGTGCCAGCGTCTCGCCGTTGCGCGCGTTGGAGAGCGTGACAAGCATGCCGCCGTCGGCCTGACAGCGCACGAAGCGGTCGCCGAAGGGCCGCGTCTCGTCGCTAAGAATCTTGAAACCGAAAGCAGACACCCACCACTCCGCGCTCTTGCGCGGATCGGCGGCCTTGATGTGGAGGTGGTTTATGCGAAAGGGCATGGCGGCTTCCCTGCAAATTCCCAATGGCATGCGCTATGGCGCGATTTGACACCCTCGATTGGCCCTCTACCCTGGCGCCTCGCAACGATCTCCCACCAGGAAGGCGGCCAATGCCTCTCGTATGCCGACCCGCTCGCCCCGAGGATCTGGAGCGGGCCGACGAGCTTGTCGTCGCCAGCATCAACGACCTTACCGAGCGCCACGGCTTTGGACAAATGGCCACCTCGCGCCCGCCGAGCCTCCAGTTGTTTTCCTTGAAGGATGACCCGGATGGGCTGTGGGTGGCGGAAGACGGCGGCGAACTCCTTGGCTTCGCGTGGAGCTGGGTGTGCGGGGACTTGTGGTTTCTGGCGCAGCTCTTCGTGTCGCCGGGCCAGCAGGGCCGCGGCATCGGCAACGATCTGCTCGCCCGCGCCCTGGACCACGCGCAGAAGTCGGGCGCCGGCAACAGGGCGTTGATCACCTTCACCTTCAACACCGTCTCGCAGGGACTTTACATGCGGCACGGGTTTTACCCGCGGTTTCCGATCTACTTTTTCGGCATCGCGCGGGAGCGCCTGGCAGGCCGGCTGGAGGGGCCAGACTTGCGCTGCGAGGCGTTGGAAGGCACGGCTTCACAAATGCGGACACTTGCCGAGATCGATGCGCGGGCCCTGGGTGTGTCGCGCGAGAAGCATCACCGCTTTCTGATCAATGATCCGGCAACGCGCGGTGTGGGCCTTTATTCGGGCGAGGCGTGTGTCGGTTACGCCTACGTCAGCGCCGAGGGCCATGTCGGCCCGCTCGCCGTCGCGGAGCCGGATGCGCTCGGGCCCGCGTTCCAAACGGCGTTGAGCCTGGCGTCGGAGGCCGGCACGTCGCGCGTGACAGCCTTTCTGCCGGGCGGCAATGATGCCGCGCTCGGCGCCGCGGTCGCGCACGGCATGCGCATCACGTTCCCGATGGTGATGATGTCGACGCGCGCGTTTCCCGATTGGACCCAGTACCTGCCGCGCAATCCGGGTTTTATGTGAGTGGACGCAAGGAGAGCATCACTCCAACATGGGCGTCGCGATATTGATATCGAGGCCGAAGGCTGAGACCCACCACGCATTTTTCGTATTTGTCATGGTTGGGCTTGTCCCGGTT
>DASZQG010000120.1:0-1636 GCA_035550075.1 Hyphomicrobiaceae bacterium | reverse complement strand
CTGAGCGTCAAGGGCAGGAGGCCTTCCGCCATGAAGACAGCCGCCGCGTCCACTGCGCCTCATCTCTGGTCCTGGATCGAGGCCGCCGTCACCGGCGGGTTCACGCTGGTGTTCTTTCTGTTCGCCTTCTTCGTGTTCAAGCCCGAGCACGTCGAGCATCACCCGACCCGGGTCTATATCGGCGCGGTGCTGCAGGGGCTGATCGTCGGCGGCTTGGTGGCCTTCGTCATCCTGCCGCTGCGGTTTGCGTTTTTTGTCCCGCACGCTCTGGTTCCGGACGTGCCCCAGCCGCCGCCCCCGCCCAAGGGCGTCGCCTCGCTCGCCGTTCCGCCGGCGCTGCTGCTGCTTTTGGTCATCCGGCGCGGAGTTTTGGCGCGGGTCCCCTTGATCGGGCCCTTCATTCGCGCCTATCGACGCGCGGCGCTGAAGCACCAGATCGACGGCGCCCGGCGCACGCTGGCCCGGCTCGAAGCCTTGGACGCGCGGCCGGCGGTCGATATTTGAGGACGGCATGGGACCGGTTGAGATCGTTCAGGGCCAGATCGAGGCCTGCAACGCGCGCCATCTACAGGCTCAAGCACGGGCTCATCGCCCGCGTCGATTTTGCAAAGTGAGTTGCTGAATGTCCGCACGCCGCCTCGCCGCTGAACAGCCCGACAGCTTCGCCTTCACCCCGGCGACGATGGAAGAGGTGCGCTGGTGGATGGCCAAATATCCGCCAGAGCGCAAAGCCTCCGCCGTTATCCCGGTGATGTGGCTGGTGCAGAAGCAGGAAGGCTGGGTTTCGGAGCCCGCGATCCAGGCCATCGCCGCGCTGCTGGAGATGCCGGTGATCCGCGTGCTGGAAGTCGCGACGTTCTACACCATGTTTCACCTTGAACCGGTCGGGAAGCATCACTTCCAGCTCTGCGGCACCACGCCCTGCGTGCTGCGTGGCGCAGAGGATCTGAAGAAGGTGTGCAAGGCCCGCATCGGCGAGAAGTTCGAAGTCAGCAAGGACGGTCTCTCCTGGGAAGAGACCGAGTGCATGGGCGCCTGCGTCAACGCCCCGATCATCGCCATCGACGACTATTATTATGAAGACCTGACGCCCGCCGCGCTTGAAGCGCTGATCGATCGGCTCGCGCGCGGCGAAACCATCGCGCCGGGCTCGGCCATCGGCCGCCAGACCTCGGCGCCCGAAGGCGGCGCGCAGACGCTGACCGATCCCTCGCTCTATGACGGCTCCCTGGCGCAAAAGCTGACGCTGCCCAATCTGCCGGAGCCGCAAAAGGCGTGATCAAGGAAGGCGAAACCCCGCCGCCTCCAAGCGAGCCGCGCATCTCCTGGGCCAGGAAGCGCCTGCCGTTCGAGGAGGTGCGCTCGCCGCTGAGCGGCAACAGGATCAAGCTTGTCCTGTTCGCGCTCTTGGCGATCTGCTGCGCCGCCGCCGCCGGCTATGTGGCGCTGGTGCTGCATATGCCGCTGACCGACATGCGCGTGGTCGCGCCCGCGATCGGCGCACTGTGGTTCGTGCTGCGCATTTTCATGATGCTCAATCCGAGGACGCGCTGATGGGCATGGCGCGTCCCCAACTCGAAACCCCGGAAGGCCGCGACGCCTATCGCCGCGAGCTGCGGGGCGTCGCTGCGTCCTG
>DASZQG010000119.1:0-3527 GCA_035550075.1 Hyphomicrobiaceae bacterium | reverse complement strand
TGCCCAGAACAACGACGGCCCGAATCTTTATGGTCCGCTTCTCAAGATCGCAGTCAGAAACGCGGAGCGAAATTTGCTCCGATCCCCGGCGGCCACCCAACTTCCTCCACCTGCGGCCACTCCCCCGCACTTGAAACTCCTCCACCTGTGATGTGACCCGGCGCCAGCGTGGCGCCGGGCTGATCTGCGACGGGACGTTACGCTGCTTCCTTTTGTTCGAAGGGGAGCGGGCAGGAGTTGAATGTCTTGAAGTCGCATCTACGGATCACGATTCAAACACTGCTGCAGTCGGGCCGGAGTCAACGCGAGATTGAGCGTGTGACGGGCGTGGATCGCAAGACGATCCGCCGGTACGCGCAGTCTGCGATCGGGGCCGGGCCGGCAAATTCCCCCGGGGTGGCCACCGGCTTTTCTGCGGGGGAAAGCGCAGTTTTCCCGGTTGAAACTCCTCCACCCCGGCCACCGGCCCGGGCGCCCAAAGAGGCCCGCTCGGCGTGCGAAGCGCACCGGGAGTGGATCAGCGGCCAGGTGCGGCTGGGCCGCAACGCGCAGAGCATCTACCAGGAGCTGGTGGAGCACCACGGCTTCAGCCATCGGTACAACTCGGTGAAGCGCTTCGTACGCGGGATGAAGACGCGCGAGCCCGAGCGCTTCGACGTGCTGGAAAGCCTGCCCGGGGAAGAGGCGCAGGTGGACTTCGGCCAGGGCGCACCCACGCGCTACACGAACGGCAAGTACCGCCGGCCGCAGCTGTTCGTGATGACGCTGAAGTACTCGGGCAAGTCGTTCCGCAAAGTGGTGTGGAAAGCCGACCAGCACACCTGGGCGCGGTTGCACGAAGAAGCGTTCCGCGTGTTCGGCGGATCGGTGCGCTATGTCGTCCTCGATAATTTGAAACAGGGCGTGCTCGAACCCGACCTGTACGAGCCGCGGCTGAACCCGGTGTATGCCGCGCTGCTGGCTCATTACTCGGCCGTGGCCGACCCGTGTCGTGTGCGGGACCCCGATCGCAAGGGTACGGTGGAAAAAGCGATCCAGCACACCCAGGACACGGCGCTCAAGGGACGCAGGTTCGAGTCCATCGAAGAACAGAACCAGTGGCTCGAGCACTGGGAAGAGCGCTGGGCAGCGCCACGCATCCACGGCCGCAAGAAGCGCCAGGTGCTGGCGATGTTCGCTGAGGAAAAGCCGCATCTGCTGCCGTTGCCGGTGGAGAGCTTCCGCTTCTTCCGCCAGGAAACACGCACCGTGGACGATGCCGGAGCCGTGCAGGTGAACGGCTCGTACTACGCGGCGTTGCCGGCGCCGCTGTACAGCCAGGTCACGGTGCGCATCTACGAGCGCGAGATCGAAATCCTCGGCGCAGACGGTCAGGTCCTGCGTCGGCACGACAAGAGTGCGCGCAAGGGCACGTTCGTCATCCCCGAGGCGGACCGCATCTTCAATCCGTCGCGCGAGACCGCGCGCCTGATCGGCAAGGTCGCGAAGATCGGGCCACATGCTGCGCAACTGGCGCAGGAGATCTTCGCGCGCCTGGGACGACCTGGGCAGCACGCAATCTACGGGCTGTCCAATCTCACGCGCCATTACACCCGCGATCAGATCGAGACGACGTGCGCAAAGGTACTTACCTTGAGCACGCCGTCCTACCAGGCCGTGAAGCGAGCGCTCGAGGCGCTCACCGCCGCCGAGAAATCCGCCGCTGCCGCACGTGCCGCCTCGCTCCAGCAGGCCGGCCAGTACATCCGCGCGATCGATGAATACCGGGCGTTCTGGGAGGAGTACTCCCGCAGCGATCCGAACCCGTCCTCACCCACCCACAGTGACACATAGGAGCACACGATGAGCATGTCGATGACTGAACTGGAGCAGGCGCTGCGCGCCTTGCGCCTCTCCGGAATGATCGCCACCTTGCAGGCCCGCGCGCTGCAGGTCGCCCATCACCAGATGGACTTCACCGAGGCGTTCGCCTCGCTCGTGCAGGATGAGCTCGACCGGCGCCGCTCACGGCTGCTGGAGCGGCGCTTCACGCTCTCGGGGCTTCCCGAGCGCAAGGACCTGAAGGACTTCGACTGGAGCTACAACCCGCGTATCTCCAAGCGCGACGTGCTGGAGCTTGCGACGTTGAAGTTCATCGAGGCACGCGAGGGAGCGCTGTTACTCGGGCCGCCCGGCGTTGGCAAGAGTCACGTGGCCAAGGCGCTCGCGCACCTGGCCGTGCAGCGCGGCTACAAGGTGTTCTATCGCGAGGCGCACGTGCTGATCGAAGAGATCAACGAAGCACGCGAGCTTGGCGAGCTGCGCAAATACCGCGCGCAGATGAAGGCCGCGGAGTTGCTCGTGATCGATGATCTGTTCCTGCGGAAACTGCCGGTGAATGCAGGCGATGAGCTCGCCGAGGTGATCATGAGCCGCTACGAAAAACTCTCTACCGTGATCACATCGAACAGGCCCGTGGACGACTGGGGCAAGCTGCTCGGTGATGTCGTAGTCGTCACACCGTTACTCGACCGTCTCATGCATCACGGGCATCTGCTGAAGTTCGAGGGCAAGAGCTGGCGACTGAAGGAAGCCGCCGCCCGGGTTGCCAGCCGCGCTCACACCGCGTAAACACCACCACCGTCCCGCCGCGGCCAGGTGGGGGAGTTTGACCCGCCCGAGGGTGGCCACGGGTGGAGGAGTTTGAAGTGGCCGCCGGGGTTTCCGGACTACGTGCGCCGACATGTGAAAGCGATGCCACTCGCGCTCACCTTCTGCGACGAAGTCTTCGACGCGTTCCTCGCCCATGAAGAAGCGCGCGTGGCACGCGGAGACCTTGCGCATTCCACACTCGAGTCGCACCGGCAGATCCTCAACTACACTTGGCGCCCCGCACTCGGCGACCGACCGTTTCTGTCGGTGCGCTATTCCCAAATCCAGCACATTGCCGATGCGCAAGTCTGGACAAAGAAGACTTACAACAACGCGATCAGCGCTCTGCGGCGGGCGTTTGCGTTCGGCTTCAAGGACCACCCCGAGGCGCGTGATCCCGCGGCAATGATGCGCGGTGCCCGCATCGGCAAGAAGGATCGGCCGCACCTCGATCCCTTCAGCGTTCAGGACGCGGAAACCCTCATCACCGCCCTGCGCCGTGACTGGGGCGCGGCGCAGGCGAACTACGATGCGTTCCGCTTCTTTACCGGATTGCGCCCCTCAGAGGAGATCGCGCTCGTCGTGAGCGACTACGACCGCGCCAACGGCGTCCTCTCGATTAGCAAGGCGCGCGTGGATGGCATTCAGCGCGATCGAACGAAGACGGGCGAGGATCGTCGGGTGGAGCTCTGCCCGCGCGCGATCACGATCCTGGAGTCGCACTTGGCCTGGCGTGCGGACCTCGTACGCGCGGGTCACATCAGGCACGACTCCCTTTTCTTCACACACGACTTTCAACCCATTCCCGATGCCAAATACCCGTTCGAGCGCTGGCACAAGACGCTCAAGCGTCTGCCGCTGCGCTATCGCAAGCCGTACACCGCGCGCCATACCTC
>DASZQG010000118.1:0-13504 GCA_035550075.1 Hyphomicrobiaceae bacterium | reverse complement strand
TAGTAGCCGATGCGGCTGCGCTCCATGTGCCAGGTGATGGCAAGCGTGGCCGCGAGCACCAAGAGGAAAATGTAATAATAGGGCAGCGCCGAGGTGAAGGAAAGGTCGAGCACGGTGCGTGGCACGGTCGGACCGCTGAGGCCAACAGCGGCGCCGAGGAAGGCGACATTCGTGGCGATCAGGCGCACGAGCTCGGCCACCGCGATGGTTGCCATGCTGAAGTAGTGGCCCGACAGGCGCAGCGTCGGCACGCCAATCACCGCCGCGATTAGCACGCTGATAACGATCCCGATCGGCAGCCCGGCGATCGGCGGCAGGCCGAAATGCTGATAGACCACCATTGCCCCGTAGGCGCCGCAGCCGAAGAAGACCACGTGTCCCACCGACACCTGCCCGGCATAGCCGCCGAGGATATTCCAGGCCGATGCGGCGATGGCGTAGAGCAGCACCAGGGCGCCCAGACGTTGCTGGAACGGCGTGGTGAGCACCAGCGGGTAGGCCAGCGCGACCACGGCGGCGACGACGAGCCAGGTGTAGCGAGCCATCACATCTTGCCCATCAGGCCCTGCGGGCGGAACCACAGCACGGCGACAAACAGCGAGTAGACCACGATGTCCTTGTAAACGGCGCCGATCATGTAGGCCGACAGTGACTCGATCACGCCGATCAGCAGGCCGGCGACCAGGGCGCCCGGCACGCTGCCGAAGCCGCCCAGCGAGACCGTCACGAACGCCACGATCGCCAGAGTCTCGCCCACGGTGGGTGCGACATAGAAGAAGGTGGCGATCAGCGCGCCGGCAATGCCGGTGGCACCGGCGGCAAGCGCCCAGGCAATCGCTTGCATGTGATCGGGCCGGATGCCCATCAATTGCGCCGCCGCAGCGTCCTCCGAAACGGCCAGCATGCGGCTGCCGAGGGCAGTCCGCGTCAGCAGCAGGTGCAGCCCGAGCGTGACCAGCACCGCCACGCTTCCGGCGAGCAAGCGCGAGGCCTGAATGCGGATGCCGAGAATGTCGAAGGTGCCCCCGACCAGGTTGTCGGGCAGGGACAGGAAGTTGGCGCCGAACGCCCAGAACACGGTGTAGCGCAGCAGCAGGGCCAAGCCGAAAGTTCCCAGGATTTGGGCAATCATCGGTCCGCGCATGATGTGGCGCACGAGGGCGAAGTAGGCGATCACGCCGACGGTCGCCAGCACGAGGGCGGCCACCGGCACGGATGCGGCCGGTCCCAGCCCCAGCAGCTTCCAGATGACGAACGCGGTGTACATCGCCAGCATGACGAAGTCGCCATGCGCGAAGTTGATGACATTCATCATCCCCCAGATCAGCGTCAGCCCGGAGGAGAACAGCGCGTAGACCGCGCCGAGCAAAAGTCCGCTGACGATCACCTGAACGAGGGTAGAGGACATGCGGGAACCGATTGCGGGAGTGAAAGGCGACGTCAGCGCGAAGCGCACTCAGAATCGGCCCGAGGCTTTTCGCTGCAATCGAGCAAGCGCCGCACGCTTGCCCGATTGCCGCGCCGTTACCAGCCCTTGTAGGGCAGTTGCAGTGGCGCGCTGGCGTTCGCCTTCGGCCACACGGCAACGTACTTGTCGCCTTGGATTTGAATCAGCAGGGCCGCTGCCAGGACGTTCTGTCCCTTGTCGTCGAACTTGACGCCCTTGTAGCCCATCATGAGCTGGTCGGGCTTGAGGTCAGTCGCTTTCAGCGCAGCCTGGATCTTGGCGGGCTCGGTCGAGCCGGCGCGGTTGATCGCATCCACCAGCACGAAGAAGCCCTGCATGGCGCGCCCGGCGGTGTCGTCAAGGTCGTTGCCGGTCTTCTTCTTGAACATCTCATTGATGCGATAGTTGGTCGAACCCGGCTTGCCGGCGTCCCAAGCTGAGCGGTTGATAGCGCCCTGGGCAATATTGCCGACAGTCTTGAGGAAAGAGGGATCGGAGAAACCGGAGTCATCGCCGATCACCACGGCCGGCTTGTAGTTCAAGGCCTGCATCGTCTTCATGTAAAGGATGGAATCGGACGTGTAGCTCACGAAGATGATGACGTCCGGATTGTTGTCCTTCAGCTGCAGCACCTGGGACTGCACATCGGTGGTGTTGGCGCTGTAGGGCACCTCGAGCGAGATATTGAAATTGTTAGCCTGCGCCGCCTCGCGCAGCACCTTGGCGATCGAGGTGCCGTATTCGGTGTTCTCGTTGACGATGGCGATCTTGTCGACCTTGGTGCCCGAGCCCTTCAGGTCCTTCAGGAACTCCATATAGATTCTGGCGATGTCGGAAGCGATCGGCGTGGTGCGGAAGAACCACTTGAAGCCGCGCTCGGTTAGGTTGGCCGCGACCGACTCACCGTTGACAAACGGAATGCCATATTTCTCGGCGATAGCGCTGGCGGTTAGCGTGATACCGGACTGATAGGCGCCGGTCAGCGCGACCACCTTCTCCTCGGTGATGAGACGCAGCGCCTGGTTCTGGCCGGCGGCCGGTGTGCCCTGGTTGTCGGCAAACACCACTTCGACTTTCGCACCCTTCAGGCCGGACAGGCCGGCGCCCTTCGCCAGCGGCAGGTTGCCGAGCTCGGGATGGTCTTCGTTGATGATCTGCGTGGCGACTTCGATGGCGGCCTTGGCGGACTGGCCCGCGCTCGCAGCATTGCCGCTCAAGGGGTAGATGGCGCCGATCTTGACGGTGCCTTGGGCGTGAGCAGGCAGTGCAAGCGCAAACGCCAACAACGCAGGCGCGAGCCAGCGCACGAACGAGGACACAGTTCTGTCGGTCATGGGCTTCCCCTGGACTAGGCGGATAGGAAATCTTCGCGGTCCGACAATGTGTTTCGCGAATATGACCCGAGTCAAGATAGTCGGCATTCCCCGGCTGGGTACGTCAGTGCGCCATTGGATAGGTTAGGCATCCAGCCCCGCCGCACCCCGTATGCCTTTCGCCAGGGTGCGCCCTCCTATCGTCTGATGGTGGACTTGCTGCCGCGACGGCAAGATACCGTTTCCCTCGACGTCCGTGCGATTTCACGCCATGCTTTCGCCAGCGCCGCACGAGGAGGAGCAGGTCATGAGACGATTGTACTGGGTTCTAGGTGCCCTAGCGGGTCTGGTGGTGCTCGCCATGCCGGTCGTGCCGGCTGCCGCCCAGAAGGCCGGCGGAACGCTGGTGCAAATCACGCAGCCCGAACCGCCCAACCTTGCGCCCTATATCTCCACCTCCGCTCCAATCGGCCAGGTGACGGCGAAAATCTATGACGGTCTGCTGGAATACGGCTTCGACCTCAAGCCGAAACCGAGCTTGGCGGAATCGTGGGAAGTGTCGCCGGACGGCAAGACGGTCACCTTCAAGCTGCGCAAGGACGTGAAATTCCACGACGGCAAGCCGTTCACCTCCGCCGACGTGCAGTTCACCATCATGGACGTGCTGAAGAAGGTGCATCCGCGCGGTATCAACACGTTCCGCGATGTGACGGCGGTCGAGACGCCTGACCCGTACACGGCCGTCTTCAAGCTCAGCTCGGCCGCGCCCTACATGCTGGCCGCGCTGTCGGGCTACGAGAGCCCGATGCTGCCGAAACACATTTTTGCCGAGGGCGACATCAAGGCCCATCCCAACGCCAACAAGCCGATTGGCACCGGCCCCTTCAAGTTTGTCGAATGGCGACGCGGCGAGCTGGTGCGCCTGGACAAGAATCCCGACTACTGGCGCAAGGGGCTACCGTATCTGGACCGCATCGTGGTGCGCTTCATCAACGATGAGGCGACCCGCACCGCGGCGCTGGAGAAGGGCGAAGCACACGTCGCAGGCTTCGGTGCCGTGCCCTACAACGACGCCAAGAAGCTGGGGCAACTGCCGAACATCGAGATCACCACCAAGGGCTACGAAATGATCAGCCCCGTGGTGGAGCTGCTCATCAACACCAAGCGCGCTCCTTTCGACAACGTGAAGGTGCGCCAGGCCGTGGCCTATGCCATCGACCGGCAGTTCATTATCGATAACATCTGGTTCGGCTTCGGCAAGCCCGCCACCGGGCCCATGAGCTCGAACTTCGCACCGTCCGGCTTCTATACGGCGGACGTGCATAAATACCAGGTGCCGGACGGCATCGAGCGCGCCAACAAGCTGCTGGACGAAGCTGGCTTCCCGCGCAAAGACGGCGGGGTGCGCTTCGAGATCGTGCACGACATCACACCGTACGGGCCCGAGTGGCAGCGCTTCGGCGAGGTGGTGCAGCAGCGCCTGGCGCTGATCGGCATCAAGGCGACGCTGCGCTATGAGGACGTGGCAACGTGGCTGAAGCGGGTCTACACCGACTACGACTTCTTCATCACCTCGAACTTCCTCTACAACCTCCCCGACCCGGTGATCGGCGTGCACCGCGCCATCCATGGGCGCAACATCAAGAAAGGCACGGTGTTCGTGAACGGCTCACAGTGGCACGATGCGAAGGCCGACGAGCTGATGGACAAGGCGACCATCGAGCCGGATCCGAAAAAGCGTGCCGAGTACTACCACGAGGTCCAGAAGATCGCGGTGGAGGCTTCGCCCATTGTGTGGGTGTTCGAGCTCAACTTCCCGACCATCGTCAACAAGAAATATCACGACGTGATCGTGAGCCCGCTCGGCATCTACACCAACTTCGCGACCGCCTGGCACGAGTAGCGGGCGCGGAGCTTTTGTCGCCGATATGGCCGTCGTCTCGAACCTGCGTTCGGGCGGCGGCCCGGCAATTTTTGCAGACCGCCGGCGCGGACGCGGCGGCGGGCATAAGATGACGGGCAAACGGTAGCCGATGGGCGGGTTCCGGCTCTTGCGTTATCTGATCCGGCGGATCGTTCAGGCCGTACCGGTCGTGCTCGGCGTGGTTGTCCTGAACTTCCTGCTGCTGCAACTCGCCCCCGGCGATGCCGCAACGGTGCTCGCTGGAGAAGCGGGCGGCGCGCCGGTCGAGTACGTCGAGCAGTTGCGCGAGCGGTTCGGCCTCAACAAGCCCATCGCGGTGCAGCTCGCCCTCTACGTGAAGAACATCCTGGCGCTCGACCTCGGCTACTCGTTTCGCAACGCCAGCCCCGTGCTGCCCCTGATCCTCGACCGGCTGTGGGCCACCCTGTTGCTGATGGGGACGACGCTGGTGCTTTCGGTGGGAGGTGGAATTCTGCTGGGCCTGCTGGCGGCGGTGTGGGTGCGCACCTGGAAGGATCACCTCATCTCCGTCGCCGCAATCGTCGCCTATGCCACGCCGTTGTTCTGGGTGGGCTTGATGCTCATCCTGGTATTCTCGATCAAGCTCGACTGGCTGCCGACCTCTGGCATGGAAGACGCCGCGGCGTTCTACGAGGGCTGGGCGCGGGTCGCCGACATCGCCAAGCACCTTGTTCTTCCCGCCATCACGCTGTCGCTGTTCTACATCGCGCTCTATGTGCGCCTGATGCGGGCGACCATGCTGGAGCAGCGCGGTCTCGACTACGTCACCACCGCGCGCGCCAAGGGCTTGAGCGAGCGGCAGATCACCATGCGCCACGTGGTGCGTAACTCCCTGCTGCCGGTGGTCACCATTGCCGGCGTGCAGATCGGCGGCCTGCTCGGCGGCTCGGTGGTGGTGGAGTCGGTGTTCGCCTGGCCGGGACTCGGCCAGCTTGCGTTCCAGGCGCTGTTCGCGCGCGACCTCAACCTGCTGCTGGGCATCTTCTTCATCTCCTCGTGCCTGGTGGTCTTGGTCAACATCGTCATCGACGTCATCTATCTGATGCTCGATCCACGTATCCGGGTCGGCTGATGCGGGGTTTCTGGCGCCGCTTTCTCACCAATCCGCGCGTCGCGCTCAGCCTGCTGTGGCTGGCTTTCGTCGTGGTGCTGGCACTTGGCGCACATGTGCTTTCGCCGGGCACGCCGTTCGCCATCGTCTCCAAGCCGTTCTCGCCCGTGTTGGGTGATTTCCTGTTCGGCACCGACTCGCTTGGCCGCAGCGTCGCCGCCGGACTGGTGCACGGCGCGCGCACCTCGCTGCTGATCTCGATCTTGGCGACCCTTGCGGCCGTCGCCTTCGGCACGCTGGTCGGCTCGATTGCCGGCTTCTATGGCGGCCTCATCGACGACGTGCTGATGCGGGTGACAGAGTTCTTCCAGACCATCCCCTCCTTCATCTTCGCTATCGTGCTGGTCGCCATCCTGGCCCCGTCGGGCGTGAGCCTGGTGATTGCCATCGCCACCGTTAGCTGGCCACCGATCGCGCGCATCGTGCGGGGCGAGGTGCTGGCGCTGAGGAACCGCGAGTTCGTGCAGGCGGCCATCGTTGCCGGCCAGAGCGATATGGCGATCCTTGTGGGCCAGGTGCTACCGAACGCGCTTTCGCCCCTTATCGTCACCGGATCGCTGCTGGTCGCTAACGCCATCCTGATCGAATCCGCTCTTTCTTTTCTCGGGCTCGGCGCCCCCAACCTCATGAGCTGGGGCTTTCAGATCGGCGCCGGTCGCGCCTTCCTGCGCGATGCCTGGTGGCTG
Source organism: Hyphomicrobiaceae bacterium (assembly GCA_035550075.1). GTDB lineage: Bacteria > Pseudomonadota > Alphaproteobacteria > Rhizobiales > Hyphomicrobiaceae > AWTP1-13. The sequence goes on along the minus strand of DASZQG010000118.1, from coordinate 7,002 downwards.
GTGACGATCCCCGGCATCGCGATCCTGCTCACGGTGCTCTCGATCAACATCGCCGGCGAGGGCCTGAACGACGCGCTCAATCCGAGGTTGCGCGACCTATGAGCGCCGTCCTCAGAATCGAGAACCTGTCCGTGGCGCTGCCGGCGTGGGCGGACCGCAGGCTGGCGGTCGACAACGTCTCGCTCGAGGTACTGCGCAACGAGATCTTGTGCGTGGTCGGCGAGTCCGGGTCCGGCAAGTCGGTGATGGCCAAGGCGGTCCTGGGCCTGCTGCCGGCGCCGCATGTACGCGTTACCGGCGGTCGTGTGTTCTACGGGGATCGTGACCTTCTGACGCTACCGGCAGCCGACATGCGCGGCGTGCGTGGCGGTCGTATCGCCATGATCTTCCAGGAGCCGATGACGGCGCTCAATCCCCTGATGACGGTGGGCCGGCAGGCCGACGAGATCATCGAGGTGCACACCAAGTTGACGCCGGCCCAGCGCCGCAAGCGTGTGATCGAGGTGTTCAACGACGTGCGGCTGCCCGATCCTGAGCGCATCCTCTCCAGCTACCCGCATGAGCTTTCCGGCGGGCAGCGTCAGCGCGTGATGATTGCCATGGCGCTCGTGCTGGAGCCTGGACTGGTTATCGCGGATGAGCCCACCACAGCCCTGGACGTCACCACCCAGGCCCAGATCCTGCGCCTGCTAAAGGAGCTGCAGGAGCGGCACGGCACCGCCATCATGTTCATCACCCACGACTTCGGCGTGGTGGCCGAGATCGCCGACCGCGTCGCCGTGATGCGCCATGGCGTACTGGTGGAGCAGGGTCCGGCACGCGACATTCTCACCCGGCCGCAGGACCCCTATACCCAGACCCTCATCGGCGCCGTGCCGAGCCTGGTGCCACGCCAGGCCGCGGGCCGCGAGCGTGCGCACGCTGCAGCGCGCGAGGAGTTGCTCAAGGTTGATGGTTTGGAAAAGACGTTTGCGGGCCGCGGCGGCGCCTTCTCGTTTCGCGCGCCCCGGGTGCGGGCAGTGGCCGGCATCAGCCTCGAGGTGTGGAAGGGCAGCTCTCTGGCGCTGGTGGGAGAGTCCGGGTCCGGCAAGTCGACGCTGGCGCGCTGCATCGTCGGGCTCGAGCGCGCCGACAAAGGTGCCATCGTGCTGCAGGGCCACAACATCACCGGGCTGTCGCGCGCCCAGTTGCGTCCTTACCGCAAGGTCCTGCAGATGGTGTTTCAGGATCCGTTCGCCTCGCTCAATCCGCGCTGGCGGGTCGGGGATATCATCGCGCAAGGCCCGATCGTGCAGGGCGTAGCGCGCAAGACGGCCCTCGCCGAGGCGCAGGAGCTGCTGCGGCTGGTCGGGCTCGATCCGAAAGCCATCGATCGCTACCCCCACGAGTTCTCCGGCGGCCAGCGTCAGCGCATCGGCATCGCCCGCGCGCTGGCGGTCAGGCCGAAGCTGATTGTCGCCGACGAACCGGTGTCGGCGCTCGACGTCTCGGTGCAGAAGCAGGTGTTGGACCTTCTGGACGATCTGCGCCGCAGCTTCGACCTCTCGCTGCTGTTCATCACCCACGACCTGCGCGTGGCCGCGCACGTGTGCGAGGAAATCGTGGTGATGAAGGACGGGCAGATCGTGGAGCGCGGACTAACCGCCGACATTTTTGCCAGCCCGCAGCACGAATACACCCAGGCGCTGCTCGCCTCCGTGCCGGGGCGCGATTGGCGGAGGAGCGATCCCGGTTCCGGTTCGCGAGAAGCGTGGGCGAACGATCCCTACGCGTAGGCGGCAGCGTGCGCTTTTCGCCGGCCACCGCTGCGCTGGCGGACATCAGGTTCGCAAAATGCGGCCGCTGACAAATGCCTCCTGGGAGAAGCTATCGATCTTTCTGAATTTCCTCGTCCCCAAGCTGGCTGCACCGAAAGAGGAAGACCTGTCGCGCGGCATCCTCGAAGCGATCGATATGGACAGCTATCTCGTTGAGAAACGCGCCACGCAGGCAATCCAACTCCCCGACGCCGACGCAGAAATCGGCCCCGTGCCCATCGGGGGCGGCGGTGCGAAAGCTGAGCCGGAACTCGACCGGCTGTCGAACATCCTCAAGACGTTCAACGACCAATTCGGCAACATCACCTGGGCGGACGCCGACGCGTCCGGGAACTGATCACTCAGGAGATCCCGCAAAAAGTGGTCGCGGACTCGGCCTACCAAAACGTCAAGAGGAACTCTGACAAGCAGAATGCCCGGATCGAGCATGACAAGGCGCTCCGCGCGTTATTGTCGGGTGATGAAGTACGATACGGAGCTCTTCAAGCAGTCGCGCGATAATCCCGTATTCAAGCGCTGGCTGGTCGATACGATATTCGGGATCACGTACGGTCAGTCGACGGTGTAATTTTACGCCCTCTAGCCAGCGGACTGGACCCAATTCTGCCCACCGCAATGCTGCAATACCCTTTCCGCTCTCGCAGAGGTGGCGGACGGCACCGAAGTTCTTGAGGATGCTCCTCCGATGTGAGAGGATGACTCCTTCAACGCGGTACTTTTCCCTCAAAGGTCGAAGAAGATGTGGGCAGTCTGGGGATTCCTCCTCACTGCGGCGATCGGCTTGTTGGTGGTGCTCATCGCGGGCCGCCGCGTTCCATCACCGCACGGTAGCTATCCCTGGCTCCTCTATGACACGGCCAAGATGCACGTGGGAATCATGGGCAGCCTCGCCAGTTTCGCCTTCTTTGGGATAACGCTGGTGGTTACCCTTGCGCGGGACCGGTCGGGCGTCGCCGAGAGTCCCCTCGACACCGTTGTCGTAATGCTCCTAGTAGCTTTTCTATTCGCGATTGGTAGCGTCTTCCTGATTTCCTACATCCCGCACGTCGACACGAGTGGCGACTTGGTGCCGCGTGTCCACTTCAGCCTCGCCTCGACCATTGAATACCGCACGGTCTTTCTATCTTGGTTCGCGCTGCTGCCGCTCCTCCAAGCGAACGGACTCGGTCGCCTCTCTTACGTTCTCTATTTTTGCCTACCCGCATCCCTACTGCTCGGATCCGTGATCGTCGCGGTGGCTGCGGATGGGGTGGGTCTTCTGCGGGTCCGAGAAACGTATCTTTCGGCAGCCGTGTCATTGGGGCTCGTAATGGCATACGCTGCTATTGTTGCGTTTGCGGTCCCGGGCGCTCGATCCCCGCACTCCCCACAGTACATCGCGCTTGTCATTTTCTGCGTCAACATATTGGGCTTCGGATTTGCGGCGCTTACGTCGTTGTCACTGCGATACACCGGCATCAAACGATTCTTCGAGCAACAAGGCAGGCGGATTGTCATTGCGGACATGCAGCTAACAATGCTGTCTCTCGTCTTCCTCTGGCTTGCTGTCGTTGGGGCCGTCTGAATCGATTTGGTCCGCCAGGGTGCACATTCAGGACCGCTAATGACCCCAGCCGGTCCTCATGCCGGCGCGCAACAGATATGTTGCGGGAACGCACGATCTACGATCCACGACCGTGTGCGACGCCAAAGCGGCGGACCAAGGCGGCCCAAGCCGTCCAGGAATTGGAGGCACCTCGACCTCGCAGCCGTCAAGCTGGCTGGTCGCTATTAGGTCGCCGGCCTCGAGCCGGTTATTGCCGCACATCACGCGCAGAAACGAGCACCGAACCTATGACGAGGGCGACGCACACGAGCAGGATGCTCAGATTGGTTAGAAAATCGGTGGCCGCCTCGATGTTGCCACCAATGCTGTAGCCGAGCGCGAAATAGGCCGATGTCCAAAGCACGCGTCCAATCACATCGAATATCAAGAACACAGATAAGGGGTATCGTGCCAGACCAGCGAGCAAGCTCATCACCGAACTCAAGTGAGATGCCAGCGTGCGAGTGATGATGATGGTTGATGCGCCCCACTGGTCGAAAAGAGCTCGCATGCTCATTTGGCGTCCCGGGGTGTAACCAAGCCAGGAACCTCGTCGGTCGAGGAAGCGCTGTCCGAGCACGACACCGAGAGTGTAGCCGAGCAGATCGCCGAGAACTGAGGCTGCAATGGCGATCGTGCATGCCCACAGCCAACTCATGTGACCGAGAGAGACGAGCGAGCCCGCCACGACCACAGATAAGCCAGTTGGAACTGGCAGGCCGACAGCACCCAAAAGCAGCGTGGCGAATAACACCGGATACTGGTGCACGAGTAGTGCAGAGAGAAGGACTTCCCCGAGTTGCCTCAGCCAAGTCGACTTCTCACCCGATTCTGAGGGGCCCCGAGACGGCGGCATTCCGGCCAAAACTCGCTGCACGCGCTGCACGTACTCGATCGGCGGTATGCCGCTGCGGTCGGCCAGCGACTTGAGCGTGCTGTTGGCATCAATGTCTGACCCTATTCCAAGACCTTCAGTCAGGTCGATCTGTGGCACTCGATAGCGTGTTGCGACATAACGCAAGGTCATCCATGGTCGGATGCTGCTGCTCTGGGGAGCGCCCAGCTGGTGGGCTGATCGTAGAAACTGAAACGAGCGGTATGTCCTCAATGCGAATGCGAAACTTGCAACGCTCGCGAGCAGGACGACGCCGATTGCCACCCTACGCAACCAACGCGACCTGGAATAGGCCATTTCTTTCTCTGGGTTTCGCCGCTGGTCAACTGGCGTTGTGATTTTCACGCTCACGTGCGGGATCGTTGCCGGCCCTTAGATCAGCTGCTCCGGTCAAAGCCCGCCGTCGGTGTTCGGCAGCGGGCCGCAATCTCGGTTCATCATCCGGCAATCACCTCTCTAGGGAGAGCCACTGAGGGTCAAATCTGACAAGGCCGGATGCTTGAGCCTTCGCTCTGTGCAGAATGACCCGCGCAGACCCGTAGCCTTGCACCAAAGTTCGTGAGGCTATCGCCTCGCCCGCCGTGTCGCGACCTCGCGCATTCGAGCGTGCCTCCTGTAGCTCTCTTGTCGTGCTTCCATTTCAGCCTCTAGATCGCGCTCGAACTCGACCAAGTCTTGGGGGAGCGGCATCCCATACGCTTTGAGCTCATTTAGCCTGAGGCGGAGCTGTTCATACAGCTCGTGCCAGTCCTCCGGCTCGTTCTGTATCCTAGTCAGCAGGATCCCCAGTTCGGCTTCCTTGTCCTCGAACGACATTATTCCTCTACGCAGTGTGTTGATCTGGTGCCTTGTCCTAAGCGTACCAGCGGCCTCACGGTTTGGGGAGTTTCTTACGTCTCATGGACGACGATCGGATAAGGAAAGCGGTGCCATATGCAAGGGCATTGATCCCGATCAAAGGTCCTCGGACGGGCTCGTGTTCGTCGTTCCCATCGTGCCGTGAAGCTTGGCCGACAGCCCGGTGCCCGAGCCTGGAAGTGCACCGAAGGGCTTTGGTGTCTTCACTTCTGCGCCGATTGGGCGACAGGCGTCGCTTGGAGCCCGTTCCTCAAGTTACAGCAACTCCTGCAGCCGCCTGAGCTCAGCGCCATCCAAATCCGAAACCGCCCAATAGCTCACGCCGCCCCTCGTCCACGTCAGAAAATTGTAGCCATTCATTGCCGAGGCTGACGGCGTCACGTCTTCGGCGCCCGGCGCACGCCACATGAAGACGTTGATGATATGCAGACGCCGCCGGTAGACAAGCACCCCGACACGGCGCTCGTGCACATAGTCGAGGCGACCTCCCGCCAGAGGGAAGCCTTGCCCCGCCAGATCCTTCACCTCGGGCGAAAAATCCACCCGACCGGCGAACCACGGTTTCACCGTGTGGCTGTCCGAAGAGGCAACCTGGATTGGGCTGTCTTGCAGCAGGGAGCTAACGTAGGCGGTTATAATCTCCCGCTTCAGGTTGGCCGCCTGGAAGGAATAGGTCATCGTTCCCCAAGTGAGAAGAACCGACACCACCGAGCATACGGCCAGCGCCGCCACCTGACGCCACGCGCCAGGGCGTACCCCCCAACCTGACAGCCATCCCGGCGCGCCGTCCGGTTCCTCAGCAGCGAGACCGGCGCGAATGCGGGCGGCAAGCCCGGCCGGCGCGGGCCTGCGGCCCAGCTCGCCCACCGCCTTGCTGGTGCGCTCGATATCCTTTGTCAGCGCCATGCAGGCCGCACACCCCTCGATGTGGCGGGTTACCGACGCCCGGTCGTCATCGCCGAGCTCTGCGTCGATGGCGGCGCCGATCAGCTTCCGCGCCCGTTCACACTGCATTGGATTGTCCTACGCCCATCATCCTGCTCAGAACCTTGCGCAGCTCATTGCGCCCCCGCGCCAGCCGCGACATCACAGTGCCTATTGGCGCGCCGGTCACGCGCGAGATTTCACGGTAGGCCAGTCCTTCAATCTCACGAAGCACGACCACCTCGCGATATACGGGCGGCAGCTCGGCAAGGGCGCTGTGCACAAGGTTGCGATCGACCTCGCCTATCAGCAGCGCCTCTGGCGTCGGCTCTTCGGAGGCAATCTGCGGCTCCGCAGCATCGGCGCGCGGTCCGCCGAAGGCCTCGTCGAGTGAAATCACGTTAGCCGCGCGCCTACGGTTGCTGAGCCAGCGGTAGGCCGCATTGCGCACGATCGCTAGCAGCCACGGACGGGCATCGGCCCCGGCAAAGCCGCGGAAGCCGCGAAACGCACGGATGTAGGCCTCCTGCACGATGTCCTCGGCGTCGGCCTCGCTCCGCACCAGCCAGAATGCCAGATTGAAGGCCGCGTCGAGGTGAGGAAGCATCAACCGTTCGAAGCCGGAAAGCCCGCCCATGCACTGCTCGCAATCAGATTTTCTTCAGATCTCTATATCCCGAAGGCCCCCTAGTTATTCCCTGACATTTACTTGATGGCGCCCGGACGCGAACGGCCAGCTCGGACGGACTTGCCGCGCAGCCCTGTAAGTCTCCTTGGCATGGCGTCTTTGAGAGAGGGCGAACCACCCTGCGCCGCTCATCGCGGCACTAATCGGCGCACGGCGCTTGGGCTGGTCGTGCTGCCGGCGCGGTCGACGCGAAGAATTTCTGGGGGGCGAGACATGTGGCGCCCGCTGATCGCCA
>DASZQG010000117.1:0-30119 GCA_035550075.1 Hyphomicrobiaceae bacterium | reverse complement strand
CGATCAGCTGGGCGATACCCTGTGGCCGCAATATGCGAGGTCGGTGGGAAAGGATGGTTTCTTCCACTATATGGCGTTTGACGGTGATCGGCCGGTGGCAATTGCCGCGCTTTGCGTCTTCGAGGGTCTTGGATACCTGTTTGCGGCAGCGACCGCGGAAAACGATCGTCGGCGTGGCGCTCAGCAGGCTCTCATTGCCACGAGGGTCCAACGTGCCGCGCAAATCGGTTGCTCGGCTGTGGTGTCGGAGACCCTTTATATGCTCGAACATTCGTACCGAAACTTGCAACGTGCTGGGTTCCAAGATGCATACGAAAAGGAGGTGTACGAATGGAACGCGCCATCCCTTGATTGAGACCAGCCAGCAGCGTTGGGCCGCGGTGACGCCCCCATGATTGTCGAGCTGGGACATTTCGCGGTCGTGCTCGCGCTCACCGTCGCGCTGGTGCAGATGGCGCTTCCGCTATGGGGCGCGCAAATCGGCGACCGCCGGCTGATGGGCGTCGCCGCGCCGGCCGCGCTGGCGCAGTTCGCGCTGCTGGCCTTCGCCTTTCTCGCCCTGGTCAACGCCTACGTCACGTCGGACTTCTCGGTGGAGACGGTGTGGGCCAACTCGCACTCCACCAAGCCGCTGATCTACAAGATCGCGGGCGTGTGGGGGAACCACGAGGGCTCCATGCTGCTGTGGGTCCTCATCCTGGCGCTGTTCGGGGCGGCGGTGGCGCTTTTCGGCACGAACCTGCCGGCCAGTTTGCGCGCGACCACTCTCTCTGTGCAGGCCGGCATCGCCGTCGCCTTCCTGGTTTTCATCCTGTTCGCGTCCAACCCGTTCACCCGCATTCCGCCGCAGATCGAAGGGCGCGGCCTCAATCCGATCCTGCAGGACCCCGCGCTCGCCTTTCATCCGCCCTTCCTGTACGCGGGCTACGTCGGCCTCTCGATGGCCTTCTCCTTCGCCATCGCCGCACTGATCGAAGGGCGTACCGACGCCGCCTGGGCGCGCTGGGTGCGGCCGTGGACGCTTGCCGCCTGGATCAGCCTCACGCTCGGCATCGCCATGGGCTCGTGGTGGGCCTACTACGAACTCGGCTGGGGCGGCTGGTGGTTCTGGGATCCGGTGGAGAACGCCTCCTTCATGCCGTGGCTCGCGGCCACCGCGCTGCTGCACTCGGCGCTGGTGATGGAGAAGCGCGAGGCCCTGAAGGTGTGGACCATCCTGCTCGCGATCCTTGCCTTCTCGCTGAGCCTGGTCGGCACCTTCCTTGTGCGCTCGGGCGTGCTGACTTCCGTGCATGCCTTCGCCGTCGATCCCCGGCGCGGCATTTTCATCCTGGCCATCCTGGTGCTGCTGATCGGCGGGGCGCTCGCCCTGTTCGCCTGGCGCGCGCCCCACCTTCAGCGCGGCGGCCTGTTCGCGCCGATCAGCCGCGAGGGCAGCCTCGTCCTCAACAACGTGCTGCTCACCGTCGGCTGCGCCACCGTGTTCATCGGCACGCTCTACCCGCTGGCGCTGGAGGCGGTCACCGGTGCGAAGATCTCGGTCGGCCCACCCTACTTCGACCTGACGTTCGTGCCTCTGATGGTGCCGCTGCTGCTCGCCGTGCCGTTCGGGCCGTTCCTCGCCTGGAAGCGCGGTGACCTGCTGGGCGCGGCGCAGCGCCTGCTCGCCGCCGCCGCCCTGGCCTTGCTGGCGCTCGTGGCGGCTGCGGTCATCGCCCGGCGCGGCCCATGGCTGGCGCCGTTCGGCATCGCGCTCGGCGTGTGGATGATCGCGGGGGCGGTGTCCGAATGGGTCGCGCGAACGCGGCTGTCGGGTTCCGCGTTCTCCGACGCGCTGCGCCGCGCGCGCAACCTGCCGCGTTCCGCCCACGGTACGACGCTGGCGCATGCCGGACTGGGGCTGGCCGTGATTGGCATCGTCGCCACCACCGCATGGCGCAGCGAGAGCGTCCTGGCCATGCAGCCCGGCGACAAGGCCGCCATCGCCGGTTACGAGCTGACCTTCCGCGGTGCCGCCCCCGCGCAGGGACCGAACTACCAGGCCCAGGTCGGCCTGTTCGCGGTGACGCGCGGCGGCGCGCCGGTCACCGAGCTGTCGCCGTCCAAGCGGCTTTACGATGCGCCGCGGCAGGGCACCACCGAGGCCGCCATCGACGTCTCCTGGCGGGGCGACCTCTACGTCGTGCTTGGCGATGAGCTGAAGGACGGCGGTTATGTCGTGCGGCTCTATTTCAATCCGCTGGTACGGCTGATCTGGCTCGGCGCGCTGGTGATGGCGCTGGGCGGCGCGCTGTCGCTGTCGGATCGCCGGCTGCGCGTCGGCGCCCCGCGCCTCGCGCGCCGCGGCCAGCGTGCCGTGCCGTCGCCGGCGGAGTGACGAAACGATGTTCGTTGTCCGCGCACCGCAGTCTGTCATCCCGGCGGAGCGCAGCGAGAGCCGGGACACAGGAGGTACAAATTCCAGGATGACGGTCCGTGCCCGCGGCGTACTGGCTTCGCTCTGCGTCCTCGCTGTCCTCGCCCTTATGCCTGCATACGCCGCCGAGCCGGGCGAGATGCTGAAAGACCGTGCGCTCGAGGCCCGCGCCCGCGCCATCTCGCGGGAGCTGCGCTGCCTCGTCTGCCAGAACCAGTCGATCGACGACTCCAATGCGCCGCTGGCCCACGACCTGCGCATGATCGTGCGCGAGCGGCTGACGGCAGGCGACTCCGACGAGGCAGTGCTGGCGTTCGTCGTCGCGCGCTATGGCGAGTTCGTGCTGTTGCGCCCGCGCTTCGAGGTGCAGACGCTGCTGCTGTGGCTGGCGCCGCTGATTCTGCTGCTGGGCACCACGCTTGCACTGGTGCGCTACTTCAGGCAGCAGGCTGTCGGTGCCGGCGAGGCCCCGCTCACGCGCGAGGAGCAGAAGCGCCTCGAGGAAATGCTGGGCTCGAAGGACGCCCCGTTCTGAGCGCGCGCCGCCGCTGCGCCGCCCGCCGAAGGCTTCAGGATCGCGCCCGCACCGCCCCGCCGCTCAGCCGCTTCAGCAGGGTCTGCGTGGCGAGGCCCGTCGCCGGCAGCCCCTGCGCGCGCTCGTAGGCCTCGATGGCGCGCCGCAGCTCAGGCCCGTAGACGCCGTCGGCCGGCCCCGCATAGAAGCCGTGCTTCTTGAGCGCGCCCTGCAGTTCGCGGATCCGCTGGCGGGAACTGAGGATCGCGGCGTGGCGGAACGTGTCGAGCATGCCAGCGAACGCGGCGGCGGCGACGGCGGTGTTGGCGACGGTGTCGGCTTTCAATCGTTCGGTCACCTGCCCGTCATGGATCAGCACGCGCGACTGCACGTAGGTGCCGACGTTGATTCCGATCACCTCCGGCCCGTGCGCCGTCTCCAGCAACAGCGGCGATCCGGATGAGGCGCCGCCGGTGTCGCAGGTGTGCAGCACCAGCAGCGAGGGCTCGTAGAAGTCGCGCGAGAGGGCTGTCCAGCCGCCGCTGCCGAAATTGCGCCCCGCCCGGCAGGGATGGGAGTAGGCCGGCTTCCAGGGCGTGAAATCGCGATGATAGGAGATCTGGAACACGCGCTTGGCCGCGGCTTCCTTCTCGATCTGCTCGGCCGGCAGCGCCCGCACCGCCAGCACGCCCTTGCTGCAAATCGGCCGCGCCAGCCGCACCAGCGCCCAGTCGCGCGTGGCGTCGATCGGTGGGTGCACGTTGAGGTGCGTGCTGCCGGCCATCACGTGCTGGGCGGCCGAGCGCGTGTTGTGGCCGGCGATGCGTGCATACTCGCGCGCGGCATCGTAGTTGCGCGCGAACCAGAAGTCCGCCAGGCGCGGCGCGCGCTCGCCCGCGGTGCTGAACAGGCAGTGGCTGGCGGTGGCGATGATGTCTGGGGCGACGCAGAACGCCGTGCACACCGTGCGCGAGCGCAGATTGAACAGCAGTCCGATCTTCTCGCGTAAGGCCCGGTATTTGGCCGGCAGATGGGTGCGGTCATCCTTGCCGAACACCGCGACGGGCTGCACCAGGGTCGCGATGTGGCCCCCGCCAGGTATGCCGGCCTTCCAGGCCGATGCGACAGGGGGCCAGCCGGCCACCAGCCCCAGCACGCCGGCCCCGAGCGCCGCATACGCCAGGGTGCGCCTCATTCCGGTGCCGCCATCTTGGAGAGTCTCCAGCCCTCGAGCCCAACCCGCGCGGCCGTTCTGCCGCATCGGCCTTCCGCCACGCAGCGCGCGAGGCGCCCGTCGCCGCGCCTGCCGCCCTGGGTAAATTACCAACTTTTAAGATGGCCGAAATGGCCTCGTAAGGGCGCCCTGCCTATATCGGCTACATGGAATCAACAACCCTCAAGCAATAGAGGTCGATAGCATGTATCGCTCCATTTTAAGCCGCTACGCGCCGACCACAGGCCGCCGCTTGGCCGCCATATCGGCGGTGGCCGGGTTGGCCGCCGCGGGTGGCCTGATCGTCGCCTTCCCGCCCCAGAACGTGCAGGCACAACTTAAATCCGACGCCCCGGCAGTGCAGACGCCCTACGGGCGCGCGCCGCTGTCCTTCGCTGACATCGTCGAGCGTGTGAAGCCCGCGGTGGTGAGCATCTACGTCACCAACGGCGGCCCAAAGCTGGCGCAGAGAGGGACCTCTCCGCGCGACTGGTTCCCCAACCTGCCCGATGACCATCCGCTGCACGACTTCTTCAAGAACCTGCCGAAGGAATTCCGCGCGCCGCCCGGCGCCGAAGCACGTCCGACGCTGGCGCAGGGCTCGGGCTTCGTCATCTCGCCGGATGGCTACATCGTCACCAACAACCACGTGATCGACGGCGCCACCAAGATTCAGATCAGCTTCAACAAGGAAAGCAAGTACGAGGCGGAGCTGGTGGGCACCGATGCGCGCACCGACATCGCGCTGCTTAAGATCAAGAATCCCCCGCATACATTCAAATACGTGAAATTCGCGCAGACGACGCCGCGGGTTGGCGACTGGGTGATTGCGGTCGGCAATCCGTTCGGCCTCGGCGGCACGGTGACCGCGGGCATCGTCTCCGCGCAGGGCCGCGACATCGGCTCGGGTCCCTATGACTACATGCAGATCGACGCCGCCGTGAACCGCGGCAACTCGGGCGGGCCGACCTTCAACCTCGACGGCGACGTGGTGGGTGTGAACACCGCCATCTACAGCCCGTCGGGCGGCAACGTCGGAATCGCCTTCGCCGTTCCCGCGCGTACCGCCTCCGAGGTCGTCAGCCAGCTGAAGTCCTCCGGCGTGGTCAGCCGCGGCTGGCTCGGCGTGAAGATCCAGAACGTCGACGAAGACATGGCGGCCAGCCTCGGCCTGAAGGAGGCGCACGGTGCGCTCGTCAATGAAGTGACGGCGTCCGGTCCTGCGGCCGAAGCCGGCATCAGCAGCGGCGACGCCATCCTGGCCGTCAACGGCCAGGACGTTGCCGACAGCCGCGACCTCGCCCGCCAGATCGCAGCGTTCTCGCCCAATACCAAGGTCGACATCAAGGTGCTGCGCGGCGGCAAGGAACAGGTCATCCCGGTCAAGCTCGGGCAGTTCCCGAGCGGCAAGGAGCTGGCCAAGGCCGAGTCGAGCCAGCCGCCTGAGCCGAAGCAGACCGCCATGGATCAGCTCGGGCTGACCGTGGCGCCCAGCAACGGCCCCGAGAAGGAGGGCGTGGTGGTGGCCGAGGTCGAAGGCGCCTCCGACGCCGCCCAGAAGGGCATCAAGTCGGGCGACGTCATCCTCGAAATCGGCAACGTCACGGTCAAAAGCCCGGAGGATGTGGCCGAGGGCGTCAACCAAGCCGTGAAGCTTGGCCGCAAGGCAGTCCTGATGCGCATCAAGTCAGGCGACCAGATGCGGTTCGTTGCCGTGCAGCTCAAAAAGAGCTGACGGTCCGCGCCAGGTACCGGCGCAGAGGGCGAGGCGGTTATTTCTCCCTACCCCCGGGAGCATCGCCTCGCCCCATGCTATTTTGAGGTTTGGCGATTTGTCCGGCGTCGAGTTTTCAGCCCGCCACCAGGCAGCAAAGGCCGCACCAGGGATGCGTGTTCTCGTCATCGAAGACGACCGCGAGACGGCCCAGTTCCTGCAGCGCTCGCTGAGAGAAAGCGGGCATGCGGCTGATCTCGCCAGCGACGGCGAGAGCGGCCTCTCCATGGCGCGGCACGGCCGCTACGACATCATCATCGTCGATCGCATGCTGCCGCGGCTCGATGGCCTATCCGTCGTGCAGGAGCTGCGCGGCAGCGGCATGCGCACGCCCGTTCTCATCCTGTCGGCGCTGGGCGAGGTGGACGACCGCGTCAAGGGCCTGCGCGCGGGTGGCGACGACTACCTCACCAAGCCCTACGCCTACACCGAGCTGCTCGCCCGCATCGAGGCGCTGGCGCGCCGGCCGGCGCCGGAGGAGCAGGAGACCCGCTACACCGTCGGCGACCTGGTGCTGGACCGGCTGTCGCACAAGGTCACCCGCGCCGGCGAGCCGGTGCTGTTGCAGCCGCGCGAATACCGGCTGCTCGAATACCTGATGAAGCACGCGGGCCAGGTGGTGACGCGCACGATGCTGCTGGAGAACGTGTGGGACTACCACTTCGATCCGCAGACCAACGTCATCGACGTGCATATCTCGCGGCTCCGCAGCAAGATCGACAAGGGCTTTGCCAAGCCCCTGCTGCACACGGTGCGGGGGGCGGGATACATGGTCCGTGACGGCACTGACTAGGCTGCTGAGGTCGATCCCGTTCCGCCTGGCCCTCGCCTACATGGGGGTGTTCATCCTGGCGGCGGCGCTGATCGTCGGCTTTGTGGCCTGGCGCGCCAACCAGCTTCTCACCACCAAGGTGATCGAGACGCTCACCGCCGAGGTCACGGGCCTGCGCGAGCAGTTCCAGGCCGGCGGCCCCGCCCGCCTCACCGCCGTCATCAACGAGCGCATCGCCGAGCCCGGCTCCAGCCTCTATTTCCTGAGCGATGCCGCCGGCCGCAAGGTGGCCGGCAACCTGAGCCGACTGCCGCCGGAGCTGGCGGCCGGCGGGCAGGGCGGCGTGTTCAGCTACGTGCGTGCCTCCGATCCCACTTTGCGCCCGCGCCAGGCGGTCGGCGTGCCGCTTGCGGTGCCGGGCGGCCTCACCCTGATCGTCGGCCGCGACATCGAGGACCTGCGCCGGTTCGCCGGCACCATGGGGCAGGTGGCGCTGTGGAGCGTGGCCCTGCTGGCGGTGATCGGCATCGGCGCCGGACTGCTGATCAGCCGCGGCGTGCTGCGCCGGATCGACGCCGTCAGCGAGGCGAGCCGCACCATCATGGCCGGCGACCTCTCGGGGCGCATTCCGCGCAATGGCTCCGGCGACGAGCTGGACCGGCTAGCCGATTCCCTTAACGCCATGCTGGCGCGCATCGAAGAGCTGATGGCGGCGCTGCGCGAGGTATCCGACAACATTGCACACGATCTCAAGACGCCGCTCAACCGGCTGCGCAACCGGGCGGAGGCCGCCTTGCGCGACGCGAGCGGCCCGGCGAGCTACCGCGACGGGCTGGTCAAGACCATGGAGGAGGCAGACGAGCTCATCAAGACCTTCAACTCGCTGCTGCTGATCGCGCGCCTGGAAGGCGGCGCCATCGCCGAGAGCATGTCGCCCATCGACCCGGCCTCCGTCATCGGCGACGTCGCGGAGCTGTACGAGCCGGTGGCCGAGGAGGCCGGCCTTGTCCTGTTGAGCCGCCTGCAAGACGGCCTCACCCTGGTGGCCAATCGCGAATTGGTCAGCCAGGCCGTGGCCAACCTTGTCGACAATGCGATCAAGTATTCGCGGGTCACGGTCGGGACCGAGGGCAGCGAGCGGCCGCAGATCGCCATTTCGCTAGCCCCCGTGGACGGATCAATCGAGATTGCCGTCGCCGATCATGGCCCCGGCATCGCGCCGCAGGATCGCCAGCGTGCGCTGCAGCGTTTCGTGCGGCTGGAAAAGAGCCGGTCGCTGCCGGGCAGTGGCCTGGGCCTGAGCCTGGTGGCGGCCGTGGCGCGCCTGCACGGGGGCTCGGTGCGTCTGGAAGACAACAACCCCGGCCTCAGGGTTGTCCTGAGCCTGCCAGAACACGGCCCTGCGGGCGCGCTGCAGGCGGCCTGGACCTCCTGAGCGGCAGCCGATAGTTGCGGCGATAGTGTCGGCGTAGTCCTGGCTTGACGGGATCCGGGTCCACAGGGACTCGAATGTTGAATGTCCTCTCCCCGCGAGAAGCGGCTTCATTGCCGACTTGTCGGCGGCTAGTCTCCATCCCGCTGTTCACACGACACCTGCCTTTCCCGGCTGCGAGGTGGGAAATCGGTGCGTTCGCTTAGGTCGGAAGGAGGACAGGATGCGGGCCACGGTTGTTGGTGCGGGAATGGGGGGGTTGATGGCGGCGCTGGCGCTGCGCCAGTCCGGCGTCTTCGCATCGGTCGATGTCTTCGAGCAGACGAAGGTGCCCACCACCGCGGGCGCCGGGCTCAACGTCCCGCCCAACGGGGCGCGGATATGTCATTGGCTGGGCGTCGACCTCGATGGTGGAGACCCCAAGGGCCCCGATGGGGTGATCGACGGCGGCCGGGCGGCCATTCTGGAGTCGACACGGCAGTTCAATGCCGATGGGAGCATGACAAAGCGGCCGTTCGATCACGTCACCGCCGCGGGCGACGGCGCTGGGTTTCATCACATGCACAGGCTGGACCTGCTGATGTGCCTGTATAAGCGGGTGTTCGAGTTCGGCCCCGCCAGCGGGGCGCGGTGCCCGATCACCGTGCACATGGGCCACAGGCTGATAAAGCTCAGTCAGACCTCCGACGGGGTGACGGCGACCTTTTCCAATGCTCGCACCGCCACGGCAGAGGTTCTTGTAGGTGCCGACGGGATCAACTCTGCCACGTTGCAGCTGGCGTGGCCGAACCCGCGTCCCAAACGCTGGACGGAGGTGACTTGCTTTCGTGGCCTCATTCCGCGGGCTGCGGTTGCCTCGCTGCGCAAGGCTGACGGGAGGCCGCTGGACTACAATCCCATCGAATCCTTCAGCATGGACCGCCATCGCAACGACAAAAGCGGGGCGACGACCTACTGGGTGCGCGGCGGCGAGCTGTTGAATGTCTGGATCGCCCGTTACGAGCCCAACTCGGCGGCGTTCGAGAAGGAGGAGGGTGACTGGTTTCCCGTCAGCCGGGAGGAAATCCTGCGCGAGGTGGACGAGGCATTCACCGGGAGCGCCAGCAGGGACGACCTGCTCGCCCTGGCGGGGGCGATCGTTCGTCCGACGAAGTGGGGCCTCTATGATCGCGACGCGCTCGAAACCTGGGTGCAGGGCCGCATCTGTCTGCTTGGTGACGCGGCTCACCCAATGCTTCCCACGTTCGGCCAAGCCGCCGCGCAGGCCTTCGAAGATGCTGCCGCGCTCGCGAGCGCCTTCACTCTGCATGGCCGCGATGTGGCGACCGCCCTGTTGCACTACGAGCGCGTGCGGCATTACCGCGCCACACGCTTCCAGCTCGGCTCCAAATTCGCTTTCGATCACTTGCGAGCCAAGGACACCGCTGCCCAGAAGGCGTTGCTGGAGACGCTCGACGAGCGGGTCAGCCCAGCCTTTGCCCACGACAAGCGTGGCGGCGAGGACGATTCCTGGATTTACGCCTACGACGCTCGCAACATCGGCGAAAAATTGCCTCCCAAGCGATTGGGACCGTGGGATTTCCGCCGTGCCGCCAGGGCCGAGTACGCCGCGATCTCCCGCAAGCTCTGGACGCCTGCCTCTCCCGCCAAGCCTGGACGCCCCGTCACGCGCGAAGAAGTCGCCCTGCACAACACCCGAGACGACTGCTGGATCATCATCTCGGGGAAAGTCTACGACATCACAGAGTGGGCCCCCCATCATCCCGGGGGCGCGGGAATCGCCCGAATGTACGCTGGCAAGGAGGCCACTGCTGAATTCGGCGACTACCACAGCGCCGAAGCCGTCGCGCACATGGCCCATTTTTGCGTCGGCGACCTCGTCGAGACCCCAGCGACCTCGCCGTGACTGCAATTTTGCGGCAAACGTTCGCCGGGATGTGGACGCCGCCACTGTGGCGCGCGGCTCAGCGCAGCGCCGCGAGGTACGCCGCCAGCAACTCGATCTCGGCGTTGCTGAGGCCGGCAAGGAGCGGATCCGGCTTCGCGGCGCTTCCGTGCGGCCGGGCGCCACTCCGCATCAGGGCCAGCGACCAGGCGGTATACTTCGCTTTTTGTCCGGCGAGCCGCGGCGCGCCGGCGTCCGTCCCCTGCAGCGCCGCGCCGTGGCAGTCGGAACACTGCAAGCGATCGGCCAACGCGCGGCCGGCCTCGCTGCGGGCCATTTCCGTAGCGCGCGGAGGCGGCAGCCCCGCGTAGTATTCAGCGAGGTCGTCGGCATCACGCTCGCTCAACTCATCCGCGAGGCCCACCATGACCGGGGCGGTACGCGTGCGATTCTTGAAGGCACGCCACTGCGCAATGAAGGCTGACTTGGGCTGGCCTTCGAGAAGCGGCACGATCGAGTGGATCGTTTCGCTGGAGGAGTGGCAGGAGACGCAGCGCACCGCGGCCAGCCGTGCGCCGGCCGCCGCGTCTCCGGCGGCCGCGCCGTGCGCAGCCAGCAGGCAACCTGACACGGTGGCCGCTGCGACAGCGACCTGCCGCGCACGAACAGCGATCACGTTGCAGGCTCCTGGATGAATACGGGGCTCGCCGGTCGATGAAAGGACAGCATACATACCATCCGCCGCAAGGGCTACCGAACGGGACCGAGGTCGCAACTTTCCAACGATCATCGTCGACGCCCTCGACCGGCTTCCGGCCCCGATCAGGCGTTCGCTGGTTTCCGGCTGGCCGGCGATCTTTTGTGGGCACCGGAACCAATGTGCCCATTGAGCCTGCGGCGTGGCACAGCTCTCGCCCGGCACACTTCCACCTCCATCAGAACGCCCCTAAGCTTGCCCCTCGCAATTTTCCAGGGCCCGGAATCGTCAATGCAGGATCAGGCGCACGACAGTCTCGCCCAGCGGATCGCAGCCGCGCCGGTGGTGCATGACACCGAGCGTGCCGCGCGCATTCTTTCCGAGCTTGTCGCCCGCGCGTGCGACGAGCCGCCACTGGCGCCGCTCGTCGCGTTGCTGGACGCGCCGCCCGTGCGCGAGCTGCTGCGCGGCGTGTTCGGCGCATCGCCCTACCTGTCCGATTTGATCGCCCGCAATCCGGCCGCCCTGCTGGAGACGCTGGCGGCGGCGCCGGAGACGCGGTTCGCAGCGCTATGCCGCCAGGCTTCCGACGCGGCGGCAGCCGAATCGATGGCCGACGCCATGCGCACGCTGCGCCTCTTCAAGAACGACGTCGCCCTGCTGGTGGCGCTGTGCGATCTCGGCGGCGTGTGGCCGGTGATGACCGTCACCCGGCACCTCTCGCAAGCGGCCGACGCTGCGGTCTCCGCCGCGGTGCGCTTCCTTTTCGGCCAGGCCCGCGCCAAGGGCGACTGGCTGGGCGAGGACGCGGATGGCTACATCGTGCTCGGCATGGGCAAATACGGCGCCTTCGAGCTCAACTACTCCTCCGACATCGACCTCATCATTCTTTACGACCTTGCCCGCATCCGCCTGCGACCGGGCCTCGAGGTGCAGCACTTCTTCGTGCGCCTCACGCGCGACCTGGTGCGGCTGCTGCAGGAGCGCACCGGCGACGGCTACGTCTTCCGCACCGATCTGCGCCTGCGCCCCGATCCTGGCTCAACGCCGCTCGCCATCTCCACCGACGCCGCCCTCAACTACTATGAGAGCTTCGGCCAGAACTGGGAACGCGCGGCGCTGATCAAGGCACGCGCCGTTGCCGGCGACCTCGCCGCAGCTGCCGACATTCTGCGCGGGCTCGCGCCCTTCATCTGGCGCAAGTACCTCGACTTCGCGGCCATCGCCGACATCCACGCCATGAAGCGCCAGATCCACGCGGTGCGGGGCTTTGCGACGATCGGCGTCGCCGGCCACGACATCAAGGTCGGGCGCGGCGGCATCCGCGAGATCGAGTTCTTCGTACAGACCCAGCAGCTCATCGCCGGCGGCCGCCAGCCGGACCTGCGCACGCCCGAGACGCTGGTCGCGCTGGAGCGGCTCGAGGAGCGCGGCTGGATCACCGCGCTGGCGCGGGACGAGCTGGGCGAGGCCTACCGCCTGCTGCGCAGCATCGAGCACCGGCTGCAGATGATCGGCGACGAGCAGACGCAGACGCTTCCCGATGAGCCCGGCAAGCTGGAACAGCTCGCCCGTTTCTGCGGGTTTGCCGATACGAGCGCGTTCGCCGCCGGCCTCACCCACGAGCTCGAACGGGTGCAGGGCCACTACGCGCGCCTGTTCGAGGACAGTCCCGAGCTGACGGCCGGCGGCGCCAACATGGTGTTTGCTGGCGAGGCCGACGACCCCGGCACGGTGGCAGCGCTTTCCGGCATGGGCTACACGCGGCCCTCGGCGGTGATTGCAGCCGTGCGCGGCTGGCATCACGGCCGCTACCCCGCCGTGCGCTCGGCCCGCGCCCGCGAGCTTCTGACCGAGGTGCAGCCGCTGCTGATTGCCGCGCTCGCCGACACGGCCGACCCCGACCTGGCGCTGATCGGGTTCGACCGCTTCCTGTCCGAGCTGCCCTCCGGCGTGCAGTTGTTTTCCCTGCTGAAGCAAAACCCGAATCTGCTCGGGCTGATCGCCGCCATCATGGGCACCGCACCGCGCCTGGCGCGCATCCTCAGCCGCCACCGCCGCATCCTCGATGCCGTGCTCGCGCCGGGCTTCTTCGGCAGCCTGCCCGCGCAACAGGAGCTGGAGCGCATCATCGCCACCGAGCTCTCCGGCGCATCGAGCTACGAGGATGTGCTGGATCGCGCGCGCCTCGTCGCCAACGAGCAGGCATTCCTGATCGGCGTGCGCGTTCTCACCGGCACCATCACGGCCGCCCAGGCCGGCGGCGCCTATGCCCTGCTGGCCGAGCGCATGATCGAGGCCATGCAGGCGGCCGTCGAGCGCGAGATGGAGAAGGCGCACGGCCGCGTCGCGGGCGGCGCGGCGGCGGTGATAGCCATGGGCAAGCTCGGCGGACGCGAGATGACGGCCGCCTCCGACCTCGACCTGCTGCTGATCTACGATTTCGATGCCAACGCCGTACAGTCTGACGGCCCGCGTCCACTGCCGCCGATCCAGTACTACGCGCGCCTCACCCAGCGCCTGATCAGCGCGCTCACCTCGCAGACCGCCGAGGGCAAGCTCTACGACGTAGACATGCGCCTGCGCCCATCAGGGCAGAAGGGTCCCGTCGCCACCCAGCTCTCGAGCTTCATCCACTATCAGGACCGCGAGGCCTGGACGTGGGAACACCTCGCCCTCACCCGCGCGCGGGTCATCTCCGGGCCGCCGAAATTGCGCGCAACGGTCGAGGCGGCCATCCGCAACGTGCTGGCCCGGCCACGCGATGCCTGGAAGATCGCCGCCGACGTGCGCGACATGCGCGCGCGCATCGAACGTGAGAAGGGCACCGCAGACATCTGGGATCTGAAGCAGGTGCGCGGCGGCCTGGTCGATCTGGAGTTCATCGCCCAGTATCTGCAACTGATCCATGCCGCAAAGCACCCCGATGTCCTCAACCAGAACACGGTCGCGGCGCTGGCGGGCCTCCATGCGGCCGGCGTATTGCCGGCGGGCGTTGCCGACGTGCTGCTGCCCGCTGCCCGTCTCATCAACAACCTGACGCAGGTTTTGCGGCTGTGCCTCGACGGCCCGTTCGAGGCTGCGAAGGCTTCCCACGGCCTCCGGCAGCTCTTGGCCGCGGCTGCCGGCCTGCCCGATTTTGCCCGTGTGGAGGCCGATCTGGCCGCGCACGAGGCGGCCGTGGCGGAGCTTTTCCGCCGGCTGGTGGCGGCGCCCGACGGATAGGCGGCGGTGGGCCGTTTCTGGGGGTGGATAGACACGCGCCGGGCCCCGGAGGCCTCAATGGGCGAGAACGGAACGGAAAATAGCGGTTTTCGGAGGCCGCCGGCCGCCGCGACCGCCCTCTCCGTGCTTTGTTTCTTGAGGTAAACTCTAGCGCAACGAGGAGCGATCTTTGCGAGGCGCGAGCGTGCTGGCACGCAGGACGGGATCGGGCCCGGCGAACTGGCAAGGCCCGGACGAGGACGCGGACGACGAGACCAGCCTGCTCTCGCGCGTCGCTGGCGGTGAAGCCAAGGCGTTCCGCGCCCTGGTCGATCGCCATCTGCAAACCGTGCTCGCCATCGCCCGGCGCATGCTGAAGGACGATGCGGAGGCGGAGGACGTGGCGCAGGAGACGATGCTCAGGCTCTGGCGCAATGCCGGCGGTCTCGACCTCGGCCCCAGCGGCGTGCGGCCATGGCTGCGCCGGGTCGTGGCGAATCTGTGTATCGACCGGGTGCGGGCGCGCCGCAACACGGTGGTCTCCGACGAGGTGCCGGAGGAAAGCGAACCCGCCGGGCAGGTGCGTCACCTGGCGGAGCGCGAGCTCTCCCAGCGCGTCGACGGTGCCTTGAAGGCGCTGCCGGAACGCCAGCGGCTGGCGCTCACCCTCTTCCACTACGAGGGGATGAGCCAGGTCGAGGTCGGAGCGGCGCTGGGCATCTCGGACGAAGCAGTGGAGTCGCTGCTCGCCCGCGCGCGACGGACGCTGAAGGCGACACTGGAGAAGGAGTGGCGGGGCTTGCTGCCGGAGACGGAGACCTGAGGTTTGCTGGACCGGGGGCGAGGAACTGGAATGCCTGGACGACGGACATGAGCAACACGACCATGACACAAGCCGACTTTGAGCGGCTTCTGGAAGTTTATGGCGCCGACCGGTCGCGGTGGCCGGCGGAGGCGCGGGCCGCCGCGGGCCAGCTCGTGGCGCACGATGCACGCGCCCGTGGCCTGCTGGCCGAAGCGGTGGCCCTGGATCGCGTGCTGGAGCGCGCGCCGCTGCCTACGCTCGCGCGCGAGGCGGCGCTGGCTGAGCGTATCGTCTCGGCCGCGCAGCGCTCCCCGCGCATCGTCAGGATCGGCGGCATGGCGCGCAAGCCGCCGCAAGGCCCGGAACATAGCGCCGTGGTGGCGCTAAATAAGCATCGCGATCGGTCTTCGGGTCCGGCCTGGTCGATCATGCGCGAAGGCTCCAATCTCCGCGCCGCTGCCCTGCTGGCGGCCTCGCTGGTGGCGGGGTTCTTCATCGGCTTTGCCAACACCTCGCAGCAGGTCCTGCCTGCGTTCGAGGCGGTGACCGGCATCAACCTCCCTACGGTCGGCAACTATAACCTCGCGCAGATTGATCCGTTCGACGAGGACCAGTTATGACCGAGACGGCGGCCGGCTGGTCGCAGCCTCGTGCCGGCACCTCGCGCCGCCTGCTGGTGGTGCTGGTGGCGTCGCTGGCTCTCAACCTGATCGTCGTCGGCCTGGTGGCCGGTGCGGCCTGGCGGTTCCGTGGCATGCACTGGGTGGGACACGCCATTACCCCCAACCTGCTCGGCTACGCCAGCACACTGCCCACCGATCGGCGCCGCGCGCTCTGGAACAGCATCGCAGAAAAGCGCCGGCACATGCAGCCGTTGCGGCGCGAGTTGCGCAACGCGCGCGAGGAAGCGATCAAGGCGCTGACGGCTGAGCCGTTCGACAAGCAGCGTTTCCTGGCCGCCCAAACCCAGCTGCTGCATGCCGACCAGCAGGCGCGCGAGGCCGTCTACGGCCTTTACGCCGAGATTGCCACGCAGATGACCCCCGAGGAGCGGCGCGCGTTTCTGCACTGGCGCGCGAAACAGCGGGCCTGGCGCCGCAACCTCCTGGACGAGCCGGAGCAGCAGGCCAAAGAGCCCGCGCACTGAACTGCTGGCCAGCGAACGGCGCTAGCGCCGTCCCGGAAACTCGATCCGTGCCGACCACGATCCGTCTTCGCCCGCGGCCGTTGTCAGCGTCGCGCCCTGCGTCTCGAGCAGAAGCTGGCCGAGAAACAGGCGCAGGCTCGGCGCGGCGCCGTGAGCCGTGCCCCCGCTGGTGCGGATGTGCAGGCTGCGCCCGCAACCGCGGCGGCGGCCCTTGACCGACACCACGCCGCTGGCCGGCGCCCGCGCGATCGCCTCGCGCAGCAGGTGCTCCAGCGCTTGCTGCAGCCCGCGCCGCTCGCCGACGATGTCGCACATGGCGCAGGCAGTGGCGGAAAGGCGGGGCGCATCCGTTGCGCCCTCGGTGGCGGCACGCCACGCGTCCCGGACCAGGGATCCAGCCAGCAGCCGCTCCTGCCGGACCGCGGTGCCCTCCGCCATCAAGTCAGCCATGGTCTCCATCGCCGCCAGCGCGGCCTCGGAGGCGCTCAGCAGCCGGCCGCCGCTTTCGGAAATGTGGGCGGCATACTCCTGGTAGCGGGCGTGCCCCAGGGGCCCGTGCAACTCGTGCCGCATGACTTCGGAGAAACCGATCACCGCATTGA
This sequence comes from Hyphomicrobiaceae bacterium, assembly GCA_035550075.1. Taxonomy (GTDB): domain Bacteria; phylum Pseudomonadota; class Alphaproteobacteria; order Rhizobiales; family Hyphomicrobiaceae; genus AWTP1-13. The sequence continues at coordinate 13,658 of DASZQG010000117.1, read as the reverse complement.
GCGGTGTGCGCAACTCGTGGCTCATCTGCGCCATCAGCTCGCTCAGCCCGCTGGCGGGAGCCTGCGCCGCCGGTGCCGGCTGGCGGGATGCGCGGCCGCCGGTCCCCAGCGTGAACAAAGCCGCCGCGGCGCCGGTGGCCATAAGGAAGGCCATGTGCAGGCTTCCGCCGCTGGTGCCCCCGTCGCCCCACGCCGTCAGCACCAGGGTGCCCAGGGCGCCCAGGTAAAGCGCGGCCGCGGCCCTGGCCGCTCCTGCAGCCGTGGTCCCCCGCCGCGGCAACCATGACCGAAAATCAAATGCGGCGCGCGCTGAGCGCTCGACCGCAGCCGTCCGCGTGGACGGACTCCCCCGCCTATGGGGTGACGTGCCCGGCGTCATCCCTTGTCCCTCGACCCGAAATGTAGAATTTGCTGCCCAGTTCCGACCCGCACGGCCACACACGCCGCCCGAATCACTCCAATCAGTTTGACGCAAGCTTCGCCGGCTTGTCGAGAGTCGAAAGGCCGAGCCTCGCGCAATTGCGGCGGCTCTGTGACCTTGACGACTCTATTCGAGCATTTTCCCCACGATCTCGAGAACGTCGTGCGAGAGCGCCTTGGCCTTGGCGACGCGGCGCAGGGTTTTCTTTGCAACCCGGCGGCGCTCGGGCTCCAGCGTCTTCCAGCTCCGGAACGCGGCCAGCAAGCGCGCCGCGATCTGCGGATTGAAGGCGTCGATCTCCAGCACGCGATCGGCAACGAAATCATACCCCTTGCCGTCCGGGCGGTTGAAGTTCACCGGGTTGGCGACCGCGAAGGTGCCGATCAGCGCGCGCACCTTGTTGGGGTTCTTGAGGGACAACAGCGGATGGTGTGTCAGCTTCGCCGACGTTGCCAGCGCCGAGGCCAGCGGCGAGGCAGCCTGGTAGGCGAACCAGCTGTCGATCACCAGGTGGTCGTCCTTCCACCGCTCGTAGAACCGGTCGAAAACCTGGGCGCGCTCGGGCACGCGCAGCTCCGACAGCATGGAGAGCGCGGCGATCTCATCCGTCAGGTTGCGGGCCTGCTTGAAGTGGTGGGCGGCGCGCTCGATGTCGGGCCGGCGGCCGCGGATGGTGAGGTAGCCCAAAGCGATATTGCGCAGCGCGCGGTGGCCGGCCGGCTCCGGCGCCGGCGAATAGGGGCCTTTGACCTCGTGGCGCCGGTAGACCTCGGCGAAGCGCTCGCCCAGCCGCGCCGCAATCGCCTTGCGCAGGCCGAAGCGCGCCTTGTGGATGGCAAGCGGATCGACGTCCCGGCCGATGATGCGCGCCAGGTCGGTCTCGCTCGGCGGCACCAGGAACTGCGCCCGGTAGCCCGGCTCCAGAGACTCGTCATCGAGCGTCACGGCCAGCGCGTCGATGAAGGCGTCCGGCCGGTCCGGGCGGCCGCCCGCGCGAAGCGCCTTGACCGCGCCGACCAGCACGCGCGTGGCATAGTCCTGCGCGGCCTGCCAGCGATTGTAGAGGTCGCTGTCGTGCGCCATCAGGAACTGCAGGTCGCGCTCGCCAAGGTCGATCGTCAGGTTGACGGGTGCGGAGAACCCGCGCAGCAGCGACGGCACCGGCCGCGAGGGCACGTCGCGGAAGCGGAACGTCTCGGTGCGCCGCTTCAGCTCGATCAGACCGTCGCGCACGCGTTCGCCGGAGGCCAGCACCAGGTCCAGCTCCTGCCCGTTGCCGCCGATCAGCCCCATCTTCAGCGGGATGTGCAGCGGCTTCTTCTTGGCCTCGCCGGGCGTGGGTGCGATCACCTGCGCCACCGTCAGCTCCGCGGTCTTGGCCCGCGCGTCGTACTTGAGCTGGCACACCAGCTCGGGCGTGCCGGCCTGCCCGTACCACGTCATGAACTGGCTGAGGTCGCGCCCTGAGCTGTCGGCAAAACAGGCGATGAACTGCTCGACCGTGGCCGCCTGTCCGTCGTGGCGCTCGAAATAGAGGTCCATGCCCTTGCGGAAGCCGTCCCGGCCGAGCAGCGTCTCCAGCATGCGCACCACTTCGGCGCCCTTGTCGTAGACGGTCGCCGTATAGAAGTTGTTGATCTCGATGTAGCGGTCCGGCCGCACGGGGTGCGCCAGCGGGCCGGCGTCCTCGGGGAACTGCCGCGCCTTGAGATTGCGCACGTCGCGGATGCGCTGCACTGTGCGCGAGCGCTGGTCGGCGCAGAACTCCTGGTCGCGGTACACGGTCAGCCCTTCCTTGAGGCAGAGCTGGAACCAGTCGCGGCAGGTGATGCGGTTGCCGGTCCAGTTGTGAAAGTATTCGTGTGCGATCACCCGCTCGATGTCGGCGAAGTTGGCGTCCGTGGCGGTCTCCGGCGAGGCCAGCACCAGCGCATCGTTGAAGACGTTGAGCCCCTTGTTCTCCATCGCCCCCATGTTGAAGTCCGACACGGCGACGATGTTGAAGAGGTCGAGGTCGTATTCGCGGCCGAAGCGCTCCTCGTCCCAGCGCATCGAGCGTTTCAGCGAATCCATCGCCCAGGCGCAGCGGTCTTCCTTGCCCGGCTCGACGTACACGCACAGCCCCACCTTGCGACCCGAGGCCGTCGTGAAATCGGAGGCGAACGAGGAGAGCTTGCCGCCGACCAGCGCGAACAGGTAGCAGGGCTTGGGATGGGGGTCGCGCCACACCGCAAAGTGCCGCTTGCCGCCCTCCAGCATGCCGCGCTCCACGGGGTTACCGTTGGCGAGCAGCACCGGGGCCTCCTCGCGGCCCGCCTCGATGCGGGTGGTATAGGTTGCGAGCACGTCGGGGCGATCGAGGAAATAGGTGATGCGGCGAAACCCCTCCGCCTCGCACTGCGTGCAGTAGATGCCGCGCGACAGATAGAGCCCGGTTAACGCGGCGTTCGCCTGCGGATTGCAGGTGGTGGCGATCTCCAGCACGAACGGGGCGGACGGCACTGCAGGGATCACGAGCGCGCTGTCGCTCAGTGTGTAGTCGGCGGGTGCCAGCGCGCGGCCGGCGAGGCTCACGCTTTCCAGCTCCAGCAGCTCGCCGTCGAGGCGCAGCGGCCCCGTCTTGCCGGTGAATTTCGGGTTGGGGCGCATTTTCAGCCGCGAGCGCACCCGCGTGCGCGTCGGGTGCAGGGTGACGTCGAGGTGAACGTCGTCGATCAGGTAGTTGGGCGGGGTGTAGTTTCTGAGGAGGATCGGGTGCGGCGTTTCGGTTTTCATGTCGTTCTTCTTAGTGGAACCGCGGCGGCGCGCCAAGCGCAGGGCCGCGCGCGGTGCAAGACTGCGTGACGAGCGGCTTCAGCCCGCGATCTGGTCCCAGATCAGCTTGATATTGAGCACGATGATGATGGCGGCGATCAGCGCGGCGGACGCGCTCAGCCATTTCGGCGCTACCAGTTCGCCCATCTTGCTGCGCTGGGCGGTGAATTGCACCAGCGGCACCACCGCGAAGGGAAGCTGCAGGCTCAGGATCACCTGGCTGAGAATCAGCAGCTTGCCCGTTTCCTGCTCGCCATAGAAGATCGTCACGCCTGCGGCAGGGACGATGGCGATCGCGCGTGTCACGAGCCGGCGCAGCCACGGCGGCAGCTTGATGTCGAGAAACCCTTCCATCACCGCTTGTCCGGCGAGCGTGGCGGTCACGGTGGAATTGAGCCCGCAGCTCAGCAGCGCGATGCCGAACAGCGTCGGCGCGATTGCCGAGCCCAGCAGCGGATGCAGCAGCGACTGTGCCTGGCCGAGCTCGACCACGTCGGTCTGTCCGGCCTTGTGGAAGGCGCCGGCCGCCAGGACCAGGATGGAAGCGTTGACCAGCAGCGCGAACGTCAGCGCGATGGTGGAATCGATGGTTGCGAATTTCAGCGCCTCGCGCTTTTGCGGCACGGTCTCGCCATAGGCGCGCGTCTGCACAATGGCCGAATGCAGGTAGAGGTTGTGCGGCATCACGGTGGCGCCGAGGATGCCCATGGCGAGATAGAGCATCTCTGGGTTGCGCACGATCTCGACCGTCGGCGCGAAGCCGCGGATCAGCGGCCCCCACTCGGGGTTGACGAGCGCGATCTGGATCGCGAAGCAGGCCGCGATCACTCCGAGCATGGTGATGACGAACGCTTCCAGGTAGCGAAAGCCAAGCCGCTGCAGGTAGAGCACCACGAACACGTCGAGCGCGGTGAGGATCACGCCGATCTCGAGCGGCACCCCGAACAGCAGGTTGAGGCCGATAGCGGTGCCGATCACCTCGGCGATGTCGGTGGCGATCACGGCGACCTCAGCCGCCAGCCACAGCGGGTAGGCGGCCCAGCGCGGATAGGCGTCGCGGCACGCCTGCGCCAGGTCACGACCCGAGCCGATGGCGAGGCGCGCGCACAGCGCCTGCAGCAGGACCGCCATGATGTTGGAGACCAGCGCGACGACCAGCAGCGCGTAGCCGAACTTGGAGCCCCCGGCGAGCGCGGTGGCCCAGTTGCCCGGGTCCATGTAGCCGACCGCGACCAGGTAGCCGGGACCCAGGAAGGCGGCCAGGCGCCGGATGCTGCCGCCGGCAACCGTAACGCTGCGATGGACATCGGAGAGGGCGGCCTCGCCCCGGTCCCTGCGCCAGCCGGCAAGCGGCCCGAGCGACCCGTGCGCCGGCTTTTCCGCAGGCGCAGCCTTCCTGTTCAGTCGCTGCAGCATTTGCCGTCCAGTACCCAAGTCTCCCGTGGCCGCACGTTATTGCAGTTGCAAATCATTTGCAAGAAGACAAAGGACCCGCGGGACGCGGCGCCTGCACAGGATGATTACGCAACCTGGGGCGCGGCTCGGGGTCAAAATGGGCGAAAAAGCCCATCGCGGAGGGAGGTATCGCAGGGACCGCGAGGCTGACTTAGGGCGGGCGTCTGGCGGGGGCGGGTCCAAGGTCCGGGGCAGCGCCGGCAGTGCCCTGCGGCCCCTCCTGAGGGTTGGGAGGGCCCTCCGCACAGCCTCGCTGGTGCTGCCCCGCGCTGGCCCAAATATGGCGGCAATGTGGCTATCCCCGGGTCTCCGCCACGTGCGATGATGTAGACTTCCACGACAGGTGCGCCCCCGCTTCACCCTGCATGCGCCAGCGAGCTCGCGAGCGCGTCGCGACTCGCAGGCAAACCCATCGGAGGCCTCGAGACCGGCTTCCTTCCCAATGACGAGCCGGCCGTGCCCTCCTGCAGTGTCACCCCGGCGAGAGGCCGGAGCCCACCTCCCTATGAGCACGGGCTTAGGCCCCGAGGAATTCCTTGCGCACCTTCTCGGTATGTTCACCGAGCGCGGGCAGAGGCCCGAACTTGGCATCGTCCTCGCCCAGGAAGCGGGCGGCCGGCGCGGGGATCTGCACCGGCCCGTTCGGAGAGACGACGGCGAGCCGGCGCAGGTGCGGGTGGCGCAGGATCGCGTGCACATCATTGACCCGGGCGAAGGCGATCTGGGCGGCATCGAGCTGGCGGGCCAGCTCGTCCACGCCGAACCTGGCGAAGTGCTCCGCCACCAGCCCGTCGGTCTGCGGCCGGTTGGCGGTGCGCGCGGTGCTGGTCGCAAAGCGCGGGTCGGCCGCGAGCTCCGGCCGGCCCAGGACCTTCTTCGCCAACGTCACCCACTCGCGGTCGTTCTGCACCGAGATCAGGATCGGCTGGCCGTCCGCCGACTGGAACACGCCGTAGGGCGCAACGCTCGGATGCGTCAGCCCGAGCCGTTTCGGCGGCGTGCCGTACTCGGTGTAGAGCATCGGGATCGCCATCCACTCCATCATCGAGTCGAACATGGAGACGCGGATATCGGCGCCGCAGCCGGTGCGCGCGCGGGCAAGCAGCGCCTCCAGGATCGCCTCGTAGGCGTGCAGGCCGGTGCCGATGTCCACCAGTGACACGCCGATGCGCGCCGGCGCTTCGGGTCCGCCGGTGATGGAGGCGAGCCCTGACTCCGCCTGGATCAGCAGGTCGTAGGCCTTCCGGTTGCGGTAAGGACCCTCGTCGCCATAACCGGAGATCGAGCAGCAGATGAGGCGCGGGTATTTCTCGCGCAGGCTCTCCGGCGCATAGCCGAGCTTGGCCAGCGCGCCGGGCTTCAGGTTTTGCACCAGCACGTCAGCCTTGGCGATCAGCGCCTCGAACAGGCGGCGGTCGTCCGGCTTGGTCAGGTCGGCCACCACGGATTCCTTGCCGCGGTTGAGCCACACGAAATGCGTGCACTGCCCGATGACAACATCGTCGTAGTAGCGGGCGAAGTCGCCTTCCGGCCGCTCCAGCTTGATCACGCGCGCGCCGGCATCCGCGAGGCGGCGCGCCGTCAGTGGCGCGGCCACGGCCTGATCGAGCGAGACGACGAGCGTGCCGGCGAGCGGTTTGGTCATGTGCGATGCGGTGCGGATGACATTGCGATTTGAACTGAGGCGATCACAGCAGCCCGCGCCGCGCAAGATTGCGCATCAGCGCACCCGTACCGAAGGTCCACGGCGGCGCTTCGGTGGAGAGCGCCATGCGGTTCGCCAGCGTGCCGAGCGTCGGCGTGGAGATCAGGGTGATATCGCCCACCTTGTGGGTGAAGCCCTGCCCCTTGGCGCCGCGGTCCTTGACCGGCGAGAACATGGTGCCGAGGAACAGCACGGCGCCGTCGGGATACTGGTGGTGGCGGCCCAGCATCTGCTCGACGAGGTGCTCCGGGTCACGCGCGATCTCGCGCATGGACGAGCGGCCCGTCAGCTCGAAGCCGTCCTCGCCGCGCACCTCCAGGCTCACCTCGGCCTGGCGCACGCTGTCCAGAGTGAAGTTGCCGTCGAAAAAGCGAATGAAGGGTCCGAGCGCCGTGGAGGCGTTGTTGTCCTTGGCCTTGGACAGCAGCAGCGCCGAGCGGCCCTCGATGTCGCGCAGGTTGACGTCGTTGCCGAGCGTGGCGCCGACGATCGCCCCCGCTGAACTGACGGCCAGCACCACCTCCGGTTCGGGGTTGTTCCACACCGACATGGGGTGCAGGCCGGCATCCATGCCGTGACCCACTGCTGACATCGGCTGGGCCTTGGTGAAGATCTCCGCATCCGGTCCGATCCCCACCTCGAGGTATTGCGACCACGCACCCTGCGCGATCAGCACGCGCTTGAGCTCGGCGGCCTGCGTACTGCCGGGGACTAGGGTGCGGATGTCGCCGCCCAGGTGCGCCTGCACGCTGGCGCGGATGGCCTCGGCCTTTTCGGGGGCGCCGCGCGCCTGCTCCTCGATCACGCGCTCCAGCATCGAGAGAGGAAATGTTACGCCGGCCGCCTTGATCGCCTGCAGGTCGATGGGCGCCAGCAGCCACGGCCGGCCGGCGTCGCGGCGCTCCGGCGGGGTGTTGGCAAGGATGTCGGCGAGGGTGCCGATGCACTCGCCTTTGCCCGCGCGCACAATCTCCACCGCATTCGGGGCCTCGCAGAGGTCGCGCATGGTAGGCGCCAGCCGCGAAACATCCCAGAGGTCGTCGCCGCGGATCGCCACCACCGCCGGCCCGCCCGCCGCGGGAAGCCAGGCGCGGCCGGCCAGTGCGCCGCCGGCCGCATCGCGCGGCAAGGTTGCAGCCGGCGTCATGTGCTCTGCGATGGTCACGTGCGTCTCCCCGTGCGCGTCGCCCGGTTGGTGATGGGCGGCGTTGTCCGGCGCGGCGCGATGAGACTGCTGGCGCCGGTGCCGGTTGCAACGCTACAGTATCGCCTCGACCGGCCGTCTTCCAGGAGGTGCCATGAGCGTTCGCATCGAAAAGTCCGGTTCCGTATGGACTGTCATTCACAGCCGCCCGGAAGCGCGCAACGCGATGGATCCTGCCAGCGCCGACGCCCTGGTCGCGGCGTTCGAGAAATTCGACGCCGATCCTTCGGCCAACGTCGCGGTGTTCTGGGGCGAGGGCGGCGCCTTCTGCGCCGGCTGGGACCTGAAATCGGTGTCGAGCCTCGACCAGGACAATCCGGTCGGCAACCTCGACTTTCCCAAGGGCGGCGGCAAGGCGCCGCGCGGCCCGCTCGGCCCCTCGCGCCTGGAGCTGTCGAAGCCGGTCATCGCCGCCGTCGAAGGCCCCGCGGTGGCCGGCGGCATGGAGCTAGCCATGTGGTGCGACGTGCGGGTGATGGCCGAGAGCGCCTATTTCGGGGTCTACTGCCGCCGCTGGGGCGTTCCGCTGATCGACGGCGGCACCGTGCGCCTGCCGCGTCTGGTCGGCATGGGCAAGGCGCTGGAAATCATCATGACCGGCCGCAAGGTCACCGCCGAGGAAAGCTATCGCATCGGCCTGTGCGAGAAAGTCGTACCGCATGGCAAGGCGCGCGAGAATGCAGAGGCGATGGCGCAAGAGATTGCCCGCTTTCCGCAGGAGTGCATGCGCGCGGACCGGCTGTCCGCCTATCGCGCCTGGGGCAAACCGGTGCGCGAGGGACTGGAGAGCGAGTGGGCGACCAGCGCCGCCATCGTCAAGGCGGAAGGCATCCGCGGCGCGACGCGTTTCTCGGAAGGCAAGGGACGGCACGGCGACTTCAAGGATATCTGAGCAGCCGCGGTTGCGCAGCACGAGGGGTGATATGCAGTTGAAGGATAGGATCGTTCTGGTGACCGGCGCGCTTGGCACGCTCGGCTCCGCCATGTGCAAGGCCATCGAGGCGGCGGGCGGCACCGCCATCCGCAGCGACCTGCCCGCGCGCGGCAAAGTGGACATCGCGCTCGACGTCACTCGCGAGGAGGAGTGGCAGGCGGCGGCCGCCGAGATCGAGCGCCGTTACGGCCGCCTCGACGGCCTCGTCAACAATGCAGGCGTCGGCACGCCCGGCAACGTCGAGCAGACCAGCTTCGCCGAATGGCGCCGCGTCATGGCCGTCAACGCCGACGGCGTGTTCCTCGGCTGCAAATACGCCATGCCCCTGCTGGCGAAATCGAAGGCTCCCTCCATCGTCAACATCTCGTCGGCGTCTGGCATCGTCGGCGGGGCGAACCTGGCGGCTTACAACGCTTCCAAGGGCGCCGTGCGCATGCTCAGCAAGTCGGTGGCACTCGCCGGTGCGCGCAAGCGCCCGCCCGTGCGGTGCAATTCGGTTCACCCCGCCTTCATCGAGGGCGACATGGTGGATGCCATGGTGAAGCGGCGACCGGACCCGGCGAAGGCCCGGGAAAAGCTGCACGCGCAAATCCCTATCGGCCGGCTCGGGCAGCCGCAGGAGGTGGCCAATACGGTGGTGTGGCTGCTGTCGGACGCCTCCTCATTCACGACCGGTTCGGAAGTGCTGGTGGACGGCGGCCTGATCGCAGGCTGACATTGTTCCGCCCTGCGAATGTGTGCCACCATCTGGCGCAAGCGATAGGCACCGCCTGCTGACAACACAATGATGAATGACCGGGGCGCCAGGCACGCCTGGCCCCGCGCGCGAGGAAGCCCGAGAGGATCCCATGGCCAACACCAAGAAACCCAGCAGCGCTCAGATCAGGAAGCTGCGCTCACGCGCCTGGTTCGACAATCCTGACAATCCGGACATGACCGCCATCTATCTGGAGCGGTACATGAACTGGGGGCTCACGCGCGAGGAGCTGCGCTCCGGCAAGCCGATCATCGGCATCGCCCAGTCCGGGTCCGACCTCTCGCCGTGCAACCGCCACCACCTGGTGCTGGCCGAGCGCGTGCGCGAGGGCATCCGCGAGGCCGGCGGCATCGCCTTCGAATTTCCCGTGCATCCGATCCAGGAAACCGGCAAGCGGCCCAGTGCCACCCTTGACCGCAACCTTGCCTATCTCGGCCTGGTCGAGATCCTCTACGGGTATCCGATCGACGCCGTTGTGCTGACGACGGGCTGCGACAAGACCACGCCCTCCCAGCTCATGGCCGCCGCCACCGTCGACATTCCCGCAATCGTCCTCTCCGGCGGACCGATGCTCAACGGCTGGTTCCGCGGCGAGCGCACGGGCTCGGGCACCATCGTCTGGAAGGCCCGGCAGATGCAGGCTGCCGGTGAGATCAACTACGAGCAGTTCGTCGATCTGGTCGCCTCATCCGCGCCCTCCGCCGGCCACTGCAACACCATGGGCACCGCCTCGACCATGAACTCGCTGGCCGAGGCGCTCGGCATGTCGCTCCCCGGCTGCGCCGCCCCGCCCGCGCCGCACAAGGAGCGCGCGCAGTACGCCTACCTCACCGGCAAGCGCATCGTGGAGATGGTGTGGGAGGATCTGCGGCCTTCCAAGATCATGACGCGCGAAGCATTCGAGAATGTGATCGCCGTCAACTCCGCCATCGGCGGTTCCACCAACGCGCCCATCCATTTCAACGCCATCGCGCGCCATATCGGCGTCAAGCTCGACAACGACGACTGGGAGAAGATTGGCTACGCCATTCCGCTGCTGGTCGATATGCAGCCCGCTGGCCGCTACCTCGGCGAGGAATACCATCGCGCCGGCGGCGTGCCGGCGGTCGTGAACGAGCTGATGAAGGCCGGCAAGATTCACGAAAACGCGCTGACCGTGAACGGCAAGACCATGGGCGAGAACTGCAAGGACCGGCCGGTCATCGACCATGACGTGATCCGCCCCTACAAGAAGCCGCTCAAGGCCAAGGCCGGGTTCCTCAATCTCAAGGGCAACCTGTTCGACAGCGCCATCATGAAGACGAGCGTGATCTCGGACGAGTTCCGCAAGCGCTACCTCGAGGACCCGAAGGACCTCAACGCCTTCGAAGGCCGCGCGATCGTGTTCGATGGCCCGGAGGACTACCACAAGCGCATCGACGATCCGGCCCTGAAGATCGACGAGCGCTGCATGCTGTTCATGCGCGGCGCCGGCCCGGTCGGCTATCCGGGGGCGGCGGAAGTCGTCAACATGCGGCCGCCCAGCTACCTGATCAAAAAAGGTGTCACCTCGCTTCCCTGCATCGGCGACGGCCGCCAGTCCGGCACATCGGGGTCCCCCTCGATCCTCAACGCCTCGCCGGAAGCCGCCACCGGCGGCGGGCTCGCCATTCTCAAGACCGGTGATCGCGTGCGCATCGACCTCAACAAACGCACCGCCGACATCCTCATCTCCAAAGAGGAATACGATCGGCGCCGCGCGGCGCTGCAGGGTCACGGGGGCTACAAATATCCCGCCCACCAGACGCCCTGGCAGGAGATCCAGCGTGGGCTTGTGGACGAGCTTTCCAACGGCATGGTGCTGAAGCCGGCCGTCAAATATCAGAAAATCGCCAAGACCAAAGGTATTCCGCGCGACAATCACTGAGCCAAACCACATTCGGAGCGAAAGACAATGGACTTTCTGCGCCCCTATCAGCAGCAGCTTCTCAGCCTCCTGCGGTTCGTCATCGGTCTCCTGCTATTGCACCATGGCACCACCAAATATTTGAACTTTCCCGTTGGCGCGATGAACAACATGAATCCCACCAACATCTACGGCATCGCGGGCATGTTCGAGCTGGTTTGCGGCGCCCTGCTTGTGCTGGGCCTGTTCACGCGCTTGGCGGCATTCGTCGCATCGGGCCTCGCCGCCATTGCGTATTTCTACGCACACAACCCGCGCGGATTCTATCCCGTCTATAACGGTGGCGAGGCCGAGATCCTCTATGCGTTCGCGCTGCTCTACATTGCCGCCGCCGGCGGAGGGTCAATCAGCCTCGACAGGTTGATCCGGCGCGAGGCCGTGAGCACCGCCTAGCGCTCAAAGAGAGAACACCAGACAGGTCGTCGTGCCGTGGGCCAGCAAGGTGCCCTGGGCGTCGACGACCCGGCCTTCGGCCGTCCCTGAACGGCGGCCCACATGCAAAGACCGGCCTTCCGCGCGGATGGGGCCGGTCTTCTCCGTAATGGCCCGCACCAGGTTTACCTTGAATTCGAGCGTGGTGTAGGCCATCCCGGCCTCCAGGTGCGACTGCACGGCGCAACCCATGCAGGAGTCCAGCAGGATGCCGGCGAGACCCCCATGCACGACACCGATCGGATTGTAGTGCTCGCGTCCCGGTGTCATGGTGAAGAGGGCGAAGCCGGGAGACACTTCGGCTAGTCGGAACCCGAGCACCCTGGAAATGGGGGGCTGGGGCGTGCGGCCGTCGGCGATGCGGCGCAGGAACTCAAGCCCGCTCATCTGCTTCATGTCGTCGATGACGGTCGGGTCCATGCCTGACGCCCCCCCTGATCCTGCGTATCAGCCGGCCTGTTCGCTCTGCAGTGCGAAATCGAGCGGCAGCGCGGTCGTGTATTTGATCTGTTCCATCGCGAAGGCGGACGACACCTTTGAAATCTCGATCCGCGCTATGAGCTTCTTATAGAAGCTGTCGTAGGCGTCGATGCTCGGCACGACGACGCGCAGGAGGTAGTCCACATCGCCGCTCATGCGATAGAACTCGACCACCTCGGGGAAATCGATCACCGCGGCGTGGAACCGCTCCAGCCAGTCCAGCGAGTGCTGGTCCGTCTTGATCGAGACGAACACGGTGACGCCCGCATTCACGCGCGGCGCATCGAGCACGGCCACGCGGCGCTGGATGACCCCGGCTTCCTCGAGCTTTTGGATGCGCCGCCAGCAGGGCGTGGTGGACAAGCCGACCTCCTTGCCGATGTCGGCCACTGACCGCGTGCAGTCCTCCTGCAGGATGCGCAGGATTTTTACGTCCATGTCGTCGAGCATGAGCGGGCTCCGAAGAACGCGATGCGCTGGTCATTTTGAGAATAGCGTTCTACATGGCGACATCATCAGAGGCCAGAGGAGAGTCTTTTTTCCAAGAGGGCGCCTTATGGCCTGTTGCGGTTTTCCCGAAACGGGTCATATGTCTCCTGCCCGACCCCGCAACGCCGAAAGACACGAGGCTGCTCCAGCTTATGCCCACAATTACCTCCATCACCCCTGCGTTTGCCGTCACTGGCGTGCTGCGGCCCGAGGATATCGCCGCGGCGCCAGGGCTCGGCTTCCGGTCGATCATCTCCAACCTGCCCGATGGCGAGCAGGCGGCGGCGCCGACCGCGGGCCGGGAAGCCGACTTGGCGGCCGCCGCCGGTCTCGGATTCCGCCACATTCCGGCAACGAAGTTCGACGTCCTGTCCGACGAGGTGATCGGGCAGATGGACCAGGCCCTGCGCACGCTCGAGGGGCCGGTGCTGGCTCACTGTGCCAGCGGCATCCGGTCTGCGGTCGTTTGGGCCGGCGCGGCCGCGCAGGTGCAGCCCGTCGACTGTGTGCTGGCAACGCTGCGCGAGGCGGGCATCGACCTGTCGCGTATTCGTGAAGAGCTTGAGGCGCGCAACGCAGCCTCTGACGCGCCCGCCGAGCTGCCGCCCGCGCTTGACTGCGCGTGTGACCGCAGGTCGGCTTAGCAGCGCTCACAGGAGTTTGCGCACCTCCCGGCGCAGGCGTGGCACTACGTCCTTCTCGAACCAGGGATTGGCCGAGAGCCACGCATTATTGCGCCAGGAGGGATGCGGCAGCGGCAGGTATCGCGGCCTCTGCCGCGCGCTGAGCAGCGCCCGCCAGCCGCGCACCGTTTCCGTCATGCTTGCCTGCGCTGCCGCCCCAAGATGCCAGCGCTGGGCGTAGCTGCCGATCAGCAGCACCAGCTCGAGCTGCGGCATGGCCGCGAACAACCGGTCATGCCAGGCAGGCGCGCACTCCTTGCGCGGCGGCAGGTCTCCGCCGCCCGCGTCGTAGCCGGGAAAACAGAAGCCCATCGGCACGATGGCGACGCGCGTCGGATC
>DASZQG010000116.1:0-2487 GCA_035550075.1 Hyphomicrobiaceae bacterium | reverse complement strand
CCGGGCACATTGATGATCTACCCGGCCGGGATTCCGCACCATTTCTGGAACCCGGATGAGGAGACGATCCACCTCACCGTCATGGCGCCGGCCCCCCATGGGCCGCGCTCGTCGAAACCCGTGTCCTGACCGGCGGCGTGCAGGCGATCGATGCGCGGCGCAGCGCCGACTCCCGCGCCGCCGAAGTGAGTTCGCTGGCGCGCGAGCGGGCGCAGGCGTTTGAGGAGTTTCGCGCCCAGGCCGCCGCTGAGAAGGCCGAGGCCGAGGCGATTGTCGCCACCCGGTCCGAAGGTGTGCGCAAGGCGCTGACGCGGGAGGGCTATCAGACCATGGTTTCGCCGGTTGATGGGGTCGTCAACGAAATCAAGGTGACCACTTTGGGAGAGGTCGCGCAGTCCGGCGCGCCGCTGATGACCATCGTGCCGGCGGGCGAGGAATTGATCGCCGAGACGCTGCTGCTCAACCGCGATGTCGGCTTCGTGGCGCCCGGCATGCCGGCGGTGATCAAGCTGGAAGCCTATCCGTTTACACGGCACGGCTATCTGGTGGGCGTGGTGGAAACCATTTCGCCGGACGCGGTGGCCGATGAGCAGCGGGGTTTGATATTCCCTGCACGGATCAAGATCACCGGCGGAAACCTGCGCGGCGTGTTTCAAAAGAATTTGCCTGCGCGCCAAGGTAGCGATAGCGTGTCAGCGGATGATGGCGGCGGGGGCGGTCGTATGTGCCAATCTCACGGCAAAGATTCGCGCGATGTTGTGGCTGCCTGCGGGCGGCCATTGCCGCGTTCTCAATCGCTCTATGGCGCCGCCGCGCTGCAAATCTTGTCGCCGGGCATGGCGGCACAGGTAGAGGTGACGACGGGGCGTCGCCGTGTGATCTCTTACGTATTATCCCCGGTCGCGCGCGCTACCTTAGAGGCTGGGAGGGAGAGATGAGGCTGAGAGCAAGCAATAGGGGCATCCAACGCCACCCATGCGAACTTCTAATCTCGCTATTTTCACCTGTTGCTATCATAGGATGTTATTCTGGGCGAGAAGGAGCGATGATGGTCATTCATAAGAGTCTTCTCTTGCTGGCGACAGGTGCTCTTCTGCTAGGTTGTAGCGGAGACGACGAAGTGCTTCGTGCGCGCGTGGCGGCAGCAAGAAATAATAAGTTAGAACTCTACTCTCATCTCCAGAAGCACTGTCCCGAATGGCGGGAAAGCGGCGAGTGCGTTACTCGATTGTCAACGTTGAGCGTGCTTCCACATCGAATGGAAGATAGGGCGCTAGCCAAGGTTGATCAGGGTAAACTGGAATCAGAGTTGCGTGCGGCGCGTGCGAATGCTCAACCTTTAGCAACGTTTCTTTTTTCAACGGCAACGCCAGAGCCCATGCGATTGCGAGGCTTGGCCCGGATTGCGGCAATTCCTCCGGAATGCACTGCTACTAATTGTGTAATTGTCTTGCTTGCACGGCCATCAGACTTGCCATCACCTGGCACTGTCGGCCTCATGAAATTCACGTTTGGCAGCCCAGATTTAAACGACATTGACGCGTACATAGTGAAAACGCACGGCACTGCATACGCGAGCTATCTTGGGGCGTCTTACGGTGTTTACGGTGTCTTGGTGAGACAGCAGTCGGGGCACTCGACGCTTTTTTGCGCGGTCAGCGCGCCTTTAAGGCCCGAAGATGCGACTAGTACTCAGCTCGATCTTTGCCGCCTCAATCTTACAGAGGTGCGGTGCGACGAGAGCTGCATGGATCCGGCCATCGACAAGTTGGTGCTTTCGTCAATTCTTGGGCGCGAGGAATAACGATGACCGAAAAGAGAAGCGTGATAATCCAGGGCGTGCGGGTTCAGGTCGTATTCGCCGCGCAATATCAATCACAAGCTTCAATCCGGGGACACTTACCGATTATCCAACAACCCAAAGAAGCGCTTGACTCCATCGGAACAAAAAGCGAACATGGCGGCGTAGGAGGTTGCGATGGCTCGGCTCGCGCGCGTGGTGGTTCCCGGATGGCCGCATCACATAACCCAGCGCGGCAATCGCCGGCAGCAGACGTTCTTTAGCGACGCCGACTACATGCTGTATCTGCGGATCGCCGCGGAATTCTTCGCCAAAGCGCAAACCGAGGTGTGGGGCTATTGCCTCATGCCGAACCACGTTCACATCATCGCCGTCCCGCAAACAAAAGACGGCCTGCGCGCCGCCATTGCCGAGACGCACCGGAGCTACACGCGCATCATCAACCGGCGCGAGCGCTGGACGGGCTATTTGTGGCAGGGGCGCTTTGCGTCTTTTCCGATGGATGGAGGCTATTTCGTTTCATGCTCTCGCTATGTCGGGCTTAATCCGGTGCGCGCGCGGTTGACGGCGCATGCGCGCGACTGGCCCTGGTCAAGCGTGAACGCGCATCTGCGCGGCGCCGATGATGCGCTCGTGCGCGTCACACCGCTGCTTGAGCGCGTAGGGCGCGCCGATACATTCTTCGA
>DASZQG010000115.1:0-1557 GCA_035550075.1 Hyphomicrobiaceae bacterium | reverse complement strand
TGCCTTCAACCAAGGTGGTGTCGCTGTCCTACAACACGCCGGGCGTACCGCTTGGCTTTCGCAACATGGCCATCAAGGAACTGCCGGACACGGCGGCCCCTGCCACTGTTCCGGCTGCCGCGTCCAATGCGGCCGCTGGTGGCCGTGGCGGCGCCGGTGGTCGCGGACCTGCGCCTCTCGAGCAGGAGACGCCACCACCTCCGCCGGGACCGGCCGACTATACCAACGCCATCGGCATGGATTTCATGAAGATCCAGACCGGAACGATGATCGAGGGGGCCTATGACCCCTGCGAAATCCTCCCTGTGCCGGCTGGAACCGTGCCGCCAGCTCCTGCGCCCCTGGCCCAGCGCCCGCCGCGAGCTCCCTGCAGCACGGCAGGCACGTTCGGCTGGAGGCCGGAGCAATACGAGACGGCCGACAGGCTGCTGCGCGAAGACACCATCCTCGGCTTCAAGGTGACGATCGGCAAGCCCTATCTGATGGGGCGCTACGAGGTCACCCAGGGCGAATGGAAAAAGGTGATGGGCGCCAACCCCTCCATCTTCCAGGGCTCCAAGGTGGCTGACGACGCCGATCGCCACCCGGTCGAGAATGTCTCGTGGGAAGACGCTCAGGCGTTCGTGAAAAAGCTGAACGCGCTGGAGCACACCACCGCCTATCGCCTGCCGACCGAGTTCGAATGGGAGTGGGCCTCGCGCGCCGGCCAGTTCCGCGCGCCATCGACAGTCGGCGAGCGTGAGATCGATCCGACCGCGGTGATGTCGGTGTTCAGCGGACCAACCTGGATGGTGGGAAGCAAGCTGCCGAACGCCTGGGGACTCTACGACATGCTCGGCAATGTCTGGGAGTGGGTGCAGGACGTCTACAACGAGAAGGTCCAGCCCGATCCAATCCCGCCGACAACCGGCACGACCCATGTGCTCAAGGGCGGCAGTTACATGTCGCACTTCGCCAATGTCGCGGCGGCTGTGCATGCCGGTGGGCCTGGCGATGCCTTCGACACGGGCTTCCGGATCGTCAAGGAGGTGAACTAGGTCGCGCGGAGGTGCGCTTCACGCCTTGTTTCGAAGGATCTTGCGGCGATGGTGCGGAGCGTGAAAGAGGTGTGCGACCCACCGGCCGAGGCCCGGAGCCACATTCACCACCGTGTAGGTCACCGATGTCCCCTGTGAATCGGTCGTGACACTCCAGACCCCGCGATACCACCATCCGCCCTGCAGCGCGACGGCGCGAACGGCATCGTTCACGACGATCGCGGTGAGGTGCGGACCCGCTGCGGTCGATACCGCTCGTCCCGATAGCGCCACCGCGCGATCGTCAGCAGACAAGCCTGTGACGCCGTCAAGGACGCGCTGCCACTCGGCGTCAGCAGACTCATTACTGTGACGTGTCGTAGAGACTTCGATGAGGCCGTCACTCGTGAACGGGATGGCGGACAAGTAAGCTTTTACGCCTTCTTCTTGGGTCTATAGACGTGCGTGGACAGACCGTAAAAGACTTCCGCGGCTTCCATGAGCGTCTCGGACAACGTCGGGTGCGGATGGATGCTGAGCG
>DASZQG010000114.1:0-37684 GCA_035550075.1 Hyphomicrobiaceae bacterium | reverse complement strand
AGGGCTGGCGCGCGCCACATCGATGGCGCCTTATCGTGCACTGATCGCCGCCGGCCGGGAACCAAATCTCGGCTGTGCGATTTGATGCGCATGTCAGGATAGGGACGACAGCCCCATGGTGCTCAGGGCACTGAAATCAGGACCGGCATTCGTTCTGGCCGTCGCTCTGGCAGCCGGCCCGGCGGCGAGCCAGGAGGACTTCCGCACTTACACCAAGCGGGCCTCCTACGACGACGTGAAGTTCGAGCTCAGCAACGCCATCACCGAGCGCGGGCTGGCGGTAGACCTGAACGGCCAGGTCGGAGAGATGCTCGACCGCACCGGTGCGGATGTCGGCTCCACTAAGAAGATCTATACGCACAGCGAGTTCTTCGCCTTCTGTTCGGCGAAGCTGTCGCGCGCGGCGATGGAGGCCGATCCGAGCAACATCGGGCTGTGTCCCTACGTGGTGTTCATGTATGAGGCCGCCGACAAGCCCGGCGAGGTCGTGGTCGGCTACCGGCATCCCACGCAGCGGGGCAGCGAGGCGTCGAAGAAGGCCATCGCCGAGATCGACGCCCTGCTCGACGGGATCGCCAAGGACGCCGTGAAGTAGATCTGAGCCCCGCGGGCCCGTGGCTTTCGCGCATCGGCGCTTGCGCCCCTCGACCATCGGGCGCGACCGCCAGCTTGACAGCATCGCCCAAGCTTTGCTTCGTTGTCGGATCGTGATGGTCCTGCCGCACGCGCTGTTGGCGCGCGCGTCGGGTGAAAAGGGAACGCGGTGAGAGACCGTCAAGGTTTCAAGACCGCGGCTGCCCCCGCAACTGTGAGCGGCGAGCGTCGCCCCTCGTGCCACTGCCGGGTAACCGGCGGGAAGGCGGGAGTGACGCGCCAGAGCCGCAAGCCAGGAGACCTGCCTTCACGAGTCGCCCATCATCTGCGCGGGGCGCGCGGCTGAGCGGACCACCGTAGTGGCGACGGCTCTGTGTTTTGCGAGTCGAGGGGTCGCTGAAGGTCGTGTCCGCCGGAGTGCTTCACGGAACGCGCTGAACGCAAGGACCGCCGCGCCGGTTGCAGACCGGCAAAGCGGTTCCTGTTCGCCGCCGCCGTCCAGCCATCCAACGCGATCGCAAACGACGTCTCGATCCGGCATTTTGGAGAGACGCCATGCAAGTCCTGTCACTACGTTGGGCCGTCGTGTCGGCCGCACTTCCGGCCGGCTTCGTGTGGGTTGCGCCGGCCATCGCGCAGCAGATCAACGAGCTGCCGCCGCTGACCGTGGAGGGCGCCACGCTCGCCGGCCAGCGCACGCGCGTGCCGAAGCAACCACCGGCCAATGCGCAGACGCAGACGCAGACTCCCGCGGAAGTGCCCGCAACGACCTCCTCGGATAACACGGTTTTCGGTGTGCCCGCCGATACGGTTGGCAATGCCGTGACCGTGGTGACCGGCGATGATCTGCGCCGCCAGCAGGTGCATAACGCGTCGGAGGCGCTGCGTGGATTGCCGGGGGTCTCCGTCGGGCATACCGGAGGCATCGCCGGCTTCAGCCAGGTGCGCATTCGCGGAGCGGAAGGCAACCACACCCTGGTCCTCATCGACGGCATCGTCGCCAACAACACCGGGGATGGCGAATTCGACTTCTCCAACCTGGCCGCCGATGAGATCGACCGCATCGAAATCATCCGCGGACCCATGAGCGGCCTCTATGGGTCGAATGCGGTCGGCGGGGTGATCAATGTCATCACGCGGCGCGGCAGCGGGCCGCTGTCGGCCAGCATCCAGACCGAAATCGGCTCGCTCGCCACCCAAAACTATATCGCGCGCATTGCGGGCGGCAGCGACAAGGCGAACCTTTCGCTCTCCTATCAATGGCGCGATACCAACGGTTTCAATATCTCGCCCGTCGGCGGCGAGCAGGATGGCTCGCGGCTCAGCACGCTCTCGCTGCGGGCCGGCGCAAGGCTCTGGCAAGATGCGACGCTCGATGTCGTTCTGCGCCGCGTCGATAACCGGGGCGACCGCGATGGGTTCGGCGATTTCCTCGCACCCGCCGGGTCGCTCGCGCAGTCCTTCGACGACGGCTCGACGTTCGGCAACAGCATCCTGATGGCGGGCGCCAACCTGAAGTGGGATACCTTCGGTGGTGCGCTGACGCACGAGTTCCGCGCCAACCACAACGGAACCATCGTGACGGACCAGGACGCAACCTTCGGCTCCTGGTCGAAGAACACCAGCGACGTGAACAGCTTTGCCTATGCCGCGACCTACCGCTTCGATACGGGACGCTGGGTCAAGCACAGCGTTTCGGCACTGATCCAGAATGACAACGAGCGGTTCACGCCGGCGGGCACGTTCGCCGACGGGCTGGAGCGCGAGCGCGGGCGCACGGCGCTGGCCGGCGAATGGCGCGGCGGTTTCGGCGACAGGCTGTTCCTGACAGCCGGCATCCGGCGCGACGACAACGACACGTTCCAGGACTTCACGACATGGCGCCTTGCCGCATCGCTCAAGGTGCCGGAGCTGTCGCTACGGCCCCACGCGAGCGTCGGCACGGCGGTGAAGCTGCCGACCATGTTCGAGCAGTTCGGTACCTCGCAATTCTTCGTTCCCAACCCGAACCTGCGACCCGAGGAAAGCTTCGGCTGGGACACGGGCCTCGAGTTCACCCTGCTGAAGGGCCGCGCCACGTTCGACATCACCTACTTTCATGCCGACCTGACCGACAAGATCAACGGAACGGCGCCGGGGCCTTTGCCCGGCACCCTCACGGCGATCAATCTGCCGGGGCAGAGCCTGCGGCAGGGCGTCGAGATCTCCAGCCAGTACAAGCTGGCGAGCAACCTGACCCTGGGCGGGGCCTATACCTACACGGATGCGCGGACCCCCAATGGCTTGCAGGAGGTGCGGCGTCCACCGCATTCCGCACGCGCCGATCTAACCTACACCTGGGCCGGAGGCCGCGGCTCGGCGCGGCTGGCAGCCAACTACAACGGCACCATGGAGGACGTGGCGTTCGTGCTGCCGTTCTTCTCGCCGCAGCCGCGGGTGGACCTGGCGCCGTACTGGCTGGTGAACGCCGCGGTGTCCTACAAGCTGCAGCCGGGCGTGGAGCTGTTTGCGCGCGTGGAAAATCTTCTCGACCAGCATTATCAAGAGGTGTTCGGATTCGATGCGGCGCCGGTCACGGCCTTCGCCGGGGTGAAGTTCACCTTCGGCGGGGTGGATGGCCTGGGCGGACGCTGGACGAAATAGCCTTCGGACGTCGGCGGAGGAGGTTGAAGGTGCGCCAGCGCTTTGACGCGTTCCTCCGCTTATGGGGTGCGGCGGCCGTTGTGGCGGGCGGCGCGACGGTCGCGGCTGCCGGGCCGCCGCAGCGGATCGTCTCGCTCGACCTGTGCACCGACCAGCTCGTGATCGATCTGGCACCGCGCCAGCGGATCGCCGCGGTGACGCACCTTGCCGCCGATCCATCAGTGTCGGCAATCCCGGACAAGGCACGCGGCCTGCCTGTGACGCGCGGCGGCGCGGAGGACGTGTTGCGCTACGATCCCGATCTCGTGCTGGCCGGACCCTACGGTGTGACCGCGACGGTCGACCTGCTGCGGAGGTTGGGGCGCAATGTCGTCGTGGTGCCGCTAGCGCAGGATATCGATGGGATCCGCGCCTCGGTGCGCAGCGTGGCGGTGGCGATCGGCGATGCGCCCGGTGGCGAGAAGGCGATTGCGGATTTCAACCGGCGCCTCGATGCGCTGCACCTGGCGGCCGAGCCGTCGCGGCGCCCGACGGCCATCGTCTATCAGGTGGGCGGCGTCGTTTCCGGGCAGGGCAGCCTGGCGGATGCGCTGCTGACGGCGACGGGCTTCCATAACCTGGCCGGCGACTATCGGTTGACACATGCGGGACAGGTGCCGCTGGAGGCGATGGTGGCCAAGCCGCCCGATCTGCTGATCCTATCGAGTTCTCCCAGCGAGTATCCGACGGCCATCGCCGACAACCTGCGACATCCGGCGGTAGCCTGGCTGCGCGCGCACAGAGCCTCCCTTGAGCTCTCCTGGCCGCTGTGGCTCTGCGGCACGCCGCACGTGCTGGAGGCGATGGAACGCCTCGCCGCTGCGCGCGACAGCTTGCGGGCCCGCTGATGCGCCGCGATGCCATTCCGCCCAGGGTGCTGCTGGCGGGGCTGGTCGCGGCCACGGCGGCCGCCTTCCTGCTGTCGCTGGCGGTGGGGCCGGCCGGCATGCGGCTGCTGTCGATGGGCGAAGCCGGCCGGCTGATCCTCTGGGAGATCCGCCTGCCGCGGGCGGTGCTGGGCGCGCTGGCTGGCGCCTCGCTGGGGCTGTCGGGCGCGGCGCTGCAGGGCTACCTGCGCAATCCTCTGGCCGAGCCCAGCCTGATCGGCGTTTCGGGTGGTGCGGCGCTGGGCGCGGTGCTGGCGATCCATCTGGGCCTGTCCTCGTGGTTTGCCCTGGCATTGCCGGTCGGCGGGCTGGTGGGCGCGGGCCTGGCGATGCTGGCCGTGGCTGGGCTGGCGGGGCTGCGCGGCGGCCCGATTACGCTGATCCTGGCTGGCCTGGCGGTGTCGGCAATTGCCACCGCGCTGATCTCGCTGGCGCTGAACCTGTCGCGCAATCCGTTCGCCTCGGCGGAGATGGTGTTCTGGATGATGGGCTCGCTTGCCGACCGCAGCCTGCTGCAGGTCTGGATCGCCGCGCCGCTGATGCTCGCCGGTATCGGGCTGCTCCTCGCCGTGGCCCGCGCGCTGGACGCCCTGAGCCTCGGCGAGGATGCGGCCGCCAGCCTCGGCGTGGACCTTGGCTTTGCGCGCTTCGCCATCATCGCGGGGACGGCGCTGAGCGTCGGCGCGGCGACGGCAGTGACGGGCATCATCGGCTTCGTCGGGCTGCTGATCCCGCATGTCCTGCGTCCGTTCGTGCAGCACAGGCCGGGCCTGCTGCTGCCTGCCAGCATGCTAGGCGGCGCAATCACGCTGCTGCTGGCCGATACCGGCCTGCGGCTGCTGCAGCCTTATTCCGACTTGCGCATTGGCGTGCTGACCGCGCTGATCGGCGCGCCGTTTTTTGTCTGGCTGGTGTTGAAGACGCGGGCGGAGCTCGCGCCATGAACATCGAAACGCGCAACCTCTCCGTCCGGCTGAAATCACGTGAGGCGCTGCGCGAGCTGTTCTTCGAGGCGCATCCGGGCGAGGTGACGGCGGTGATCGGCCCGAACGGTGCGGGCAAGACGACGCTGCTGCGCGCGCTCGCCGGCCTGGTAGCGCCCAGCGGGGGCGTGGTGCTGCTCGATGGCGTCGAGGTCGGATCGTGGGAGCCGCGGGCCCGCGCCCGCGCGCTCGCCTACCTGCCGCAGGAGCGCACCGTTCACTGGGCGCTGTCGGCCCGCGCGGTGGTGGCGCTCGGGCGCCTGCCCTATCAGCCGGCGGGTGCCGGCGAGAGCCCAGCCGACGCCGCGGCTATCACGGGCGCGCTCGCCACCATGCGGGCAGCTGACCTTGCCGACCGGCCCGTGCTGGCGATGTCGGGGGGCGAACTGGCGCGCGTGCTGGTGGCGCGCGCGCTGGCGCAGGAGCCGCGCGTGCTGCTCGCCGATGAGCCGGTGGCGGGGCTCGATCCGCTGCATCAGCTCACGCTGTTCCAGCACCTGGTGGCGATAGCCGCGGAAGGACGCACGGTGGTGGTCGCCCTGCACGATCTATCGCTCGCCGCTCGCTTCTGCCACAGAATCCTCCTGATGCATCAAGGGCGCAGCGTTGCGACCGGCACTCCGCAGGAGGTGCTGCAACCCGACCGTCTTGCCTCCGTCTATGGCATCGATGCGTGCTATCGCGACATTGACGGCATCCCGGTTGTCTTGCCGCGCGCCGTGCTGCCATGATGCCGCCCGCATTCCCGCCTTCCTGCGCGGGCGGCGGGGGGAGATGGGGCGCGCTTGAAGTTGTTTGCACGGCACCAGCGGATCAATCTCGCGCTCGAGGGCGGCGGCGCGCACGGGGCTTTCACCTGGGGCGTGCTGGAACGGCTGCTCGAGGACGAGACGCTCGACATCGGCTGGATCAGCGGGACCAGCGCGGGCGCGGTGAATGCGGTGGCGCTGGCGGCAGGGCTTGCGGACGGGGGTCGCGCGAAGGCTCGTGCGACGCTGCGTTCGGTGTGGGAGGCGGTGGCGAAGGCCGGAGTGCCGGACCTGCTGCGCCTCAACCCGTGGCTGGCCGGGATCAGCCGCTCGCACGCACTGGCGCATGTGGCGAGCCTGTTCTCGCCCTATGACTTCAATCCGCTCGGGTTCGACCCGCTGCGCAGCCTGCTCGAGGCGCATGTGGATTTCGCCGTGCTGCGGAAAACGCCGGGCCCTGAGCTGCTGATCGCTGCCACCGACGTGGCGACGGGGCGGGCGCGGCTGTTCCGGCGCGCGGAACTTACGGTTGAGTCGGTGCTGGCCTCGGCCTGCCTGCCGACCTTGCACCACGCGGTGAGCATCGACGGGAGGGCCTACTGGGATGGCGGCTTTTCGGCCAACCCCGATCTGCTGACCCTGGGCCGGGAAAGCCCGGTGGGGGACACCCTGATCGTCAGGCTCAATCCGTCGGTGGGCAACGGCGTGCCAACCAGTGCGCGGGAGATCTCCGCGCGCGTCAATCACATCACGTTCACCCAGCCCATGCTGCGCGACATCGAGGTGATCGAGGCGGCGCGCCGCGCGGGCGGGCGGTTCGTGTGGCGCATGGGCACAGCAGACGGGCGGCTGGCGCGGCAGCGCTTCCACCTGATCGAGGCCGGCCGCTATACGGGCGTGTTGTCGCCCGAAAGCAAGGGTAAGCCCGAGGCGGAGCTTCTCGCCTACCTGCACGCTGCGGGCCGCACCGAGGCCGAGAAGTGGATGGAACGGCACCGCCGCTACGTCGGCTGGCGCGGCACGGTGGATTTGGGAAAGCATTTCCTGGGCGGCGCGCAGCGGGCCAACGCCATGCCGGAAGGCGTCTGAGGGTGGTGGGCTTGGCGGCCGCGATATGCCAAGCTTGACGCCGTTTCAGCATGCAGAGGACCGGGAGCATCGAGCATGGCCGACCGCATGAAGGGTAAGCTGGCGTTCTGCACGGCATCGAGCGCAGGCATCGGGCGCGCGGTGGCGGTGGCGTTCGCGCGCGAGGGCGCGCGGGTGATCGCCAGCGACGTCAACGAAGCCGGTTTCGAAGGCCTGAAGAAGGCGGGCGTCGCGGAGTGCATCAAGCTCGATGCGCGCGATACGAAGGCCATCGAGGAACAGGCAAAGCGTCTGGGCCCGGTTGACGTTCTGTTCAACGCCGCAGGCTTCGTGCATCACGGCACCGTGCTCGATTGCTCGGAAGCTGACTGGGACTTCGCGTTCGACCTCAACGTCAAGTCGATGCATCGCACGATCAAGGCGTTCCTGCCCGGCATGCTGAGCAGGGGCAGGGGATCGATCATCAACATCGCCTCCACCGTCGGCGCTTCGAAGGCGGCGCCCAATCGCTACGTGTATGGGGCGACCAAGGCGGCGGTGGTGGGGCTGACGAAAGCCGTGGCGATGGATTTCATCGCCAAGGGCATCCGCTGCAACTGCATCTGCCCCGGCACGATCCAGACGCCATCGCTGGACGACCGTATCCGTGCGCTCGGCAAGCAGGTTGGCGGCGAGGACAAGGCGCGGGAGATGTTCATCGCCCGACAGCCGATGGGACGGCTCGGCACGGCGGAAGAGATGGCCTACGTCGCCGTCTACCTGGGCTCCGACGAGTCCGCCTACATGACGGGGTCGTCCATCACGCCGGACGGCGGATTTACGCTGTGAGACCGAGGGACGTCGGGAGGTAGCCATGCCCCGCTTCGCGGCCAACCTGACCTTTCTTTTCACAGAGCTGCCGTTCCTGGATCGGTTCGAGGCGGCGGCCAAGGCAGGCTTCAGGGCCGTCGAATCGACCAATCCCTACGAGGCTCCGGCCGGGGAGATCGCAGCGCGGCTCAAGGCCAACGGGCTGACGATGGCCCTGATCAACACGCCGGCCGGCAGCGCCGCCGAGGGTGAGCGCGGGCTTGCGGCGCTGGCGGGGCGCGAGCGCGAATTCGCCGTCGGGCTGGAAACGGCGCTGCGCTATGCCGATGCCACCGGCACGCGCAAGATCCACGTGCTGGCGGGGCTCGTGCACCAGGGCGCGCAGCGTGCGACCTTTGTGTCCAACCTGAAGGGGGCGGCGAAGGTGGCGGCCGGGGCTGGCGTGCAGTTGCTGATCGAGCCGATCAACCGGCGCGACATCCCGGGCTATTTTCTCAACAAGACGCACGAGGCTCGCAGCATCATTCACGAGGTGGGCTCGCCGAACGTGCGGCTGCAGTTCGACCTCTACCACCGGCAGGTCGAGGACGGCGACGTGGCGATGGCGATCGGCGAGTACGGGCCGCTGGCGGGGCACTATCAGGTCGCCAATCCGCCCGACCGCGGCGAGCCGGATGACGGGGAACTCAACTATCGCGCTCTGTTCAGGCTGATTGACGCAAGCGGCTTCGACGGCTGGGTGGGGTGCGAATATCGTCCAAGGCGGGGAACCGTCGAGGGGCTGCGATGGGTGAAGGCCTGCGGGGTGTCGCTCGGATAGTCTTCCCTCTTTCCCCGCCGGCAGTAAGAGGCAACAGGCGCGCCGGCAACAGCGAGTGGTAGTTCAGTGAGGACATGCGCATGAAAGTTCTGATCATCGGCGGCGCGGGCATGATCGGCCGCAAGCTGGCCGAGCGGCTGGCGAAAGACGGGGCGCTCGGCGGCCGCCAGATCTCCGAGCTTGCGCTTTACGACGTCGTCGCCGCGAGTGTGCCGGCCGGAGCCAGGATGCCGGTGAGGGTGACGACCGGCGACTTTCCCGCCGAAGGCGAGGCCGAGAAGCTGGTTGCGACCGGCGCCGACACGATCTTTCACCTGGCGGCCATCGTCTCGGGCGAAGCCGAGCAGGACTTCGACAAGGGCTACCGCATCAACATGGACGGCACCCGTAGCCTTCTGGAAGCCATCCGGCACAGCGGCCGCAACAAGACGCGGCTGGTGTTTGCGAGTTCAATTGCCGTATTCGGTGCCCCGTTTCCAGAGGCGATCGGCGATGAGTTCTTCAATACGCCGCTCACCTCCTACGGCACGCAGAAGAACATCTGCGAGCTCTTGATCTCCGACTATACGCGCAAGGGGTTCCTCGACGGTCTCAGCCTGCGGCTGCCCACCATCTGCGTACGGCCGGGCAAGCCGAACAAGGCCGCTTCGGGCTTCTTTTCGAACATCATGCGCGAGCCGCTGGCGGGCCAGGAGGCGGTGCTGCCGGTATCCGAGAGCGTGATGCATTGGCACGCCTCGCCGCGCGCGGCCGTGGAGTTCATGCGGCACGCGGCAACCCTGGATACGGCCAAGGTCGGTCCGCGTCGCGCGCTGACCATGCCGGGACTGGCGGTGACGGTCGGCGAGCAGATCGCCGCGCTGAAGAAGGTGGCAGGCGAGAAGGTGGCAGCGCGCATTCGCCGCGAACCCGATCCCTTTATCGAGCAGATCGTCGCCGGCTGGCCGCGCAGGTTCAATGCCAAGCGCGCCACCGACCTGGGCTTCCGGCCGGACGACAGCTTCGAGCAGATCATTCGCATCCATATCGAGGATGAGCTGGGCGGGAAAATCGCCTGAGGCGGTCCGCGCCGCCCTGTGACGCTTCTGCACCAGCAAGGGCGGGATCGACTTACAGTCACCTTACAGAGGGCGCGCCGTCGGTATTGCGCCGGAAAGGTGTTATATCTCGACCGAATCTGAAGCGATTGCCTCCTGGCAGGAGAACATCCCATGCGTAAGCTGCACACCATCGCCGGCGCTCTCGTGATCGCCGCCGCCGCCGGCACAGCGGCAACTTCCGCCGATGCTGCGCGCCGGGGCGCGGACCCCGGCTATGGCTACGTGACGGCCGAAAGCCGCTACGGCGGCGGCACGATCACCGCGCCCGTCCGGCCGGCGCGCAATGGCCGGGCCGAGGTGCGCCTACCGGGCGGCACCTGGATCGAATGCCGGTTCAGCTGCCGCGACACGCTGCGGCGCGAGACGGTCGATTTCTGGAAGAGCCGGGAGTGGCCGTACGGCAGCGCCGGCGACGGCGTCGGCTACCTGCACTTCGAGTTCTAAGGCTCGAAAGGCCGCGGCCGGCTCAGACCCCGGCCGCGTCTACGGGGCTGTCCAGGTCACGCCCGGACAGCTCGAAGCCCGCCTTCCAGTCGCGCAGATGGCGGTCCATCCACAGGCGGCCCTTCTCGCGATCGCGGCGGGTCAGCGCATCCACGATGTGTCCGTGCGCCTCGATCAGGCGCGGTATCCCGCGCGGGTTGCTGGTGATGATGAGCGCCGTGGTCGGCCGCACCAGCATGCTTACGGGTTCCTTGGCGAGCTGCAGCACGCGGTTATGGGTGGCGGCGTCGAGCAAGCCGTGGAACTCGGCATCGAGTTCGGCGACGGCCGGCGCGTCGTTCCGCATCTCGCGCGTGCGGGCGAGGTTGGCCTCGAGCGCCTCCAGATCCTCTTGGGTCCGGTTGTCCATCGCCTCGTCGATCGAACCCGGCCCGAGGGCCCGCGAGGTGTGGTAGAGCTCGCGGAAGGTGACCTGCTGCAGGATCAGCGCCCGGCTCATGCGGCTGGCGAGGCGATGATAATGCGGCGCGGCGACCGACAGGCGCCGGCTCGCTTCGCGTGCCACCAGGCCTGACTGCTCCAGCAGGCGGATGCCTTCGCGCACCGTCGAGCGATTGACACCGAACTGCTTGACCAGCTCGGACTCCGTGCCCACCGGGTCGCCGGGGCGCAGCCGGCCGGCCAATATCTTGCGCTCGATCGCCTCAGCGACCAGCTCGTAGGCTGGCCGCGCCTTGATGCGGTCGAACCTGGGACTTGCCTGGGTCATCTCTTCCCTGCATAGCCGCCCTCACCGGGGCGGCCTTGTTGGCCTATGCCATTGGTATATTGTGCACATGACAGATCGTCTGACAATCGGACATGAATTTGACGGCGCCAGGCGCGGGGTGCGACTGTCGCCGGGCCAACAACAAAATTGGGGAGACGCATGGCGCAGAGTGGCTGCCTGGCCGGGAAGGTGATCGTGGTGACAGGCGCGGGCCGCGGCATCGGCCGCGAAATCGCGCTGCTGGCGGCAAAAGAGGGCGGCCGGGTGGTCGTGAACGATCTCGGCGGCTCCGCGGAAGGCGAGGGCCGTGACACGGGTCCGGCCCAGGAGGTGGTGGCGGAGATCACCAAGGCCAAGGGCGCCGCGGTTGCCAACGGCGACAGCGTCGCCGATCCGCAGGGTGCGGAAAACATCATCAAGGCGGCCATTGACAATTTCGGCCGCGTCGATTGCGTCGTCAACAATGCCGGCATCCTGCGGGACCGGATCTTCCATCGCATGAGCGCGGTGGACTGGGACGCGGTGATCAAGGTCCATCTCTACGGCGCGTTCTACATGTCGAAGGCGGCCGCGCCGTATTTCAAGGAGCAGGAATCCGGATCCTTCGTGCACTTCACCTCGACCTCGGGCCTGGTGGGCAACTTCGGACAGGCGAATTATGCGGCGGCGAAGATGGGGATCGTCGGCCTGTCGAAGTCGATCGCCCTCGACATGGCGCGCTTCCACGTCCGCTCCAACTGCGTATCGCCGTTCGCCTGGTCGCGGCTGATCGGCACCATCCCGACCGATACGCCCGAGCAGAAGGCGCGGGTGGAACGCGTGAAGAACACCATGACCGCTGCCAAGATCGCGCCGATCTGCGTGTTTCTGGCGAGCGATCTGTCCAAGGACGTGACGGGGCAGATTTTCGCGGTGCGCAAGGACGAGATCTTCCTGATGAGCCAGCCGCGGCCGGTGCGCGTGGCGCACAAGGACGGCGGATGGACACCGCAGAACATTGCCGAGACCATGCTCCCGGCGTTCAAGAGTGCCTTCTATCCGCTCGACCGCTCGCAGGATGTGTTCAACTGGGAGCCGTTGTAGGATTGATCGCGCTTCCGGAGGCCGCAGCGGCTATCCAGTTCTCGGGCCCGCGTCCCGACTCTTCGCTTCGCCTCGGCCGGGATGACATGTGAGGGATGAGGTTTCGATCGATGGCTGAATACAACGATGTCGGCATCCTGGCGTTCGGCGCGTACCTGCCGCGCCTGCGCCTGTCGCGCAAGGCGGTTGCCGAGGCCAACGCCTGGTTCAATCCGGCGCTCAAGGGCCTCGCCAAGGGCGAGCGCAGCATGTGCAACTGGGATGAGGACGCGGTGACGATGGCGGTGGAAGCCGCGCGCGACTGCCTCATCGGCCAGGACCGCGGGGCCCTGAAGGCGGTGTCATTCGCCTCCACAACGCTGCCGTTCGAGGACCGGTTGAATGCGGGAATCGTGGCGGAAGCCCTCAACCTGAAGCCCGACATCGCCGCGCAGGACCTGACCGCCTCGCAGCGCGCGGCGACCTCCGGCCTGATCGCGGCGCTGCAGATGGCACGCGGCGGCGGCGGGCCGGTGCTGATGGTGGCCTCCGAGAAGCGGCGCGCCAAGACGGCGAGCCCCCTGGAGCTGCAGGCGGGCGACGGGGCGGCGGCAGTGCTGGTCGGGACGGGCCCGGTGGTTGCACGGCTGCTGGCCAGCGCCTCGCGCACGGTCGACTTCGTCGATCACTATCGCGGCGAGGGCTTCGAGTTCGACTACACGTGGGAAGAGCGCTGGATCCGCGACGAGGGCTACAACAAGATCGTGCCGGCCGCGCTGGCCGACCTTTTCAAGTCCACCGACGTCAAGCCCGGCGACATCGCCCATTTCGCCATGCCGTGCGTGCTGCCGCGCGTGGCGGCGGGCATCGCCAAGAAGGCGGGCATGCCTGATGCGGCGGTCCGCGACAACCTGCACACGGTGTGCGGGGAGACTGGGGCGGCGCACCCGCTGGTGATGCTGGCCGATGCGCTGGAACGGGCCAAGCCCGGCGACAAGGTGCTGGTGGCCGGCTTCGGCCAGGGCTGCGACGCGCTGCTGTTCGAGGCCACCGCGGATCTGGCCAAGCTGGCGCCGCGCATGGGCGTTAAAGGCCATCTCGCGCGGCGCAAGGAGGAGACCAACTACTCCAAGTTCCTCGCCTTCAACGACCTTGTCGCCATCGAGCGCGGCATGCGAGCCGACGTCGACAAGCAGACGGCCCTGTCCTCGCTCTATCGCAACCGGCGCATGCTGACCGGCTTCATCGGCGGCCAGTGCAGGAAGTGCGGCACGCTGCAGTTCCCGAAGTCGAAAGTCTGCGTCAACCCCAACTGCAACGCCTTCCACTCGCAGGACGACCATCCGTTTGCCGACACGCCGGCCAAGGTGCAGTCGTATACTGCCGACCGGCTGACCTACTCGCCCGACCCGCCGCACTATTACGGCATGGTCAACTTCGAGCAGGGCGGGCGCGTGATGATCGATTTCACCGATTGCGACCGCGAGACGGTGGATGTCGGGGCGCCGATGCGCATGATGTTCCGCATCAAGGAGTACGATCCGCAGCGCGGCTTCACGCGCTATTATTGGAAAGCGGCGCCGGCAAGCCAGCCGGGCGCGGCGAAGGCCTGAAGGAGACCCGTAATGGCCAGTGGCATCAGAGACAAGGTCGCGATCCTCGGCATGGGCTGCTCGAAGTTCGGCGAGCGCTGGGACAAGGAAGCCGACGACCTGATGGTGGAGGCCTTCGAGGAGGCGATCGCCGACGCCGGCATCGAGAAGAACCAGATCGACGCGGCGTGGCTGGCAACCGCCATCGAAGAGCAGCACGTCGGCAAGTCGGGCGTACCGCTCGCCGTCGCCCTGCGGCTGCCCTACATCCCCGTCACGCGCGTGGAGAACTACTGCGCGAGCGGCACGGAAGCGTTCCGCGGGGCCGTCTATGCGGTGGCGTCCGGCGCGGCCGATATCGCTCTGGCGCTGGGAGTCGAGAAGCTGAAGGATACCGGGTACGGCGGCCTGCCGCAGCGCGGGCGCGGCGCGCTCAACTCGATGTACTGGCCGAACCTGTCGGCGCCCGGATCGTTCGCCCAGCTCGCGGCGGCCTACCGCGCCAAGCACGGCAAGGCACCGGAGGACCTCAAGCGGGCGATGGCCCACATCTCGGTCAAGAGCCACGACAACGGCAACAAGAACGCCAAGGCGCACCTCACCAACAAGATCACGATGGAAAACGTGCTCGACGCGCCGATGATCGCTGAGCCGCTCGGCCTCTACGACTGCTGCGGGGTGAGCGACGGGTCGGCCTGCGCCATCGTCACCACGCCGGAGATCGCCAGGAGCCTCGGCAAGCAGGACATCATTGCCGTCAAGGCGCTGCAGCTTGCGGTGTCGAACGGCACGGAAGCCTCGCACAACTCGTGGGACGGCAGCTATTTCGCCACCACCCGCATTGCCTCCAAGCGCGCCTACAAGGAAGCCGGCATCGAGAACCCGCGCGAGGAGCTCGACCTGATCGAGGTGCACGACTGCTTCTCGGTCACCGAGCTGGTGACAATGGAAGACCTGTACGTGTCGCCGGAGGGCGGCGCCATCAAGGACGTGCTGGATGGCTTCTACGACGCCGACGGCAAGATCCCATGCCAGATCGACGGCGGCTTGAAGTGCTTCGGCCATCCGATCGGCGCGTCCGGCATGCGCATGATCTACGAAATCTACCTGCAGATGCAGGGCAAGGCCGGGCCCCGGCAGCGCAAGGAGCTGCCGCGCTATGGATTGACGCACAACCTGGGCGGCTTCCCGCACCAGAACGTGTGCTCGATCTCCGTGATCGGGAAGTACGGGGACTAGTTCCCTTTCCCCATGCTCCTTCAGCATGGGGACAGGGAGAAGGTATGCCGTCAGATCGCCCGGCCGCGCGTTCGTCCAACAGGGGTCGCGCATACGGCGCTAGAAGGCTTGCCGGAGTCCTCGCGCGGCAAGCCGGATCGCACTTCGATGCGCTTCGGCACCTGGTCGTCGGCCAGATGCTGCGCGAGACAACCTCGGCGGACGCGCGCCGACGGACGTTGTCCCCGCGGGCCGACCGAGGGCGCCGCCAAGCGCCGGCCGCCGCGGAGGGGGCCGCGCGTGTCATAGTTCACAATGTCAAAGAGCGGCCTGCCGGGGCTTGAGACCCTGGCAGGCATCGCAGCCGCCAAGCTGGGGGCAGCGACGAGCGAATTTTAAACCCGGCGCAGGGGGGCGGGGATAAGGTTTCCGGCGCTCAGGGATGGCCCGCGGGCACGGGCCGCGGGCGGTCTCGGTTAACGATCGACTGGAAGCACCCAAAGGGTGTTGTTCCCTCTGTCCATGCTTTTTCGGAATGAGGAAAGGTCAGGGTGAGGGGCAGAAACCTGCTCTGACACCTGCGTTTATGGCTGCCCCTCGCCTCATGCCGGAGGCATGGCCGCCATGACCCTCTCCCCGCGAGCGGGGAGAGGGAGAAGGTATGTCCTCAGATCGCCCGGCCTGCGTTCGCCCAGTCGGGATCGCGCAGGCGGCGCTTGAAGATCTTGCCGGAGTCCTCGCGCGGCAGGTCGCGGCCGAGCTCGATGCGCTTGGGCACCTTGTAGTCGGCGAGGTGCCGGGCGAGGTAGGCGCGGACCTCGCCGGTGTCCGGCGGCGTTGCGCCGGGGTGCGGCTCGATCACCGCCATCAAGGCCTCGCCGAACTCGCCATCGGGAATGCCAAATACCGCGCAGTCCTTCACGCCGGGGCAGGTGATCAGCACGGCTTCGATCTCGGCGGGATAGATGTTGACGCCGCCAGAGATCACCATGTCGCGCTTGCGGTCGCACAGGAACAGGTAGCCGGCATCGTCAAGGTAGCCGACGTCGCCAGAGGTGATGAATCCCTCGCGGTCGATCTCGGTGCGCTTGTCGGGCAGCTGGTGGTAGGTGAACTCGGGCAGGAATTCGAGGCGGGTGTAGATTTCCCCGACCTGGTTGGCGCCGAGCCGGCGGCCAGCGTCGTCGTAGATGCGGATGCTGGCGCCCTGGATCGGGCGGCCGACGGTGCCGGGCCGTGCCAGCCATTCCGCGCTGTCGACCACGGTGACGGCGCCGGATTCCGTCGAGCCGTAGAATTCGTGGATCACCGGACCCAGCCACTCGATCATGCCGCGCTTGACGTCGGGCGCGCAGGGGGCGGCGGCATGCATCACGAATTTGAGCGACGACAAGTCGTAGCGCCGGCGCACCTCGGCCGGCAGCTTGAGCAGGCGCACGAACATGGTCGGCACCATGAACATCGCCTCGATGCGATGCTTCTCGACCAGCGCCAGGAAGGTTTCGGGGTCGAAGCGCGGCATCAGCGCGATGAGGCTGGCTACCCGGGCGGCGCGGAGCGCGAACGCGTTGGGCGCGGAGTGGTAGAGGGGGCCGGGGATCATGGTGCGCACGCCGGGGGCGAGGCCATACACGCGCTCGCGATAGTCCGCCATGCGCGCCTCGAGGTCCGGCGTGAGGGGGTTGCGGCGAACGCCTTTCGGCCGGCCGGTGGTGCCGGAGGTGTAGATCATGCTGGAGGTCTGCGGCAGCGGCGCGCCCCGCCAGGGCGTCTGGGCGGCAAGCCAGGTGTCCCACGCGGTCGCGCCCGCGGGGACCTGACCGAAGGCCGGAGACAGGCCGTAGGACGCGCAAATTTCCTCGGCCACCGGCACCACCAGCACCTCGACGCCGGCGGGGATGGACCCGGCGACTCCCGCCAGCAGGTCGGCGTGCGCGACCAGCACCTTGGCGCCGCAGTCGGCCAGGATGTAGGCCACCTCTTCGGCCTTGAAGTGCCAGTTGATCGGAACCGCATAGGCGCCGAGGCGGATGGCAGCGAGCGAGGCCTCCAGGAACGCGAAATCGTTCCGCATGAGCAGCGCCACGCAGTCGCCCTGGCCGATGCCGAGCGCGGCGAAGCCGCCGGCCGCGCGCGCGATACGCTCGGCGAAGGCGCCGCTCTCGCGGACGCGCTCGCCGCTGGCGAGGCGCGCGGTAATGGAGAAGACCTGGGGGGGAGTATTCACGTTGTGCGGCTCCGGATCAGCCACTGTGTTCCGGGCGGCCGGAGTGCGCAAGCCCGCAACGTCAAATCGCCCACCGGCGGCAGCGTCCGGTGGGCGATCCGTTCTTTCCGTTGCGGGCCGGCTGCCCGCGAAGAAGGCGCGGCCCGAAGGGTCGCGCCCGAGGCGAGGCGTCAGTTGCTGGCGGCTTCGTTCGAGAGAACCTTGCCGAACAGCTCGTAGCTTTCGCCCTTGATGCGCGCCAGCTGCACCGACTGCAGAGGATAGAAATCGGTCGGGCTGGTGTTGACCTTGATGCCTGGCAGAAGCAGCGGGATCTCCACGCTCTTCAGGTTCGCGGCCTGCTTCATGATGTTGGCGCGGGTCAGCTCGTTGCCGCACTGCTTCAGCACGATCTCCATCAGATGGGCGACGGCGTAGCCGTACACGTAGCTGCCATCCGACAGATTGCCCTGCGGCATGTACTTGGCCATGAACGCCTTCCACTCCTTCATGTCGGCGGAGTTCGCCCACTGCGGATCGGTCGGGTCCTTGAGATAGAGCGCCGTGATGATGCCCTGTGCGTTGTCGATGCCGGCCGGCTTCATGACGCTGCCCACCGACGAAGACACGTTGTTGACGTACTGCACGGGCTTCCAGCCGAGCTCGGCGGCCTTCTTGATCGCCTGCGCCGCGAACTTCGGCGTGGCGATGTTGAAGAACACGTTGGCGCCCGAGTTCTTGAGCTGGATGATCTGGTTGTCGACCGTGGGATCGGTGACGTTATAGGGCTCTTCCTTGACGATCTTGTTGGCGTCCTTGCCGAGGCCTTCCTTGAAGCCGCCGAGGTAGTCCTTGCCGTAGTCGTCGTTCTGGTAGAGGACGGCGATCTTGGCATCCTTGACGGTTTCAAGAATGTGCTTGGCGTAGATGATGCCTTCCGTGCGGTAGTCCGGCTGGAAGCCCATCGTCCACGGGTGGCCCTTCGGATCGCCCCACTTGGAGGCGCCGGTGGCGACGAACAGCTGCGGCACCTTGGCGTCGTTCATGTACTGCCAGATGGCCGTGTTGGGCGGTGTGCCGAGCGTCTGGAACAGCAGCAGCACCTTGTCCTGCTCGACCAGCTTGCGCACCATCTCGACGGTCTTCGGCGGGCTGTAGCCGTCGTCGTAGGTGACGAAATTGATCTTGCGGCCGTTGATGCCGCCGTCATCGTTGATCTTCTTGAAGTAGGCGTCGATGGACTTGCCAATCACGCCATAGGCCGAGGCCGGACCCGAGTACGGGTTGGTATTGCCGATCTTGATCTCGGTGTCGGACGCCCCTTCGTCGTACTTGCCTTTCTGCGCCAGCGCCGGCGTCGCGGCGATGGCTAGGCCGAGTGCAGATGCACCGGCCAAAAATAACCTACGCGAACTTTGCAACATATGATGTCTCCTCCTTGTTGCGCGCCAGTTGGTGATCTCGTCACGATGTGCCGCTGCGACGGCCGGTATTGTTCATTAGTCTCCGCAGTCTTGCAATTCCGCCCGCTATGCCAGTCGGCATGAGGTAAACGAGCAGAATGAGGGCGATGCCGTAGATCGTCCAAGGCTCGATGTCGATCGGCAGGTGCAGGGTCGAGCTCAGCGAGCGGGCGATGGAATCGGCATATTTCTCGATCACCTGCACGAAGATGCCGCCGAAGATGGCGCCCGGCAGCGACGCCAGACCGCCGACGACCATGCCGACCAGGAAGGTGATGGACAGCTCCAGCGGGTAGCTGTCCGGCGCCACGAAGCGGAACATGCCGGCGTGCAGCGCGCCGGCGATCCCGGTGATCATGGCGCTCAGCCCGAACGTGATCGCCTTGTACTGGGAGATGTTGATGCCCATGGTGGCGGCGGCCATGGGCTGGTCGCGGATCGCCATCAGCGCGCGCCCGGTGCGGCTGTCGAGCAGGTTGCGGGTGAACCAGAAGATAGGTACCGCCACCACCAGGACGAGCAGGTACATCCACTGGTCGGGCGTGAAGGGCAGCCCCCACGGCGCGACGATCTTGGGCAGGTTGAGGCCCTGCACGCCGCCGGTGACGCCTTCCAGATGCCGGTACTTGAGAATCTGCGGCACGGCGATGGCGAGCGAGAAGGTGGCGAGCGCGAGGTAATGGCCCTCTAGCCGCAGCGCCGGCAGGCCGAACAGGTAGCCGAGGACAAAGCAGAACAGCGCCACCACCGGCAGCGTGACCATGTGCGGCCAATGGTGGTGGGCGACCAGGGCCGCGGCGACATAGGCGCCGGCGGCGAAGAAGGCGCCATGGCCGAGGGAAATCTGCCCATTGAAGCCGGTGAGCAGGTTGAGGCCCAGCACCGCGATCGAGTACACGATCATCAGGCTGAGCTGGAGGAAGGTGTAGCTGCTGATCACCTCGGCGGGCCCGCCGACCAGGGGCAGCAGCGCCACCACCACCGGCAACAGGGCAAGGGCGATCAGGAGCAGCCAAACATTGCGGCTGAAGCCGGCGCCGAACCGTGACGTCTGCTTGCGGGTCACGCCGTTGGCCGTGGTTGTGGTGGTCGCCATCGCTCAGACCCGCTTCACGCTGACGCGACCGAACAGACCCGCCGGCTTGAGCGTCAGCACCGTGATGACGATCAGCAGCGCAACGCTGAGCTTCTCGCCGTTGCCTATGATGTAGAGCCCCGTCAGGTTCTGGACCACGTCGCCGAAGTACGAGATCAGGTTCTCGAGCACGCCGACGATGAAACCTCCGGCGACCGCACCGCCCGGGCTCGAGATGCCGCCGATCAGGGCGCCGGCAAACCCGTAAAGGAGGATGCTCGCCATCATGTTGGGCTCCAGGTAGACGACCGGCGCGACCAGCGTGCCGGCCACCGCGCCGATCGCGGCGGCAAGGCCCCAGCCGAGCGCCAGCATCCAGTCCACGCGGACGCCGGCGAGGCGGGCGGAGGCCGGGTTCTGCGCGGCGGCGCGCATGGCCAGGCCCAGCGGTGTGAACCGGAAGAATGCGAACAGGAGCAGCAGCAGCACGATGGTGGTGAGGATCATGCCGATCTGGTGCGGGCCAAAGTAGGCCGCGCCGGGGAAGTTGAACTTCGGGAACGGCGAGGGGAAGGCATTGATGGTGTGGCCCCAGATGGCGCCGGCCAGCGAAAAGAAGATCGTCAGCAGCCCGATGAAGACGACGACGATCGATAATACCGGGGCATCGTGCAACGGGCGCAGGATGAAGCGTTCGATCGCCACCCCGATGATGAAGGAAATCACCACCACGATCGGCAGCGCCAGCCAGAAATTCAATCCCCATTGCAGGAACTGCCACACCAGGTAGGCGCTGAACATCGCCAGGTTGCCCTGCGCGAAATTGATGTGGTCGGTGGAGACGAAGATCATCACCAGCGCCAGCGCCAGGCAGGCATAGATGGCGCCGTTGGCGAGCCCCGCTGCAACCTGTTGGATGAGTTGTTCCATCCCCGCCTCTAGTAGCCAAGATAGGATTTGCGGATGGCCTCGTCGTTCTTCACGACGGATGCCTTGCCCGACATCACCACGCGGCCGGTCTCCAGCACATAGGCGTGGTCCGCAAGGTCGAGGGCCAGCGCCGCATTCTGCTCCACCAGCAGCATGCTGACCTTGGCCTCGGCGTTGATGCGGCGCATGATGCGGAAGATCTCCTGCACGATCATCGGCGCCAGCCCGAACGACGGCTCATCGAGCAGCATCAGGCGCGGGCTCAGCATCAGGGCGCGGCTGATCGCCAGCATCTGCTGCTCGCCGCCCGACAGCGTGCCGGCCTGCTGGCCGAGGCGCTGTTTGAGGAGCGGAAAGTATTCGAACACCATGTCGAGGTCGCGCGCCACCGCGGCCTGGTCCTTGCGCGTGTAGGCTGCAACGCGCAGGTTCTCCTCGACGCTGAGATTGGTGAAGGTGCCGCGGCCCTCCGGCACATGGCCAACGCGCAGCCGCACGATGTCCTCGGTGGCCTTGCCGGTGATGGGCTGCCCTTCGAACTTGATCGTGCCGGCGGCACGCACCATGCCGCAAATGGCGCGCAGGGTGGTGGTCTTGCCGGCGCCGTTGGCCCCCAGGAGGGTGGTGATGCCGCCCGGCTCCAGGGAGAAGTTGACGTCGTAGAGCGCCTGGGTCTGCCCGTAAAAAGCTTTGAGACCTTCCACCTCCAGCAGCGGCATCTCTGCTAGGCCTCCGTACCGAGGTAGGCCCGGATCACCTCGGGATTGCGCTGCACGTCGGCGGGTGTCCCTTCCGCGATCTTCCTGCCGAAGTCGATGGCAACCACCTTGTCGGAGACCGACATCACCAGGCTCATGTGATGCTCCACCAGCAGCACCGTCACCCGCTGCACGTCGCGCACGCGGCGGATCTGGCCGCGCAGCACGTCGACCTCCTCATGGTTCAGGCCGGCCGCCGGCTCATCGAGCAGCAGCAGCTTGGGACCCGCGGCCAGCGCGCGCGCCAGCTCGACGCGCTTGCGCACCGGGAAGGGCAGCCCGCCGGCGCTCATGTCGGCGTAGCCCTTCAAATCCATGAAGGCGATCAGGTCCTCGGCGCGTTCGGCGATGCGCTCCTCCTCGACGTCGCGCTGGGGCAGGCGCAGGGCGTTGGTGAGGAAGCCGGTGCCGGTGCGGCTGTGGCAGCCGACCTTGACGTTGTCGCGCACGGTCAGGCGGTCGAACAGCGCCACGTTCTGGAAGGTGCGGGCGATGCCGAGCTTGGGGATGGCATGGCGCGGCTCGCTCAGCAGCGAGCGGCCGTCGAACAGGATGTCGCCGCTGTTGGGGATGTAGAGGCGGCTGAGGCAATTGAAGAGCGTGGTCTTGCCGGCGCCGTTGGGCCCGATCAGGCCAGCGATCTGGCCCGGGTGCACATCGAATGACACGCCATCGAGCGCAACGATGCCGCCGAAACGGACGGACACGTCGCGAACGCTCAGCAGGGCATCGCTGCGCGGTTCGGACGCGGCACGAGGAACAGCTTGCGCGACCATGGGACGACGGAGCTTCTCCCTAGGTGTTTTTTATCCGCGGCTTTTTTGCACCGCGTGTCGGATTGTCGGACCAACAGCCGCCGATATTGAAGTGTTTGGATGCGTTGGTCCAGTGGGAATTTCCATTTCCTGCTCGCGCACTGCGCCCCGCAGGCGGTCGCCGGGCCGTGCCGCGAGGGGGCTTGACGAGGAGAGGAATTTGGCCGGTGGGCTGCGCGCCTGCGGCCAGTGCGAGCGTCATCGGCCGCGGCGGGCCTCGCGCCGCAGGGCATGCGGCATGCGCGATCAATCGCGGCGCGCTCGAACGCCGCGGGGCTCGCATGCGCGCCGCAGCAGGTGTCAGCGGCAGTAGTCGTGCAGCGCGGCCACCGTCTCGCGATGCGGGAGCCCGTCCGCCCGCAAATTGCGCTTGCGCCCGAAGCGCGAGTTTTGGAACTGCCGCAGGCAGTGCTCGGTGGTGGGACCGCAGACGCCGTCGACGTCGACCTCGCGGTTGCAGGTGTCGCACCCATTCATGAGCCGCTGCACCTCGAAGATGCGGTCGCGCCGATAGTCGCTGCACTGGCCGCGCTCCGCCGGCGGGTCGCTATCGATTTCCGTGACGTTATCGGGTCCGCCACCGCACGGGCGCGCTGCAATCGTGCAGCGGATGAACCAGCTACCGATGCGGCCGGGGCGCGCGGCCCCGCAGGAGAAGCTCTTGTCGACGGCATTCTCCCACAGCATCCACTGGCTGCCATACTTGGCGCTGACGTCGCGCTGCCAGTTGGCGATCGCGTCGGCCATGGCGGCGCCGTTGCCACGCTTCTCGCGCGCCTGGGTGAACGGCCTGAATTTGGCCTTGCCGGCCGCGTTGAGAAGCGCCTTGCACTGGCCTTGCGCGGCCGCCGGCGCAGCGGGCGTGCACAACACCGCGGCGGCCATCGTCAGCGCAGACAAACCGGAAAGCACACGCCACACGTGTCTCGGAGTCATCCCTGAAACCCTCCGTCAACTCACGGAACCGCTGAGGGTCCGTTACGCCCGGCAGGCCGCGTACGCCGCATCCCCCAAGCGCCGCCACCTGCACGCCTCCCCCGCGTGAGCGTAGCGTGAATGTCGCGGCCGTTGCAATCAATGCCGCGACAGGATGCCCGCCGCGCCGAAACCGCGATGGAGGGGCGCAAATATTCGCAGGTGTGGCAGCGGCGGTTTGCGGCTAGCCTGCGGGTCCAGCCGAAGAGATTCCACGCCCGATGTCCGATCCTGCGCTCGCCGTGCCTGCCTCTCGATCCTTCTGGCGCGACCTGGCGCCGGTGCACGTCGCCAATGGCCTGGTCGCCTTCCTGTTTGCCGCGACCGGCCCGGTGGCGGTGATCCTGGCGAGCGGCACCAAGGGCGGGTTGAGCGAGGCCGACCTGGCGTCGTGGATTTTCGGCTCGTTCGCGATCCCCGGCGCGATCAGCATCGCCTACTGCCTCGGCTATCGCCAGCCGCTGGTGTTCTTCTGGACCATCCCGGGTGCGGTGCTGGTGGGCTCGGCACTCGGGCACCTCACGCTGCCGCAGGTGGTCGGCGCCTACATCCTGACGGGCATTCTGATGATCGCGCTCGGCGTGACCGGCTGGGTGCGGCGCGCCATGCGCGCGGTGCCGATGCCGATCGTGATGGCCATGGTGGCCGGCGTGTTTTTGAATTTCGGGCTGGAGTGGGTGCGGGCCTTCCGCGCCGACCTGAAGCTGACCGGTGCCATGACGATTGCCTACCTCGCCGTCAGCGCGCTGCCGCGCGTGGCGGCGCGCCTGCCGCCGCTGATCGTGTCGATGGCCGTGGGCGCAGGCGTGGTCGCGCAATTCGGCAGTTTCGCCCCGGCGCTGGATCAGGCCAGCGTGCTGGCAACGCCGATCCTGCATGCGCCCGAGTTCTCGTGGGCCGCGACGGCGGAGCTGGTGGTGCCGCTCGCCATCACCGTGCTGGTGGTGCAGAACGGTCAGGGCGTCGCCGTGCTGACGGCGGCCGGCCACGATCCCCCTGTCGACTCCATTGCCATCGCCTGCGGCGGCGGCTCGCTCCTCGCCGCCTTCGTCGGCGCGGTGTCGACCTGCCTCACCGGGCCGGTCAATGCGATCCTCTCGGCCAACAACGATCGGCAGGCGCAGTACACCGGCGGCGTGATCGTCGGTGTGCTGGCCATCGTGTTCGGCCTGCTGTCGCCGTTGTTCACGCGGCTGCTGCTGGCTGCGCCGCGCGCCTTCATCGCCACCCTGGCGGGGCTCGCCATGCTGCGCGTGCTGCAGGGCGCATTCACGATTGCCTTCCAGGGGCGGTTTGCAATCGGCGCGCTGGTGACGTTTCTGGTGACGGTGGCTGACATTCCCGTCTTCAACATCGGCGCCGCGTTCTGGGCTCTGATTGCCGGCGCGCTGGTATCGCTGATGCTGGAGCGGGCGGATTGGCGCGTGGACCGGGCGGCCCAGCCATGAAGTGGGGCGATTGGCTCAAGGCCGGCTTTACGGGGTTCGTGGCACTGTCGGCGGCGTACACGGTCGCGCGCTTCTTCCAGTTCTTCGGCGTGTCGCAGGCCTGGAGCCTGGCCTTGTCGGCGCCGGTGCTGATCGCCGTTCTGATCATTATGATCCGCGGCTTCAACCCCCAGCGGCGGTGACGGTCGGGCCGAATTACGCGCATGCGCGGGGCGGCGGGCGATGCCGTCTTAGCTGGTCGGGCTTGTCCCCCGGGGGGCCGGAAGGCTTCGGGCAGGCGTCCAGCGGCCCTTCAACTCAGTCTATGGGGCGCCCGGCCGGCCCGCAGCTTGACCAGTGCCGTGAAAAATCCGACCAAGCCCGAAGCCTGCCTGATTCCTGTCGCACCTGAGGGCGCCATGGCCTGGGTTTGGCACGTCTGGGAGCACAAGCGCCCTGCGCGCGCCGTCGGCGTGCGGCTGGCGCTGGCCGCGCTCGCCCTTGCGCCGGCCGGGACGTCGGTCGCGGAGCAGCCCAGGCCACCCGCGGTCAGCGCGCGCGCCGCCGACAATATCGCCGACTTCTTCGGACAGGTGGGCGATCAGATCTACGACTGCATCTTCGAGCTGTCGGAGGAGCAGCTCGAGGTGCAGCAGGCGCTGATCCAGGCCTACATCAAGCAGGGCGCGCCCAGCGCCCTGGCGCGGCAATTGGCGGTCAAGCAGATCCAGCCGCCCAAGCTGTCGCCCGAGTGCGAACGGATGAAGCATACCGGGCCGCCGCGCGACCAGCTGGCGGTCGCCGAGCCGCCACCGCCGCCCTGGAAGCCGACTGTGCGCAGCCCGCCGCACATGGCGGGGCGCAAGAAGCTTCCTTCGATCTCGCTTGCCGGCAAGAAGGTGCTGCCGCAGTGGGACTGCGCGCCGGGCGTGGACTACGTCACCATCCGCCACAAGGGCTACGAGCGGAAGCTGACCGGCGGGGAAATCTGCGCGCCGTTCGAGGATGTCGTGCATCACGTGCCCGACACGCTGAAGAGCTTCCGGCTCGGCTATACGATCCGCACGGGGCGCCTGTTCGTCCTCTCCGACGATGCGCGCGCCAACGGCAAGACCGTCGCCTGGGCGATCTCCGGCCGCGACGTTTGCCGCAACAATCCGGACCCGGACTGCCTCGCGGCCAAGGCGGTGGGCCCGCTGCCGCCGGGCGAATATTCCTTTGCCGGAAAGGACGACCGCGTCACATGGGGGCCGCTCAGCAAGCGCATGGTCGCCGGCATTTATCTCACCAAGCTCACCAACCGCGATCTGTTCACGCCGGCGCAGACTGCCGCGATCTTGGCGCGCGGCAACATCGCCATCCACGTGCGGCTGAAGGGCGAGATGTCGGAGGCGTGCCTGGGGCTCGGTCCGGACGGGTGGGCCTACGTCGCCGCGCTGATCAAGGAAGGCCGCGCCACCGGCGTCAGCGTCTATATCGACGAGCCATATCCCAAGATCGCCGAGGCCGCGCCGATTATCACGGCCTCGAATTTCTCGCTGTCGTCGCTGTTCAAGTAGGCAGCGGCCGACGGGCGTTGTCTCCACGGCCGCGGGGTGCGATAGGATTTGCACCGCCAAAGCCGGAGAGAATCCACATGACCATCCGCCGCGCCACCTGCAGTTGCGGCCAGCTCGCGCTGACCGCCGAGGGAGACCCCGTTCGCGTCTCCATGTGCCACTGCCTGGAGTGCCAGCGCCGCACGGGTGCCGTGCTGTCGAACCAGGCGCGGTGGCCGCGCGCGCAGATCAAGGTGACCGGCGCCGCCACGGCCTGGACCCGCGGGTCGGAAAGCGGGCACCGGCTCACGTTCCATTTCTGCCCGGTGTGCGGCTCGACCGTGTATTGGGACAACGACGGCTTTCCCGACCTCGTCACCGTGGCCATCGGCGCGTTCGCCGATCCGGATTTTCCGCCGCCGGCCATCGCCGTGTGGGAAGAGTGCCGGCACGGCTGGGTCGCGTTTGCGCCAGAGGTGCCGGCAAAGCGGGTGGCGAAGCAGGGCTGACGGACTGCATCCGACCCCTCAGGCGGCTTTCGTCGCCGCGAGGCCGTTCAGGGCGTGCAGCGTGCGGCGCTCGTAGTCGTCCGCCAAGGCGTGCAGGGCCGCCGCGCCGTTGCCGGCGAACGAGGGGCCGTGCATCAGGGCGAGCGTGCGCGGCTTCAGCGTCGCGAGCTTGCGAATGGTGGCGCCCATGCCGGGGTTGAGGCTCGAG
The DNA here is from genome assembly GCA_035550075.1 of Hyphomicrobiaceae bacterium. Taxonomy (GTDB): domain Bacteria; phylum Pseudomonadota; class Alphaproteobacteria; order Rhizobiales; family Hyphomicrobiaceae; genus AWTP1-13. The sequence goes on along the minus strand of DASZQG010000114.1, from coordinate 10,981 downwards.
TACCCGAACAGGTCCTCGCCGGCGATGGCCGGGCCGACGACGTCGCCGTGCGTGATGGCCGGGCCGTCGCCGACCTGGGTGAAGAGATCACCGCACAGCAGGGTGCCGGTCGATTCCTCGAACATGACGCCGGCGTCCCAGCCGTGCGGGGTCTGGGGCGTGTCGATATAGCGGACTCGTTTGCCGCGTCCGAGGTCGATCGTCTCGCCGTCGGCCAGCACACGCGGAGCGCGGTCTGCCATGTCGTTGAGCGATACGTTGCAGGCGGTCTGCCCGTGCGCGACCTCGGCGTTGGCGGCGATTGCCAGCCACTCGTTCATGGCGCCGCATTCGTCGGCTTCATAGTGGCCGAAGGCGATCCAGCGCAGGCGCTCGGGTGGCAGGATGCGGCCGAGCGCCTCGCGATTGAGCGGGAACATCTTGCGCAGTCCGGTGTGGAACATGAGCGGCTCATCGCCCATGACGAGGAACTGGTTGAAGGTGAAGCCGGCGGGCGGCGCGATGTCGGTCACGAATGTCGAAAGGCGATAGATGCCATCGGCGATTTCAGCGATCCGGGTCTGCATGGTGGTATCCTCTACGGGTTCGGGGTTGGCTGGCGTAGGTCAGTGCGAAGGCGCGTAGCCGGCCGGTGCGAAGTCGCCGATCAGCTCGTCTGTTTCCGTGTTTTGCGGACCGGTGTCGCGTGGCGCCCACATGCGCGCCACGGCGCCGCCGATGTCCGAGCGGGAAAGGCCGATGTCGCTCAGCTCCCGATCGCTCATCGACTGCAGGAGGCCGGCCATGGCGCTCTCGGTGCGCCAGGCCAGGTAGGCCCGACACAAGCGCTTCAGCGTCGCGGCCGCCCTAGCCAGGGTGTTGCCGGCGTGGTCGCACCGCGCGGTTCCGCTCACGATCATCTGCAAGGTCCGCTTTCTGTGTTTCATTGACGTCACCTGTCGGGACCGCGGACCGGTGCGGGAATCCCCGCAGCGGAGCGGCTGTATTTGACGGTACGGTGGTGTGTATCGAAAAGGCGGGCGACCGTCAATATGGATGCACAATGATGTGCAATTAAATCGAGATCACATTTCCGTGCGGCCGGATCAGCCTGGCGCCTCGGGCTTTTTTGCCGCCTCCACCAGCGCGCGGATCGCCCAACGCTTCACCTTGCGGGCCTCCGCATCGTCGAGCTGGAGAACGTCCTTGACCACGATGCTGGCCTCGGGTCCCACGATCAGCGCCAGCGCGTTCATCAGCAGCTTCAGCGTTGCGGGCTTGAACTGGTGGCGCGCCGGCTCCAGAGCCGCCTCGATCAGCGGCGAGCGCCGGTTCTGGCGCTTGGGAAGCTTGTCGCCCAGCGTCCCCGCGTGCTGGATGGCGTACGCCAGCATCGTGCGCAGGGCCGGCTCGTTCGCCAGGATCATGTCGTGCAGCGTGGTATCGACGCGCTGCAGACGCGTGACGGGGTCGCGCGACGTGTCGCCCTCGAACAGCGCCGCGGGCTCGGGCACGGCGAGGTCCACCGAGGATTCCACCAGCAGTGCCTCGATGCTGGGGAAATACCGATACGCCGTCGCGCGCGATACCAGCGCTTCCTCGGCGACCTCCTCCAGGGTCGGGTTTCGTCCCTGCTTCATCAGCCGGGAGGCCGCCTGGAGGAGGTCTTTCCGAGTGCGTGTCTTCTGGTTCGGACGCCCTGATTTTTCGGTGTCTGTCACGTCAGTCCTGCGGCAGTTGTTGCATGATGGAAGCGAGGTCGATCCACACGTTCTCGCGCTTGATATCGCCGCTGTCCGCGAACTCCATGACATGCAGGAGCCGGAACTCGAGCGGTCGATTGCGTCCCTCCAGCCCGAACGGCCGGCCGGGAGCCTTGCCCCTCCAGATCGACTCGTCGATCAGGAAGTTATGGCCGTAAAGGCGCTTCACGCAGCGCACGCTGCTGTCGGCCAAATCCACGAACAGGGTTTCGTAGAACTTGCGTGCGCCGTCGCGGCCACGCGCAGGGCCGGACGGCCATCCGACGATGTCATGCTCCACGTCATCGGCGAGCGTTGCCAGCACGCCCTCGATGTTGTCAGCGCCTTCGAAGGCAAAATGTTCGTCCATCTTCTGGTCCATCTGCTTGGGGGTCAGGGGCATCGTGCTTTCTCCTGAAAGAGCTCGGCGGCGTTGTGAGATACAAACGGTTCATCCAGCGCCCGGGAGGGGTCCAGGCGTGCTAGGCGCGCACCGCTGCGACCGCCTCGATCTCGACAAGCATCGCGTCGAGAGCTAGGCGCGGCACCGGGATGAGTGTGCAGGCCGGCTTTGGTCCCGGCCCGAACGCCGCCTGCAGCTCCGAGCCGAACAAGCGCAGTTTCTCTTCCGTGTGATCGACAATGAGCACAGTCAGTTTGGCAACATCGGTGGTGCTCGCGCCAGCCGCTTTCAACGCGGTCTGAAGATTGTTGAGTGCCTGGCGCACCTGCATGCGGAAATCGGAACTGAATTCACTTCTTTCGTTTTCTCCGCCCTGACCGGCTATGTAGACAGCACGGCAATCCTCGCGCACGGCGGCCACATGGGAATAGCCGTAGGGGCTTGGATCATAAAGGCCGGACGGATTTATCAATGTCACTGGAGCTGTTGCGGAAGTCTGCACCTGTTGCATCACCGTTCTCCCTGTCGCGTCGTCGTATGAAACCAGAGCGCATGCACTGCGCCCCTATTTGTCTGCACGCCGCCTAATCGGCGTCGACGCCATGCTTGTATTGAGACAAACGTCTCATGTCAATACCAATGTCTTCTAAAGGCGAGAACGGTCTCGACCGGCCCTGTGCATGACAGTCTTGATGCGACCGTGGCCCCGCGCCGCCCGCCATTGGGGGAAAGGTGGACATCTGGTCTGTTTGATAGTACAAATGTGTGTAATGAAATATGGAAATCGTCAAGATGGGTGCACTTCATTGTGCATCGAAAAAGCGAGATGACCCGCACCTACACCTTGAGAAAGCGCGCCGAGAGCCAGGCGGAAACCCGGCGGCGGATCGTCGAGGCCACCGTGGATCTGCACAGCAGCGTCGGCCCGGCGCACACCACGCTCAGCATGGTGGCCGAGCGTGCCGGGGTGCAGCGCCACACACTTTACGCGCACTTCCCGGACGAGCGCAGCCTGTTCCTGGCCTGCTCGGGGTTCGCCATGGAGCGGGATCCTCTCCCCGATGCGCAACCCTGGCGCGCCATCGAGGATCGCGACGAGCGGCTGCGCACTGGCCTTGGCGCGATTTATGCCTGGTATGAACGGAACGCTGGGCTCGCTGCGTGCGTGCTGCGCGATGCGGAAAGTCATCCGCTGACGCGGGAGGTCACCGAGCTACGCATGGGGCCCTACATGGCCGCCTACCAGAGTGTGCTGGGGACCCGGCTCACCGCAAAGCAGCGCGCGCTGCTGCAGCTGGCCGTGAGTTTCCAGGCCTGGCGGACACTGACGGACGCAGGCCTCAAGTCGGTTGCCGCCGCCCGCCTCATGGTGCAGGCCATTGGCGCGGTTGGCGGGGCCTGAGCGCGCAAGGCCTCGCGCCCGGCCTGCGGCCGGTGCGCGCGGGGCGCACAATTCCCCCGTGTTGCCACACTCCTGACCAATCGGCCCGCCAATAAAGCCTTCAAGCGACGGGCACAAATCGGGGGAATGCGTGATCAAGCCGGTGGTAGCCGGGATAGTTCTGTGCGCGGCATCCGCGATAGCGTGGGCGCAAGCGCGCGAGCTGACCGGCGCGCAGATCACCGCCCTGGTGGCAGGCGCCGCGGTGGAGATCGATACGCCAACCGGCAGCAAGGTGCCGGTGCGCTACACCGCCGACGGTCGCATGACCGGAGAGGCGGGCGAGCTCGCGTGGTACCTGGGCGCCGCCACCGACAGAGGACGCTGGTGGGTTGCCAACGACCAGCTCTGTCACAAGTGGAACCGCTGGTTCAATTCCGATCCGCAATGCATGCGGCTCACCCGCGACGGCGACCGTATCCGCTGGCTCAGCGCCGACGGCAACAGCGGCACCGCCAGCATCATCGCACCGGCGGTGACGCAGGCTTCGGCGATGCTGCCGCTGCCGCGCATCTTCTCGCGGCGGCTGGTGGCCGAGTCGCCGGTGGCGCCGACGGAAGCCAACCCGTCGCTGCCGCCTGCAGCCAAGCCTGACGAAAAGGCGGCCGCACCCGCCGCCGCCGACACCGCTGCGGCCGCACCGGCTTCCGAGCCGGCCGCCACGGAAGCCTCCTCCTGGGTGGCGATGGCGGAGCCCGCTCGCGCGCCGGCGACGGCACCACCGCCCGCGGTGCCGTTCGAGGCAACCGCAACGGCGCCATCGGCCAGGCCGGCGCCGCCGCGGCGCGCCGCGCAGCCGCTGTTCATGGTCGCCAATGTCCGCGCCGATGACGTGCTCAATGTGCGCAGCGGTCCCTCCGCCGATTTCGACATCGTTGGCGCCCTGCCGCCCGGCAGCCGCGGCATCACCATTACCGACGCCTGCCGCGCGCGCTGGTGCCCGGTGCAGCATTTGTCCGCAACCGGCTGGGTGAACAGCGCGTTTCTGGCTCCCGAGCCGGCATCTCCGCCGGCGATGGGACGCGGCGCGTCAGCCGGCGGCCCCATCCGCACATCGGCCTCGCCCGTGCTGCGCGATTCGCCGGAGGCGCCGCGTGCCTGCCTCACGCGGGCCGCACACGCCTTGCTGGATCGCATCGAGCAGAAGTTCGGACCCGTGCAGGTGATCTCGACCTGCCGCCCCGGCTCCGTGATCGCCGGCACCAACCATCCCTCGCGGCACGCCAGCGGCAACGCCATCGATTTCAACGCCGGCAGCCGCAAGGCTGAGATCGTGGCGTGGCTGGTCGCCAACCATCACGGCGGCGGCACCATGACCTACACCGGCATGGAGCATATCCACGTCGACATCGGGCCGCACTTCGTGTCGATTGCCGGCGGCCGGCACTGGGCGAGCTGGAACGACCGGCGCCGCGAATTTTCCGCGCGCCATGACCGGCGCAGCGACGACGATAACTGACACGCAGGTGCTGAGCGGCAGACGGCGGCGCTAGCCGGCGGCGCTCGGGCGTCTGCGAATGCGCCACACCGTGGCGGGGTCGCCGAGGTCGAGCCGCGCGATGGTCTCCAGCAGCAGGAAGCGGTCGTGGACGGCGATGGCGCCCTCCAGCAGGCCGTTCCATCCCTCGAACACGGCGGGCGACAGGGCCCCGAGATCGCGCGTCAGCCGCCAGCCTGTGCGCGTGACAATCACGTTCGCGCCGTCGGCCTCGGCCGTCGCCGCGTCGCCTTCGCCGCCCGCCAGCGCGACCATGAATTGCGCGAAGCCGGATGCGCCGCCGGCCTCTACGCCGAGCAGCGCGGCGGTCTCGCGGTAAAGCTGCGCGCCAACCAGCCGGCCGGTCACGCGGCCCAGGTGCGCCGCCTCCGCCGGGCCGAAGATCTCGGCCAGCCGGGGCAGGCCGGAGCGGATGTACTCCATTGCATAGTTGCGCTCGGCCCTGGCGAGGCGGCCGGGCGTCCATGCCTCCGGCAGGCGGGGCGCGGCCGCCGGATCAAACGGCGGCGGCAGCTCGCCGGGGCGGAACTGCAGACGCTCCTCCGGCGCCAGCTCGCGGTCGTATTCGAGGAAATAGCCCGACAGCCCGTGCTGCCCGTCGGTGGTCTGCGCCGTGCACACGAAGCCGAGCCGCGGATTGCCGAGCGAGACGCCGTTGTGGGCGTACCAGCCGTGAAGAAAAGCGCGCGACACCTCGCTCGGCACACCGCAGATGCTGGCCCCGGGATAGATCCAGCGCGGCGGCACGAAGTTGACCCACGCCTTCCGGTCGCTTTCGCGCATGAACTCGACGGTGACGCCGCCGACGCTGTTGGAAAGATAGTGATAGGCGGCGCAGGCCACCGCATCGGGCAGTCCGCGCAAGCCGAGCTTGTCGAAGCTCGCAAGAAACTTCTCGTGGTGCTGATGGCGGAAGGTGCGGAACACCCACGCCGCCGCGTCGTGTGCGCTGCGCCGCGTCACCAGCGTCAAAATCAGCCCGGTGAAATAGGCATGATACAGTCCTGCCGCGGCCTTCATGGCGCGCTGCTCGGGCGTTGAGGACATGGCCGGGGCATCCATGGCCGACATTGGGAAACGCGCCGCGCGGCGGGTCAAGCGCGGTGTTGGGCGGGACCAGGCCGCAGCCGCCGAGCCACGGTGCGACCGATCCGTCACAGCGACCTTGGCGGCGGTGCGGCCCGCTGACGCGCCCGCGCTGCAGCGTCTCGCGGTGCACACCGGAACCAGGAACCGGCCCGCCGCGGCTCACGTTACCCACGCAATCGCGCCGGTTCAGACCGAGGAGATTTGCATGGTGTTGAAATATGTTCCCTTGACCACCCTGGCACTGGCCGCCGGCCTGCTGGCCACGCCGGCCTCTGCCGCGCCCGCACCCGCGCCGGGACAGTCCGGCGTCACGCCGGCCAGCACATCACTGGTGCAGAAGGCTGCGTGGCGGCGCTGCTGGTGGAGACACGGCCGTCGTCATTGCCGCTGGTACGGCGGCTGGGGATGGCGGCATCACCACCACTGGTATCGCCCTTATCACCACAGGCATTGGCGCTACCGCCACCACCGGCACTATCGCCACTGGTGACAGCGAGCGCGTGTCGATGAGACGCTGGCAGGCGGGTCGGTCGCGAGCGACCGGCCCGTCGCGCGACAGCACAACGGCGCGCGACGGCAGTACATCACTGCGAGCGTTCCACCGGCCTCTCGCAAAATCGCGGGGAACTGCGCTACGCAATCGCGCGCCACGGAGACACGGCTGAATGCGCGCGGCCGATGCAACCTTTCCCAACGGGCATCCCATATTTTTGCCGCGAATCGAGCGGAAGCTGCGCGGTGGTGCGGTTTCGGGGGAAACGCATGATCATTACACAAATGAACCGCAGCCTTGCCAAGCAGAGCCCGGAGACCTCGTTCGAGAGTCCGCTCGGCATTGTTGACGAAGCCATGCTGACTCGCGGCGAGAAGCTGGCCACGCTCGACCGCTGGCGGCAGGCCATCCTCGCGCAGCTCGCCGCACAGGGCGAAATCCGCCGCGCGCGACTGCTGGGCGAGATCGAGGAAGCGCGCATGCGCCTCGGCGCAGGCCGCAGCTAGGCGCGGAATTCAGACAGGTCGCCAAGTCTCGCGCCGAACGCGGGACAGGTGCCGCATTTGGATTACGGCTCGTATGGCGGTCGCGTGGCAGCAATGGAATTGGGATTGCTTCCGCGCGCTGCCCTAGGCCCCGGCGGCGACGGAGCGGATGCAGAAGTCCAGCATGGTGCGCAGCGAATCCGGGTTTCGCCGCAGGCGGCTGCGCAACGCCGCGCCTTCCCAGCAGTCGACGATCAGGTCCGCCATCTGCCGGACGTCCGCGTCGGCGGGGATGTCGCCGTTGGCCTGAGCTTCCTTTAAGCACGCACCGATGCGCTCGGCGATCGCGGCGAAGCATGCCTCGATCTTGCGCCGGAACACGTCGCTGACGCCCGACAGCTCCTGACCGAGCCCGCCGAGCAGGCAGCCCATGTAGCCTTCATCACGGTAGGACTGTTCCGTTTGCTCGAAGAAACGGCGCACGCGCTGCAGGGGTGGAACTTGCGGGTCCCCGAGGCAACCGTCGAGTCCGGTGTGGACGGCTGCCATGTAGGCGTCGATCACCTGCAGGGCGAAGTCCTCCTTGTCCTTGAAGTGATGGTAGAAGGACCCCCTGGGAGTGTTGGTCGCCGAAAGCAGGGCCTGGATGCCCAGGTCGTTGTAACCGTGCTCCAGGAGCATGCTCAGGCCCGCTTCGATCAGGCGCTGCTTGGTGGAGTGAGTCATTCCGACATGGTCGGCATGTCCGCCGGCTTACCCTTTTGTTTTCTCGATCATGTGATTGATGACGCGGGTGTGCTCGTGCTGCGGGCTGAACATGACGATCTCGGCGTCCTCATCCACCCTAACATTGTGCCCCGGTGGCCAGTAGAAGAGATCGTGGGCCTTCACCGTCTCCTGCGCGCCGGCGGCGTCGGTGGTGGTGAGCTGGCCGCGCAGCACAAACCCCCAGTGCGGACACTGGCAGAGATTGCCCTCCAGCCCCTGGAACAACGGCGTGGTATCCACGCCCGCCGCCAGGTTGAAGTATTCGCCGCTGATTCCGCTGTACCCGCTGGCGTCGCCGAAGCCGGTTTTCTGGCGGATGGTCGCGCCGGGAATCTGCATTTTGACGTCAACGTCGTCCTTGGCTATCCGCATGAAATTCCTCCTTGACTTCTCTGAATAGACCGGTCGGTCTAGTCAGAATAGAGCGCAGGGCGCTGGCGAAGTCAAGCGGTCGCACCGGCACCGCGCCTAGGGGGCGGAGTGAGAGCGGATTCAGCAGGGTGCGGGAGCGGGTTCAAAGGAGGCGGCGAGGGTTCAGAGGGAGAGGGGGGAGCAGGCCCAAAAAGGGTGGGATTGAGCCCGAACAGGTCGCTGCCCGCTCGGGTGCTGCGCAGGCACAAGGCGCGGCCTCTGTTCTACTCCCGCCCCAGCGCCACGCGTCGTATGGCCGGCAACGCACGGCACACTCGACGCACGGCACATTCAATGATGCTGCGCGTTGCCAGCGCCCGCGCGGCAATCCCCGCGTACCTAATCCGGCCGCGTCGCCGCCATCGCTTTTACACCCGATACGGCCAGCACCAGCAGCGCTGGAAGCAGCGGGATCGCGAACACGGTGGCCAGGTGCTCGATCTTCGCTGACAGGGGCGTCGTCACCGACCGCAGGAGTTGATGGTCGAGGGCCTGCGCCAGGAAATACCCGGCCACGCCAGTAAAGAGCACCACACCGATGGTCCCCGCGAGGCGTTTGCTCCACGGCCTTTCCCGCCAGGCTTGGTTGCGCAACGCTGCCGCGCCATAAAAGAGGAAATAGGCAATGACGTTGCTGATGAGCACGAACCCCATCAAGGTGAAGTAGAGCTGTCCTTCGCGCGTGCGCAGGCCATCATTGAAGACACTGCTGAGCAGGGCCATAGCGAACGGAGGCGGCAACCCTGGCGACATCGCATCCCCCGGGCACGGTTGGGGCCCGAGTATCGCGTTCCCCGGCCGCCTTGCCAATCGCCCCGCCAGTGGGAGCGGGGCAGCCAGGCTGTGTCTTGGCCTGTCCGGCCGGTTGCCCCCCACCCTGCGCCTTGCCATATATCCCCCATGCCGCGCCCTCCCAAGGACACGACCCCTCGGCCCCGCCCCTCGCGCGGCAGGTCGGGCAAGCCGCCCGCGCCGCCGAAGGAGAGCGCGGCCGGCACGCCGGAGACCAAGCGCTCCGCCAAGGGTTTCGCTGAGGCCAGCGCGCCGTTTCTGCCGGCGCCGTCTCCCTCTCCCCGCGTGCGGGCAGAGGGCCGGGGTGAGGGGCAGCCACAGGATCAAACGTCGGCGCAAGCTGCAGCCCCTCGGCCGAACCCTCTCCCCTTCGAGATAGGGAGAAGGGAGGCGGGCGGTGCCGATCGGCGCCCCGCACCCTCCACGCTCCCCGCGCTACGTCAGGTGGGCCCGCCGTCGCGCAACATCGCCGACATGACCGCCAGCCTGAACGCGCTGCTGGCGCGTCCCCACGAGCGCTCCGAGCGCGCGCGCCAGGTGCTCGCCCAGCAGCCGATGCTCGCCACGCATCCGCTGGTCGCGGGCATCCAGCAGGCGTTCACGCCGCACCGGCCGCCGCGCCCCGACAAGTCCGAGGGCGGCATCCCGTTTCAGATCGTCTCCGAATACGAGCCGCGGGGAGATCAGCCGACGGCCATCGCCGAGCTGGTGACGGGCGTGAACCAGTTCGAGCGCGACCAGGTGCTGCTCGGCGTCACCGGCTCCGGCAAGACCTTCACCATGGCGCAGGTGATCCAGGCGACGCAGCGCCCCGCGCTGATCCTGGCGCCGAACAAGACGCTCGCCGCCCAGCTCTACGGCGAGTTCAAGAGCTTCTTCCCCAACAACGCGGTCGAATATTTCGTCTCCTACTACGACTACTACCAGCCCGAGGCCTACGTGCCGCGCACCGACACCTACATCGAGAAGGAATCGTCGGTGAACGAGCAGATCGACCGCATGCGCCACGCCGCCACGCGCGCGCTGCTGGAGCGCGATGACGTCATCATCGTCGCGTCGGTGTCGTGCATCTACGGTATCGGCTCGGTCGAGACCTATACGGCGATGACCTTCACCGTGCAGGTGGGTGAGACCATCCCGCAGCGCCAGCTCCTCGCGGACCTGGTGGCCCTGCACTACCGGCGCAGCGACCAGAACTTCACCCGCGGCACCTTCCGGGTGCGCGGCGACACGGTCGAGCTGTTCCCGGCGCATTTGGAGGACCGCGGCTGGCGCATCTCGCTGTTCGGCGACGAGGTAGAATCGATCACCGAGTTCGATCCGCTGACCGGCGAGAAGACTGACGATCTCAAGCTGATCAAGGTGTATGCCAACTCGCATTACGTGACGCCCAAGCCGACCCTGCAGCAGGCGCTGAAGGCCATCAAGGCCGAGCTCAAGCAGCGCCTGGAGGAGCTCTACAACGCGGGCCGGCTCCTGGAAGCGCAACGGCTGGAGCAGCGCACCATCTTCGACATGGAGATGATGGAAGCGACCGGCTCCTGCGCTGGCATCGAGAACTACTCGCGCTATCTCACCGGCCGCCAGCCGGGCGAGCCGCCGCCGACGCTGTTCGAATACCTGCCCGACAACGCGCTGGTGTTCGTTGACGAGAGCCACGTCACCGTGCCGCAGATCGGCGGCATGTTCCGCGGCGACTACCGGCGCAAGGCGACGCTGGCCGAATACGGCTTCCGCCTGCCGTCCTGCATGGACAACCGGCCGCTCCGCTTCGAGGAGTGGAACGCCATGCGGCCGCAAACCCTGTACGTCTCCGCCACGCCGGGGTCGTGGGAGATGGAGCAGACCGGCGGCGTCTTCACCGAGCAGGTGATCCGCCC